>JBBQGK010000048.1:0-29432 GCA_038322885.1 Bacteriovoracales bacterium | reverse complement strand
ATCCAACGATAAGAGCAGGCAGACCTGGCCACGCGATTGGTCCCTATATGGTTGGAACTGGTTATTTACAAGTTCAATCTGGACTTGATCTCGAATCACAAAATGGTCGTTCACAACAAAGGTCTGAATCTTTCAATCATGTCTTGCGATACGGATTAGATGAAAAATTTGAAATCAACTCTTACCTCAATTGGCAAAAAGATAGAACTCGAAAGCCTGACAAAGAAGATAGAGCGGGTCTTAGTGATTTTCAACTTGGGTTTCGCTTTAACATCAATGAAAAATCGGAAGGATTCATTCCAGGTTTTGGAATTCAGACTCGTTTTAAGTTAACTAATGTTGATAATGACTATAAGTCTCATGACATCGCCCCAGTCATACTCTTTGTTACAAATCACTCACTTTCGGAGAGTATTTCTTTGGGGACAAATTGGGGAATCAATTACAGTGGAAACAGTACTCAGCCAAAATACACTTATGTGGCAATTCTCTCTTTTCCGGTTCACGAAAGATTGAGTGCCTTTGTAGAGACCTACGGAAATTCTCAAAGCGAAGTTGTTTCTGTCTTTGCTGATACAGGCCTTGCATGGCTTGCCACTAAAGATATTCAGCTAGACATTTATGGAGGTGGTGGAAATAACCACGGCATCTCTGATATTTTCATCAGTACTGGTATTTCTTGGCGCGTTCAAACGATGGGGAGCCGGCGGGTTGTTGGAGTTCATTGATTAGAAATTATATTGCCCACCAAGTCCTGCACTATGCTCCGTGAACATCAAACCCGCCGACCAGCTCCAATTTTTTTGATACATCAAGGAAATTTCAAACTCCGAGGGCTGCTTCTGTCTGAACGTAAATTCTGCATCTGTATAAATCACATCTGTCCACTGGAAGCGCCTATTCAGATCAAAGCGAAGTCTTCCCTCGTGATCAATAAGTGTGTGAGTATCAAAACGGTAAGGCAGGATATAATCAATCCCGATAACCGCTGCCCCGTATCTCTTAACGACAGTTCCGCCGGCAATGAGGGCCATATATTTGGTCATCCATCTTTTATAAAACGCATCTCCTTCGCCTTGCCAGCCAAAATCATTTCGAAGCTCAGTTCTCAGTTCAAGTTCATTCCACGTGTCCATGAGATTTAACTGCGCTTGAGAATGATTGGTCGATGCCTCCAGCATGCCTCGGTAATAAGGGTGGTCATGCATGTGATGATCTTTTTTTTGCCATTCCTTCATTTCTGCATTGGGTGTGAAGCTTGAATATTTCACCACTCGCGCCATGCCTGTTTTGAGGTGGTAGAGGTTGTGACAATGAAGCATCCATTCGCCGGGCTCATTGGTATAAAACTCAATGGTCCGAGTTGAATGAGGGGGAACATCCACAGTATGTTTCAAGGGTGAGTGGTCGCCATTTTTATTGATGACCCTAAAGAAATGTCCGTGCAGATGCATCGGATGATGCATCATGGAGTTGTTCACGTAAGTAAAACGAACGACTTCATTTTCTCTGATGTTGATGTTTCGATCCTGGAAGATGGCCTTTCCATTGATGAGCCAAATGTAGCGGTCCATGTCTCCATCCAAGATAAGCTTCACATCATGGGAGGGGATCGATTTGTCGAATGCTGTTGGTTTTTGTGATTCCAGATCATTCACTGTTAAGGTTTTCACGGACATGTCCATTTGACCATGGGCAGAGTGATCCATTTTAGAATGATCCATGGAGCTCATGTCCATGTCCATCTCCTTCGAAGAGTGATCCATTGTCGAATGATCCATTCCCGACATTGGTGATTTAGTAAATGAGCCCGCATAAGTAAGAGTGTCCCAAAAGGATCCCATGTTCATCTTCATATAGAGATCTGGCTTCGGTATTACTTCGGCCGGAATTCTTTCTCCAGCACCAATCCACAAAGATGCGTCTCCAGTACCATCTTGCGCAGTTGCTTTAAATTCAACACTTTGATTTTTAGGTACCTCATAAAGAATGTCATAAGTTTCCGCCATACCGATGAGGATTTTTTTAGCCATCACAGGTTTTACATCAATCCCATCAGCAGAGATGACTGTCATTGGCCCTCCTCCCATACTGATGTGAAAGTAAGAAGAAGCTGAGGCATTAATCACGCGGATTCGAACCTTTTCTCCTGCTTTAAGATCACTGAAGTTAGACTCTCTTCTTCCGTTGATCAAAAAAGCATCGTAGCCCACATCGGAAAAATCCATTCCACCCATTCGGGTCATCTCATTATATAAATAATTCCCAAAAGAGTTTGCCTTTAAAGCACCCCAAAAAGATCTGATGGTTCTCTTTTTAAAAAGATAGTATTCTCCGTCCTTACGAAGATTTTTTAATACTTGTGTCGGGTTTTCATCTGTCCAATCACTCACAACCGCAACGAGGTCTTTGTCGTATTTTATTTCAGGATGCTTCGGATGAATCACGATCGCCCCATAAACTCCTTTCTGCTCCTGAACATTTGTGTGCGAGTGGTACCAGTAGGTCCCATGCTGACGTAGCTTGAATTTAAACGTATGTGATTTACCCTGAAAGATCGGAGGAGTGTTCACATAGGGGACACCATCCATATAGGGATCAAGCAGAATACCATGCCAATGAATGGAGACCTCATCTTCTTTGCTATCGTTTCGCACGACAATTTCGGCGTCATCACCTTCAGTGAATACTAGAGTGGGGGCGGGGATTGAGTGGTTTACGAGGAGAGCAAAGTCGACATTCGTTTTTCCACTAACGTTGACTGATTCACGACTGATGCTTAGATCATATTTAACGGTCTTTGCAAAAGCGGAGGAGAGAGAGAGGAGAAAGATGACTAAAATAATCATTGTGTTGCCCATGCCAATGAGTTTAGCAAATTTGGTAACAGTCTACCAACTTAGAAATACTTAAACCTGGATGAAGAAAAATTGAGGAAGAATTGAAAAAAAACGTTCTCATATCCTGTAAAGCTTCAGTAGGAACATTAATAAGAGGAATAACTTTCATGATTTTAAATCTCTTGTGACACCCATGGTTTGGGCCCAGAGTCAAACCTCACTGATTAAGGAGTTAGGTAAAAACCTTTCGTCAGGACTTTCAAAGGATCAGGTGAGATCGGCTAGACTCCAGTTCGGTAAGAATGTTCTGATATCTAAAAAGTCTGCAGGTAGAGCGACGATTCTCTTGCGACAATTTAAAACACCCATGTCTTTAACACTTCTCGTCGCAACGATCCTTTCATTTTCTTTTGGTGAAATTCTTAATGCAATTGCCATCCTTGCCATAGTTATTCTGAATGTTAGCATTGCTTACTTTCAGGAATCTAAAGCGAATACGGCCATCCTTGCTTTAAGAACACTATCAGTTCCAAGAGCAAGAGTGCTTCGTGAGGGGCAGATTCATACGATTAAGTCAGCTGATATTGTTCCGGGCGACATCCTTCAGATCGAAGCCGGTGACTATATTGTCGCTGACGCTCGTCTATTCGAGGCTTCTCAACTCACGGCCAATGAGTCTACTCTAACCGGAGAGTCACTACCAGTCGGAAAAAAAACGGGCGATCTTAAAGAGGAAACAATCCTCGCCGAAAGAAGCAACATGCTTTTTGGTGGCACTGCGATCAGCTCGGGTTCAGGAAAGGCAGTCGTCACTGCTATTGGAATGCAAACTGAAATAGGCCAGATCGCAAATCTCCTAAACACAACGAAGGAAACAAGTACACCTCTGCAAATCCGCCTTGAAAAAGTAAGCTACAAACTACTCCTTATTTGTGGCATCTTAATTCTCATCGTCGCGGCGATTGGGATCCTTCACAATCAAGACTGGTTTACCATTTTCATGACGGCAATAAGTCTTGCGGTTGCTGCGATTCCTGAGGGCCTTCCGACAATTGTGTCTTTAGCGCTGACCTTGGCAGTAAGACGAATGACAAAACGAAACGCTCTTATCCGAAATATGTCCGCAGTGGAAACCTTAGGATCGACTGATATCATCTGTACGGATAAAACGGGCACCCTCACCACCGGTGAAATGCGAGTCCGGGAAATTTTCACTCTTGAGAACAAGCTTATTCTCTCAGAGAATTTTAAGGGCACTGAACTCATCTATCAGGCACTCATTCTTTGTAATAATGCTTCTTCAGAAAACGGAGGCTCCGGGGACACGACTGAACTCGCCCTGCTATCCCTGGCAGAAGACCATAAAGTTGAAGTCAGGAAGATAAGATCCGAGAGCCCTCGACTCTATGAATGGAGCTTCGAGAGTATTCGCAAGCGCATGAGCGTAGCAGTTAAGAACAATGGCAAAATAAGGATTTTTTGCAAAGGTGCTCCCGAAGCACTCATGCCCTTATGTCAGCTTTCATTACAACAAAACACAGAACTGGAAAAGACAGTATTGGAACTTTCAAAAAAGGGCCGCAGAATTCTTGCTTTAGCATGGAAAGAGTCCACCGAACAAAATTTTTCTCATCTAAGCGAAGTTGAGGTTGAAAATCATTTTGAATTTCTGGGTTTGATATCTATTGCTGATCCTCCCAAAGAAGATGCCGTCCGTGCGATTAGAGATTGCAAGACCGCTGGAATAAAAGTGGTAATGATGACTGGAGACCATCCAGTCACCGCAGAGGCCATTGCTTATGAAGTTGGTATTTGCGAAAAAGGAGTGAGTGGGCACGTTATGACAGGCGATTTACTTAATTCGCTCTCAAAACATGAACTAAAAATCAAGGTAGAGAAAACGACAGTGTTCGCCAGAGTGTCGCCAGCTCATAAACTTAAAATCATCGAGGCACTACAGTCCAATGGCCATATTGTGGCAATGACTGGTGATGGAGTTAACGATGCTCCAGCGCTAAAGAGAGCCTCGATTGGTGTGTCGATGGGCAAAGGAGGAACTGAAGTCGCTAGACAAGCATCGGCGATGGTTTTGATTGATGATAATTTATCCACCATCTTAGCTGCGATTGAAGAGGGCCGCGCCATCTTTGGAAATATAAAACGAACAATTCAATATCTGCTTTCTACAAATCTCGCCGAAATGTTGATAGTGCTGGGATCCGTGAGTATTGGATTACCGATGCCGCTTAATCCGATAAGTCTTTTGTGGCTTAACCTCGTTACCGATGGTCCGCCCTCTTTAGCACTCGCAGCTGAGCCTGTTGCAAAAGATTTTCTCCAAACAAGTCTGGGCCCCTCACCGGATTCTTTTTTTGATAAGAAATTTATGCGCGAACTTTATATCGTAGCATTCCTGATGATTGTCATTAGTTTGTCAGTTTACTATCTGGCGCTCAAAACTTCAGACCCAATTACAGGAAGAAGTTATGTCTTCAATTTGCTCGTTTACCTCTGCCTTTTTCGGTCGTTTTCTTGCCGGAGTGAGAATAAAACCTATTTTGAATTGGCGATAAACCCATGGCATCTGGCCTCCGTCCTGGTGCCAATTGGCCTGCAAATTGGTCTTTCCTACTTTCTTTTTTTTCAAAAGATTTTTCAGGTTCGAACAATCTCAATCGGCGAGAACGGTATTCTCCTCTTACTAGCAATGATACCTGTCACATTAGTGGAATTGATCAAGATATTAAAAAGAAAGCGCAAACGGACTTTAACGACAAAAGATCTTCTGCATTGATTTAAGTATTTTTTTTACGTCTGGATTGGAAATCGCATAGAAGGAAAAATTTTTTTCACGACGAACACTCAGTAAGCCTTCAGCCTGCATTCTTTTAAGAAACTGGGACGTCTGACTTTGCGATAATCCGACGGCTTCATAAATGTCTGTGACCTGTTTTTCGCCGTCGCTCAAGAAGCACAGGATGAGGAGTCTCTGGGGGTGAGAAAAATGTTTTAAGAGTGATGAGATATCCTCACACTTATTCTGCATCTCTTTCCATTCCATACACGCTCCTTGACTTGAGTATATACTAATATTATAATTATGTAATGTATTAAATGAGGGTTTTATCATGGATGCGATTTGGGGTGGTGTTTTAATTGGTAGTGCAGCTTCACTGATGCTTCTTTTCAATGGGAGAGTCACTGGAATCAGCGGCATCTTGGGTGAAATACTAAAAAAAGAGTCTTCTGGAAAACTTTGGAGAATGGCGTTCTTGATTGGTCTCCTATGTGGAGGAGTCATTATTCAATTATTTAAGCCAGATGCTTTTCAAATACTTTCACATGCTGAGACCTTGGACTATATACTAGCAGGGTTTTTAGTAGGAGTAGGTACTCTCATGGGGTCTGGTTGCACCTCAGGCCATGGAGTTTGCGGTATTTCTCGCTTTTCAATCCGATCATTAATTGCAACTGGAACTTTCATTATCTCTGGAGTCGCAGGCGTCTTGCTTTTTAAGCTTCTGCGAGGCCCACTATGAAAAATCTCGTCGCCTTTGTAAGTGGACTCATCTTTGCCGTAGGATTAGGCATAAGTGGAATGACCCAGCCTAAAATCGTTCGGGGTTTTCTGGATATCTTTGGGCAGTGGGATTGGAGACTCTTAGGAGTGATGATAGGAGCCATTGGAATCCACGCGCTCTTGTACCGATTTATCATGCAAAGAAACGCTCCAGTTTTAGATTCCGAATTCCATTTACCATCTCCAAGAAAAATTGATTTACGATTAATCTGTGGATCTATTCTCTTCGGCTTAGGTTGGGGCTGGGCCGATATTTGCCCCGGGCCCGCCATTGTTTCTTTGGCATCCGGGAAGACTCCCTACATTTACTTCACTATCTCAATGCTCATTGGAATGATGATATTTCACATGATAAAGCGAAAAAAAATATGATCTTCTATCAACTCTTTGAAAAAAATACTTCAACATATACCTACCTATTGGGTGACCCAGACACGAGGGAAGCCGTTTTAATAGATCCCGTGAACGAAACCATGGATAGAGATCTTAAACTGATTGACGAGCTAGACCTTAAACTTAAATTTGTCCTCGAGACTCACGTGCATGCCGATCACATCACTTCGTCGGGTGAGATCAGAAAAAAGACGGGTGCCCTGATTGGTCTGAGTTCAGTTTACAGCACTTCATGTCCAGATTTACAGCTTGATGAAAAGAGTGAAATTCAATTCGGTAAATATATCATTCATGTTCTTCATACCCCTGGCCACACCGCTGGATGCCTAACTTATCAGTTAGAAGATATGCTCTTTACGGGAGATGCTCTGCTCGTGCGAGGATGTGGTCGGACCGACTTCCAAGGAGGTTCCTCGGAAGTCCTGTATGATAGTGTGAGAAACAAAATCTTTTCTCATGCAAATACGATTATGGTTTATCCTGCACATGATTATTTTGGACACACTCATACGACTCTTGGAGAAGAAAAGAAATTTAATCCACGACTAAATTTAAGAATTGAGAAGAATGAATTCGTTGCTATCATGGCGAACTTAAACTTATCCTTGCCCCTAAAAATTCAAGAATCAGTACCTGCAAATTTAAAATGTGGCGTCGGGAGTTTGTTATAAAAAAGTATAATTTAAATGATGTGATCTTCCCTTTGGCAGCAATCCTATGCCTTTTTCCCTTCGTCTCTTCTGGGGTTGCCCTCGTCACCGGTCTAGGCCTTGCCCTTTTATTTGAGAATCCTCACAAAGACCTCGCAAAAAAGTGGACCTCCAAGCTTCTCGGCTACTCCGTCATGGGTCTCGGAGCGGGGATGAATCTCTCTGTCATTGGAAAGGTTGGTCTCCAAGGAATTACCTATACCGTGATTGGAATTCTGACTGCCATCACGGTCGGAACACTCCTTGGAAAGATGTTTAAAGTCGAAGAAGACACCTCTCTTTTAATATCTATTGGAACGGCGATTTGCGGTGGTAGTGCGATCGCCGCCGTAGCTCCAGTCATCCGAGCAAAACATCACGAAGTTTCGGTTTCTCTGGGAATTGTTTTCATGCTAAACGCAGCGGCGTTATTTATATTTCCCGCCATAGGCCACGCACTGAACCTAGATCAAACACAGTTCGGACTTTGGAGCGCACTTGCGATTCACGATACGAGCTCGGTTGTTGGGGCCACCATGCAATACGGAGCCAAGGCCCTCGAAGTAGGGACCACTGTCAAACTTGCCCGTGCTTTATGGATTATTCCCGTCGCCATGATCGTGGGAATGATCCGAGCGAGAAAAAAGAATCCAAATAGCGAATCTCCTCAAAAAGCTAAAAAACCTTGGTTTATTTTAGGATTTCTCATTGCTGCATCGATTGTGACTTACTTTCCTGAGATCGCACCCTTTGGGCACAAAGTAGAGGCGGTTGCGAAACGCGTGATGGTGCTGACACTTTTTTTGATTGGTTCTGGTCTAAGCCGAGAGACCATAAAGAGTGTGGGAGTGAAACCTTTCGTTCAGGGAATTTGTCTTTGGGTCTTTATGGCGTCGGCTTCTCTGATTGCGATTGAAACAGGAATTATTCATTAGTAACATGAGCAGAAGTGTCTTGTGCTTTAAGCTCCTCAGCAACCTTTTCATAATACGACTTGTGTCCCATGAGCGAGGCCCCAAGCGAAGAAAAAATAGCGGCCAACATCATTGGGAAAACCGCTGAGTGTCTGTTGGTCATTTCTTGAACCAGAATGAAAGAAGTTATAGGGGTACGAGTAACCCCGTTAAGAAAGCCGATCATTCCAGCGAGTCCAAGTATAACTTTAAGCTCAGGATGATTGATGATAGATGCAGCAAGGCCTCCGAGTGTCGCACCAGCTGATAAAGAAGGTGCAAATATTCCTCCTGCGATACCTGTTAACGAGCTGAGGATGGGAGTGGAAAATCTTAAAATTGTTTCCCAATACCCAATCGGATCAGGATTAAACAGGACATAGTTGATACTTTCTTTTCCCGAAAAAATCGTTCTCTCGCCAGCAAAATAAAAAAGTCCAGCGAGTGCGAGACCGACAAAAATCGCAATTGAGAGTTGACCGCTAAAGTTAAATTTCTTTCTCTGAGAACTGAGAAACAAAAGTAGATCAGCGAAGATGGCCCCAGCAATACCAGAAAAAAAACTTACGATCGTAACGGCCAGAATCACTTGAACGGTCAGGTGATTTAAAACTTCAGGGTAGCCGAGATAAAGATAATTTCCTAAAAAAAGCTGTGCTGTAAAACCGGCGATCATCACGGCGAGAATGAGGACAGTTTTGTAACTTCGAATATGATCTTGTGCGAGCTCTTCAATGGCATAAATGATACCACCAATAGGAGTGTTGAAGGCGGCCGCAAGACCGCTGGCCGCACCCGCGATGATAAGCTGTTCAGCTTTGACCGGAATCTTAAAGCGCTTAGAATGTCTGGCGACTATTTCTCCGATGCTTGCAGAGATCTGGAGTGAAGGACCCTCTCGGCCGATAGCAGCACCTCCAAAAATCGCCAAAATAGACGATAGGAGTTTGACGATAATGATTCTTATGCTGAGGAAATATCCTGAACGATGACGGTGATCTTTATCAATACAAACCATGACCTGAGGAATTCCACTCCCGAATGCGCCCGGAGCAATTTTATTCACGAGAATATAAGATGAGGCCATCAAAAGAGGACTAACGAAAAAGATAAAGTATTCGTTGTGGTGATAGAATTTTACTGCCGTCGATTCCAGGAATGAAAATAACATCGCATATAAACAGCACACTAATCCTGAAATTAAACCGACCGTGATGTAGGGAAGATTTTCACCATAATTAGTGGCGATGAGATTTTTAATTTTTGTGAATATGGGCATACAGTTCCAGTTCCTTCAAGCGTCATTCTACACCTCATTCGCCCTATGATAAATTAAAAATGAATAAAAGTTCATTAAAATATTCTCACTTGAGAAAGAGTTTATTTTTGCGTGATTTTAACGAGGGATGTCCCACGTATATCGTCGACAACTTCCACGCTAAAAGATTTCAAAATCTCACTGGCCTCTCTCGTCGTGTCTGTCCCGTGCGCTCTCAAATCTTTTAAAAGCACGTAAGCAGAACCTTTATGAGCAAGTGAATTACCAATCGCCTCCAAGAGACTTTTGAAATCAGAGTCGATAAAAAATCTGCATCGATTTTTGAACTCAGACGGAGACAGAGAGCCTTGATCTGGCCTGAAGTAGGGTGGATTACAAAGAATGAGATCGTACTTTCGCGCCTCAGTTTTTTCATAGTTTCTGTTTAAGAAATTGACTTGAGGTAAACCTGAACCAAAGGCAATAGTATTCGCCTCAAAATATTTCTCGTAAACATTCTGCACTTCTATGAAGTCAAAGTTTTTTGGCATTGAACGATGACCTGTCTTACAATGAAATAAAAAATCCAATCCGACGATGCCACAACCCGAGCACAGGTCAAGAGCAGTCGAAAGACTTAAATCCTGCTTATGAATTTCAAAAACCTTCCTCGCAAGAAACACAGAATCATGAGAAAAATGGTACTCTTCTGGTTGGACGTATTGAAAAGTATAATGAGGATTTATGGAGCTCATGATTCTTAGTATAGCGTGATCTTCAAGGCCCGTGCTACGATTGATCACAGATGGCAAAATATAGTCTTTGGTCTTTATTCCACACCCTCACTGATAAGTATTCTGGAGACTACGAGATGACTCGCGACGCGAGGGCCTTTCCTAAACCTTCTGACTGCACCTTAGATATTCCTCTCTATCGGCAATTAAAATCCTACACCTGCGGTTTCGTCGCAGCGGCGATGGTCGTACATACTTTTGATAAAAGTAAGTCTTTGAGTGATATCTGGGAGCTCATCACCCCAGACTTTGATTGGGGAGTGCAAACCGGTGCACTTGTCAGAGGACTTCGGAAACTTAATATTGGTGTTTCACTTAAACATAATCTGAACTTTTTAGAAGTAAAAAAACAAATCGAAGCTGGCTATCCCATCATCACCACCGTCAAAAGAAGAGGGATGGGCCACTGGGTGGTGATCTACGGTGTGAATGAAAGCTCAAAGGAGCTCCTGATTGCTGCCAGTGGGATCGCCTACATCAGTCGGCACCGCTACACCTGGAAAGAATTTAAAGGGATGGAATTTAGAGATCGGGAGTTCTTGGTTTGCTGGGGAAAGAGCTAAAGTATTAAATATTGGCTCTGTTCCCAAGAGATTGAGTTAAAGGACCTTCACCCATTTGACGAACCCTGAAAAGAAACTTTAAATAGGGGAAATTTAACAGGGATAATTAAAATGAAGTTAACCACTTTTTTTCTCGCGACAATTTTTCTTACAGCTACTGCAACTGCCGCTGTAGTTAAAAGCTCCGACCTTGATCGTAGCTGCACTCTTTATCAGGTCCTCAATCCAGATGAAAATGGAAATGTTGTTCTTTCAGAGGGCCAGAAACTAATCTCTTCAAGAAATGTTTACGGACTCTCTTTCATCGATATGGAAGTGGATTTCGAGCAGCACCAAGTTTCGATTCAACCCATGATGAACATCGTCTTGGGACTTAACAAGGAACTTATTCCTCATAAGGCCGTGATCAAGGAAGGGAACGCAGATTTTAAATTTCTTATCAACCAACTTAATCGCAAGCTCTTTTTGTTTGAAAAAATCTGTATCGGACATGGTAACGAAATCATCTACGCTCGTTACTTCCCAACTCCAGAAAATAAGTAGTTTTTAAAACTGATATCTCGTGGAAGGCTTAAAATTTTAAGCCTTCCACATGCTTCAATTATCCAAATATCTTTCCAACTTTTCAAAAGATTCATTCCATCCTTCCAAACAGTCTTTTTGCATTTCTTTCGGAATGCCTTGCTGAGAAAGAGTAAACCTACTTGAGTATTTCTCGATCGGATAAAAATCGAAAGTGATGATGACCGTTTCTGGCCATAGACCTGGTATCCCTGCTTCCTCGGCCGAGATAGCTTTTCCACTCGAATCAGCAAAATGATCAGTCATCACGATACGCTTATTTTGAACAATCTCCTTGAACTCACCACACATTCCTCCTTCGCCATGAGCCGAACCTTTTATGTTAATAAAGTACTTCCCACCCTTTTTAAAAGCGAGCTCGACATGGTCGGAATGGTAGGCTGAGGGCCACCACCATTTTTTCAGACCTTCGGAGGTAGTGAAAGCGTGAAAAAGTTCTTCGAGCGGTACGTCGTATCTGCGATTTATTTTGAGTAGTTTTGATTCTGGCAGAGGAGCATTAAAACTGAGTGTATCTTTTTTTGACTCTTGATTTGTTTGCATCTTCATTCCTTGGATAAAGAAAAGGCTTGCATATTAAACTGCGGTCAATGGTTTAGACCCACTCAATTTTTTCTAAATTTTAAATATCTTATGATGGTCTAGATCTTGGGAAGTAAGACGCAAAAGTTTGTCCCATCTAATTCGGAACTCTTAACGGCCACGGATCCTCGGTGGGCCTCGACAATAGATTTTACGAGAGAAAGCCCTATACCCCAACCTTTCGGCTTAGCTTGCTTCGAATCAACACGATGAAAGGGACGAAATATTTCAGTTTGATTTTTCTCTGAAATGACTTCACCGTAGTTGTGAAAGTCAATTTTAACCATGTTCTCTTTACCAATACCGATATCAGAGACAGTTATTTGAACCGGGGTATCTTCGAAACCATACTTGGCAGCATTCGAAAGCAGATTTTCAAATACTCTTAAGAGCGCATTTCTATCCCATACTCCGATAGCTTCATTTTTTATGATCAGTTCAAATCGA
This sequence comes from Bacteriovoracales bacterium, assembly GCA_038322885.1. GTDB lineage: Bacteria > Bdellovibrionota > Bacteriovoracia > Bacteriovoracales > Bacteriovoracaceae > Peredibacter. Next base: position 16,751 of record JBBQGK010000048.1, on the reverse strand, counting down.
TCACCCCAGATAGAGGTCATGTCATCAATCGTGTTCTTTAAAATCTCCGCCAGGTTACACTCTGTAGTCACCAATGGAAATTTCCCGTTGGCCTCAACAGAGTCCATATCGAGAAGATCCTGAATCATTTTATCCCCACGCTCGATATTTTTTACAATACGATCTAGGCGATCGTTGGTCTTCACTTCCGATTGATGAACGCGCTTTAAAAGTTCTGCCGTAAGCTTGGCAGCGGAAAGGGGAGTTCGAAGGTCGTGAGTCAAAGCGGAAATGAAAGTTCGGCGATAAGATTTTTCAGCTTCAAGATCTAAAACTTGCTGGCGAAGTTGGATCTCTGTGAGGACTGAAGCCGTGAGTTCATTTAAGTAATAGATTTCGTCTTGAGTCCATGTACGCAGTTTCATATCGACGGCGCAAAATGATCCAAGAACATTTCCTTCTTCATCAATTAACGGAAGTGAGATGAATGCTTTCACTCCAAAGGCCTTCACAGTCGGATGGTCTTTTAAAAGATCGAAGTTCTCTACGTCGGGAGAAACAATCGATTCTCCCGCCAAGGTATATCTACAAAGTGATCCATCAATCGGTACTTCACGAATAGTGTCCAATGGGGCAGGAAGGCCATGGGCCGCTTTATAAAATTGTTTCTTATCATCAATGATGGAGACGATAGTAATCGGTGCATTCAAAAGTTTAGAAGCAAGGTGAGCGAGGCGATCAAAGACTTTTTCAACTGGTGTATCTATGAGGCCAGTGCGAATCACAGCTTCAAGTCTTTTTGGATCATTTAACGCTGAGTCGCATTGTTCAAGTCGTATAGCAGTTGATTTCATATAGGCGTCATCCTAAATCGTTAGGGCAAAAGTGACAATGAAGTTATTTTGAATTTCTCGACAAGACTGCATTTGAAAATGCTTTTTCAATCGTTTTTCCGCTTGAGAATATTTCAAGGGCGGCTTTATCAAGATTCTGGAGCTCGGTTACGACTCCAGCTACTCGCAAAATTGTTTTTTCGATTGTGTCGAGGCCTTCGATTAATTCCGGCGTGGGATTTTTGATGGTTAGTCTTTTAAGAGATCTGACGGTGCCCATGATGATCGCGAGAGGATTGTTGATTTCGTGGGCCACACCACTGGCTAAACTTCCGAGTGTTTCACGTTTATGTAGATTCTGATCAGAAACCTGCGCTAGACCGAGATCGTGAACAAGGTCTTGGAACTTATCAATTGTCCCTTTCATGGCCAATAAAGATCGACGATATTCGAGGATCGTCATGACTTGTTTACTGAGAGAGGTAAGAAATTTCTCCTGGTCTTGTGAAAGACTTCCCGGTTTCAAATCGGCAACACATAATGTTCCAATTGAGTGTCCATCTGGAGTCCTTAGAGGGGCCCCAGCATAAAATTTAATGCAAAGTCCACCCGTCACCGCAGGATTGTCGAAAAAGCGTTCGTCTAAGGAAGCATCGTTAACAATCATGACTTTATTGTCAGCAATAGCGTGACCACAAAAAGAAATATCACGAGGAGTCTCGCTTACATCAGTACCTATTTTAGCTTTGAACCACTGCCTATCTTTATCTACAAGACTTATAAGCGCTATAGGAACATTGCAAATTTGAGCTGCAAGTTCTACGAAGGCATTGAAGTCATCATCTGGCTGAGTATCGAGGATTTGATAATCTACCAGTCGAATAAGTCGATTAATCTCGTCGTGTATGTGAGGTGCTTTAATCATCCTAAAATCATAAAACTTTTGAGCGGTCTGATCAACGAGACTTCATTTGAGGAAAATTGTTATTTTCCTCAAATTCGAAGAGTTTATTCTCATAGTAAATTTAACGAACTTGAACAAAAATATTAGTCGCTTTCGGATCAAGACCTAAATCAACGATTTGATCTTCAATCAAAACTACAAACTTTGCGATAAAAGTTTTTCCAGGAGCGCAAGTTCGAGCAAAAACCGATAAAGTTATGGCGACCGCATTTGTTCCAAGCTTTGTCGTTGAGGCGTCTACAGTTGGGTATCCTCCGAAACAAATTTCGGCTCCCACAACTAAGTATTGACCGGTTTCACTCTTTTCGATTTCAACCGAGTGGATACGATTTTCGATTTTAATAGGAGTCTGAGCAAAGGCCACGTTAGCGAGGATGGCAGAGATCATAAAGATAAGAACTTTCATAAAATTCCTTGGTTAAAGTTAGCTAAAGGTAGATTGAAATAGTCATCAATAGAATAAGCAAGAGAGCATGATTAGGTTAGGCTTTAGCCTATGTCTAAGAGGCGTATAACCTTCAATGCCGATTAGTTCTTAATGATCTCTTCAGAACTGCCGATAATTATACATGATTAAGTTTGATGACATTGAGATTCCTAGTACTGTTCATTTCTTTATTCTTGAAGATACTTTGATTTATCAAAAGCGTATTCAGGCTTGCTTGAAGGATCTCGGTTTTACAGGAAAAATAACGTTGGCCTCAACAATCCATGAGGCAAAGACGCTTCTTGAAGGCAACATGCCCGATTGCTTTTTATGTGATTGGAATTTGCCCGATGGAATTGGGCCTGATTTTGTGAAGTATGTCAGAGCAAAATTAGAACTAAAAAATTCTCCCATTCTTATGATCACAACCATGGATAATGCATCAAACATGATTCAGGCCATTCAGTTAGGTGCAGATGGTTATGTGGTAAAGCCTTATTACCATAATGCAGTTCTAGAGACTCTTGCTTTTGCTTTTGATAAGAGATCCAAACTTTCACCTAAGTTTTAATTCAATCCATACCAAGCCATGACTCGAGGCCTAAGCTTATCATAAGTTTCTGTATGAACTTGCTCGCGAGTCACAGTCACATGTAATGTGAGAAAGATTTTTTCACAAAGGATCTTTATGCCTTTTTCATCAGATAACTCATCAGAAAAAAAAATAGTTAGTCCCATCGCTAAGTCTTTGGCCAAGAATCAAGATAAAATTCTTCAAGAATGGGTCGCGGTGGTAAAAAAAGAAATTGAATCTGCGTCTAAAATTGGTGAACCCATCATTGTTGATACGATTCCGGTATTCTTGGGAAATCTCACGGAAGCTATCGATGGTAAATTAACTCGGCAAACGGCCAACGAATCAAACAACGTGGCCGAAGTTCATGGAGGAGAAAGGGCGCGGGTTACTGACTACAGTCCGGATCAAGTCATCAAGGAATATATCATTCTTAGAAATTTGATCCTAATAAAGCTCGGCGAAGAACATGTGATCGATCCTAAGACTTATACCATCATTCAACTTTCTTTTGATGAAGCAATACAGAAGGCGATGATGGCGTTTTATTTAGTATACAATGAAATTCGCGATAACGTCGTGAACCATCTCACTCACGATCTTCGAACACCATTGACGTCGGCCAAGCTATCAATCGATTTGATCATACGAAATATGGCAAAGAGTCCGGTTGATACGATGAAGGTTCTTGCACTAGCGTCTAAGGCGAAGAGTAGTCTTGATTACAGTAACGAACTCATTCAGAATATCTTAGATGATCGCTATCTAAAAGCTTCTCCTAAAAAGGATGCAGATAAATTTCTTCCCGCGGAGATCATGGAAATTTTGAGAAGTGCCATCTCTGGATTCTCAGATGAAAACATAGCCATGATTAAACTTAGCGGAAGTCCAGTGAATGGGTTTTGGGAAAAGAAGTCGCTAAGGAGGTTAGCTGAAAATCTCATCTCTAATGCGTTAAAGTACGGTGATGAAAAAGAGTTGATCGAAATCAAAGTCTCGACCACTTTTGGGCGGGTGTTGATATCTTTTCACAATAAGGGTCCTTATATTCCCGTTGATGAGATGGGAGTTCTCTTTAATAATTTTCAAAGATCGGCATCTGCAGAAAAAGGTAAGCTCAAAGGTTGGGGGCTCGGGCTCGCTTACTGCCGGGAAGTTGCCGAGGATCACGCTGGAAGCTTGGCCGTTGAGAGTCGGGCGGAAACAGGAACGACCTTTACGATAGATTTCCCAACTGATCCCAGGGGGATAGTAAAAAAATAAATAGGCGCTTTGTGATCTGGATGGCCAGGAACAATGAGACTTGATACGATGTTCACATGCAAAAAATGCTAAGTTTTTCTGCGATCCTTCGAGGTGACCTGATTCTTCTTCGCCCATTAGAAGAGGCAGACTTTGAATCACTCTTCTCTGTTGCTTCTGATCCACTCATCTGGGAACAACATCCCGAAAAAGATCGTCACAAAAAAGAAGTTTTTCAAAAATATTTCAATACTGCCATGGGAGGTATCGGTCCCTATTTTTCATTCGGAGCACTTCTTGTCCAAGATCTTAAAACGGGAAATGTCATTGGAAGTTCGCGCTATTATGACTTTGACCCAGAGACAAAAACGGTCGCGGTTGGATATTCGTTCCTTGCCCGCGAGTACTGGGGTGGAAATTATAATCAAGAAATGAAGCGCCTGATGCTGAATCACGCTTTTCAATTTGTTGAGAAGGTCATCTTTCATATTGGTGAGACAAATCTTCGCTCACAAAAAGCAATTGAGAAAATTGGGGCGAGGATGGTAGAAAAGAAGATCGTGAATGAAACTTCACATTTTGTTTATGAGATCGAGAAACTCAAGTATGCAGTGAGTGATTAGAAGTTTTGATTGATTTGAAACGTTACGCATCTCTAATCTAAGCACGTGCTCTATTCATTTTTAAATTTCAAAGGACACTTATGATACCTGTGAAAGGCTATGCTGCTAAAACTGCCAAGGCCCCTCTTACTTCTTATACTTTTGAGAGGCGAGATCCTAGAGAACACGATGTTGTGATTGATATAAAATTCTGTGGCATCTGCCACTCTGACATCCATCAAGTTAAAGACGAGTGGGGTGGATCCACATTCCCGATGGTGCCGGGTCACGAGATTGCTGGAGTGGTTTCACAAGTTGGAAAAAAAGTGTCTACCTACAAAGTCGGAGACGTCGTGGGTGTGGGGTGCATGGTTGATTCTTGTGGCGAGTGTGTAAACTGCAAACAAAATCTCGAACAGTTTTGTGTCCAAGGCATGAGTAGTACCTATAATTCGACGGAGCAAGATAAAGTCACTCCTACTCAGGGCGGTTATTCTAATAAGATTGTGGTGCATGAAAAGTTTGTTCTCAAAATGCCTGCCAATCTGCCTTTAGATAAAGCGGCGCCACTTCTGTGTGCGGGGATTACTTTGTACTCACCCTTATCTCACTGGAAAGCAGGACCGGGTAAAAAAGTTGCGATCATGGGGCTCGGCGGATTAGGCCACATGGGAGTGAAGCTTGCTCACGCCATGGGTGCTGAGGTCACCGTTCTTAGTCATAGTTTAAAAAAACAGGAAGATGCAAAACGTATGGGGGCAGATCATTTTTATGCAACATCTGATCCGAAGACTTTTGAGACATTAACGAGTCAGTTTGATTTGATCATCAACACGGTTTCTGCCGAGATCAATCTCAATGAGTTTTTTCCACTCTTAAAAGTGGATGGGACGATTGTGATTGTTGGGGTTCCGGAAAAGCCACATTCGATAGAAGCTTTCTCTCTTATTGGAGGAAGAAGAAGTCTCGCAGGATCTCTCATTGGTGGCATTAGGGAGACTCAGGAGATGCTCAATTTCTGTGCGAAACATAACATCACTTGTGACATCGAACTCACCCCCATGGATAAAGTGAATGAGGCCTATACAAGAGTCGAGAAAAGTGATGTTCGTTATCGTTTTGTGATTGATATGGCGACTCTCTAGGGCGAAGAGACATTCGTTCCCACAGGATCATTCTTACACGTTAAACGAGCGGCTTAACACTACGTTTAACGTGCCATTGATTCCGGTTCATAAGCTGCGTATAAACTTCCTACGAAACTTATTTTGAACAAAAGGAACTTTATGAAAATGCTCTTGCTTGCTCTTACTCTTTTCTCTTTGAACTCATTTGCAACAACTGAACAGTGTACTGAAACTCTCACCAACATGACCAAACTCACTTACACCTACATCGACCTCATTAAGAGTTGTAAAGACCTTGAGACTCAAGGTCAGACTGCCGGTCGCTCATACGAAGGGTATAGACGAATTGCTCGCGGTGTTGAGGCGACTCAACAGGGAGCGAGAGATCTCTGCTACCGTGTTTGTGATGATACGTTTTTTTGCGAAGGCGGAGAGTTGACTGGGGCCTGTTCTAAGTAAATCTTATTTCTGTTACCGCATCTCATGAGAGGTGCGGTGAATTTTGATCACATTGACTCAATGTCCGCTATGATAGATGTATTCATAGGCGGAGAATTTATGCCACTTTACAAACTTGACCCCGAACACTCTTCAATCAAATTTATGATCAAGCACATGGTATTCTCAAAAGTTCATGGAAGCTTTAAGAAGTTTTCTGGCGAATTTAATTTTGATGAAGCAAATCCAAAAAATTCATGGGCGAGCTCGACCATGGAAGTCGCAAGTATTTCGACTCAAGATACGAGCCGCGACGACCATCTCAAAGGAGATGACTTTTTTGATATCAAAAATTTTCCCCAAATGAGTTTTAAGTCAACGAGTATGATCTTTGCGAGTAAGAAATTAATTAGAGTCATTGGAGATCTCACCATCAAGGGTGTTTCAAGACAGGTAGAGCTCATCGTCGATGCGCCGACTTTTGATAAAAAAACCGGACTTACGGCCAAAACAAATCTCAAACGCAAAGAGTTCGGTTTAACTTGGAACGCAGCGATTGAGGCCGGAGGATTACTCGTGGGTGATGATGTGTCGATAACTCTCGATCTGCAATTCGTGAAACAAAGCTAAGTTCGGTTAATCCTCCTCATTATTCTGGTCGCATCATTTCTTTTGTTTTAAATTTAAATCATGAATAAAGTAAAAGTTAAGCTCGTCAAATACGACCTCACTAAGACAAAAAATCGCAATCGTAAAGACATGCTGGTTGATCACCAAAGCGAGGCCGCAGTCATCTCACAGTTGGAGAGAATCCATAAAGGTGAGAGTGTTGTAAAAGTTCATGAAATCATTTGGGATGAACAACAGATGATGGAAGCCGATGATGAAGAATGGTTCACAGGCATTGTGAAGTTTTTTGACCTCGAGAAGGGGTTCGGTTTTATCGTACCAGATGACGAAATCGAAGAGCTCTTTTTTCACCAATCTGCATGCGTGGATGGAACTCCGGGAGACAGACAGAGAGTGGAATTTAAGATTAGTAAGGGGCCGAAAGGACTTTCAGCTATTTATGTGAGAGTCATAGAGTAAGAGTCAGACCCTTTGGCCAAGTTTTAGTTTTCATCGTCATTTGGGCCTGGTTATAATTTTCAAACAACATCCAAAAGGTCCTTTCGTGAAAAATTTCCTCATACTCACTCTCTTATTCATTTCCTTTTCTGCGTTTTCAGCAGACCAGACTTTTGATTGTAGCTGGGCCGAAGAGAAGGGTGTTCTTGTTTTAAATGAAAATCACATCACGTTTCAGGACCATACCTATACCAACATGCTCGCTGTTGATATGGATTTAGAATGGAGAGGATACACTTTCATCAATGATCCCTGGATGGATTTGACGATTACTTCAAAAATGCTCAATGGAAAAGACGGACAGGCCCTCTTGACGGTGACAAATCTTCAAACCGATGATTCTGTCAGCAAGGGCTTTGAGTGTCATCTCCAGGGAAAGTGATTCGCTAATTCTTTCTCGCTTAACCCATCGAGCTTCTTCGCATTCCCAAAACTTATGTTCTCTGCATCGGTCGTACTTAAATTGAGAAGATCTAGATCAATGATTTTCAAAATGTGAATCAAAGGGTAGGGAGACGAATTGACGAGGTTTGCTCGGTTTGAATAATCGAGTCCCTCAAAACAAAACTGCGGATGAAAGGCGACAAGCTGAAACTCTTCTTCAAGATGCAAACGACTTAGTTGATCGCTTAAGTCCTCTGAGAAATCATAGAAATCTCGAAAAGATATTTTCCATTTTGGATAAACGATCAAGGCAGTCTCAAACGTCTGCTGACTTTGAAAATCACACAGTGACGTCAGAAAATGATCTTGAGCTCCTGAGGATTCGAGATCGGCGTGCTCTTCAATCAGTATCTTTCCCTCAAGATACGGCCTTCGCGTGAAAGGACATAAATCGAGGCCGATGATGGTTTTTTCTAGCCAGTGATTGATCATTAAAAGCGATATCTCTCAGGGGAGAGTCCATGGTCTTTAAACCACGGGGTAATCTTTTCAAGAATCAACTTATGAGCATGATCTAGATTCAATTCTTCTGGATCACTTAAGTTCGTACAGAGTGCATCCAGAACTTCATCCTGAATCACTCCAACTTCTTTTACGAGATGATAAGGAATGAGAGTGTAGGTCACGAGACCATAGCGTGAGCGAAACTCTAGTGGAAAGGCCTTCTCGAGTTTGTTTTCAACTTTTTTTCTCAAAAGAAAATGAGCGTCTCCCACTTTATCACACATCTCAGAGAAGTTTTCGTGAGACATCTCCGCCATGGCGTCACCACTGGGTTTTTGAAACTCGTTATAATTTTGCATGATGGTTTGATAATTATTTGGGTGGGCGTCCATCTGATCCATCAAAAATTGCACGTCTGAGAAGCCCGAGTTCATACCCTGCCCAAAAAAAGGAACCATGGCATGGGCCGCGTCTCCGACGAGAGCGATCTGGTCCTTATAAACCCAGGGCTTCATGCGCACGACTCCCAAAAATCCCTGTGGATTGGATTCATACTCATTCACAAAATCGGGCATGAGGGCAATTGTGTCGGGATAAAATTTTCGGAAATATTCTTCAAAGGCTGTGGGCGATTTAAATTTTTCAAACCAATCATGAGGCATATAAAGCGTCATGGTGAATGAACCATCTTTATTCGGAAGCCCCATGAGCATGTGATTGCCTCGAGGCCAGATGTGAAGCGAATGTTCATCCATGGCATAGGCACCATTGTTTGATGGCATGGTCATTTCTTTGTAGTCAGTTCCCATCGGTTCCACGTGATACTCGGCCTCGGGCCCCAAGGCCTCAATCAAAGCAGAACGCGTTGCTGATCCCGTACCGTCAGCACCAAAAAGCAGATCATAGGCAAGAGAATCACCGGTATCGAAATGCGCGATCTTTTTATCAAGCTCAAGAGACTTCAAGGTCGCATTGAAAATAATCTTCACGCCACATTTTTCGGCTTCATCATTCAAAAGACAATTCAGTTCTCCGCGAGAGACCGAGTGGTTGCACTCAGTCTGATCTTTCCCGTAAGGTTGATAAGCGAGGGCTCCTTCAACTGAATGCATGGTTCTGCCCGTGACAGGCGAGGTGATCGTTTTGACTTTTTCCCAGAGGCCCAGATGCTTCAAGGGATTGATCGCTTTAGCGGTGATGATGAGATTTATGGATCTACCTGCACCGCGGTTCGCTTTCCGAATGTCAGTGCGCTTCTCAAAAAGGTAAACATCGTGACCGCGTTTTTTTAAAGCGATCGCGAGAAGGGATCCAACGAGACCCGCTCCAGGAATAACAATTTTTTTTGGTGTATCCATTACAATGTCTCTTTTATGATTTGTACTAATCGGAAACAATCCTCATAGGAATTATAGAGCGGAGCTGGAGTAATGCGAAGAATGTCCGGTTCCCGGAAATCAAGCATCACGCCTTTTTCACTAAAGACTTTGACTAATGGCTTTGGATCTTTTTTCATCTGAACTGATAACATGGAACCGCGAGATTTTGGTGTGATGATATCAAGCTTTCCTTCACAATTTGTCTTAAGAAGAAATTCTAAGTAAGAGGTGAGTTTATCTCCACGGGCGCGAAGGTTTTTAATCCCAGCTTCATCAAAAATATTCATGCTCGCACGTAAACTCGCCAACTGAAAGATCGGAGGATTGGATAATTGCCAGGCCTCAACAGTAGGAATCGGCTGAAAGGTCGGTCCCATTTTAAAACGGCTCGTCTTATCGTGGCCCCACCAACCTTCAAAGCGCGGTATATTTTGATCTTTAAAATGTTTTTCGTGAACATAAGCTCCGGCGAGTCCGCCCGGTCCTGAGTTGAGATATTTGTAGCTGCACCAGACGGCAAAATCCACATCATCATCGTGAAGATTGAGGGCGAGATTTCCTGCTCCGTGAGCGAGGTTAAATCCGCAGAGAGCACCATTTTTATGAGCAGCATGAGCAATATCTTTAAAGTTGAAACACTGGCCTGAGAGATAATTACAATTTCCGAGCATGACTAAGGCGAGGCTATCCGCCAAGGCATTGATCTGAGCGATCACATCTTCTGGCTCGACTGTTTTCTTTCCTGGAGATGGCTTGAGCTCCACGACTGTCATCCCTGGATCAAAACCATGGAAGCGCGCTTGAGAGTCCACTCCATACTTATCTGACGGGAAAGTATTGTTCTCGATCAAAATTTTATAACGAGTTTTAGTAGGCCTATAAAACGAGACCATCATAAGGTGAAGATTCACGGTGAGGGTATTCATCGCCACCACTTCAGATTCTTTTGCTCCAGCGATCTGGGCAAAACTCTTGGTGATATTTTCATGGTAGGGAAGCCAAGGGTAAGGTCCTTCAAAGTGACCCTCGACTCCGTAGGTGGCCCATGAATCAAGTTCAGTCTCAATCGCCAGACGCGTATCTTTGGGTTGAAGGCCCAGCGAGTGACCGCAAAAATATAGACCATTGCCGCCTGGAGATTTCGGAAAATGAAAACGCTCGCGGAACTTTGACATCGGATCTTTGGAGTCCAAGTCTCGAGCTGAATCGATATGATTATGAGTTTCGTTATACATGCTATTCCTTAATTAAAACACTGAGTGAGGGCAGGGATTCAACTTCCAACGTGACAACGGAGCCAGCTTTAAGCGCCACAGCCGCGGTCGCTGCTCCAGCGAGAACAAATGTTCCGGCGGGAATTGATTTTCCTCTCAAGGCGAGGAGTTCTGCGAGTTGAATGACTGAGATGACGGGATCATCTGAGATTTCACGCGAGTTGCCTTCCATCACGACTTCGCCGTCCACCGACATCTGCATCTTGAGATTTTTTAAATCAATCTTTTTAAAGTCCACAAATTTGGGTCCAAGAATATAATGTGAAGAAGACGAGTTATCCGAGATCACATCTTCCATGGAGAAATACTTGAAGCCATCATAGCGAGAATCCAAAATCTCCATCGCCGCACAAACTGATTCCGTGGCATTCAAAACATCTTCGCGTGAAACAGATCCTGAGAGCTCTGACTTAATAAAAAACGCGACTTCTGGTTCAATCTTTGGATGAATCGATCCCTTCAACTGAAACGTTCCTTTATTTTCGACTTTCATTTTATCGGTCAAAACTCCGTAGAGGGGAGCATCGAGATTCATTTGCTTACGTTTTCCCTCGGAGGTGAGACCCATTTTGAGGCCGATCACTCGCTCTCCGGCGATTTCTCGCATCTTGATCCCAATTTCCTGAATGGAGTAGGCGTCTTCGCGCTTGAAATCACTGATCTCTTTTGAGAATTGCGGGAGAGACTTTCCGCTAAGCCTCGCGTTATGGAGAGTCTGTGCGATTTTCTGAATAACGGAGTTTTCCATAGCAATATGCCTTTTCTAAGAAGTCTCGAAAGGTTTAAGATTTTGGCTGAAATCATAGGAAGTTTTGATGGATATGACAGGCCAATATATCGACATTTCTCCGATCTTGCGAACAAGCACCGCCGTGTTTCCTGGCGACACGCCCTTCTCGCGCTCAATCAACATGAGTTTTGAGAAAGGCGAGCATCTCGAGCTCTCAGATATCAAGACCACGTTGCACGTTGGTGCTCACACAGATGCTCCAAGTCATTACCATGCTGAGGGAAAAACGATCGATCAGAGGGATCTTTCCCACTACCTTGGAGCTTGTCAGGTGATTGAAGTGAGGGGGAATCCTGAGCGTATTGGGATCGATGACTTCAAAGAAAAAATTTTAGCGCCAAGAATTCTTTTTAAAACCAATTCATTTCCTAATCCAGACGTTTGGAATGAAAATTTCTCGGCCTTGAGTCCTGAACTCATTCATCATTTAAAAAAGCATGATGTTGTTCTGGTAGGAATCGATACGCCGTCAGTGGATCCCGCGACGGATAAGAGTCTCGCCTCACACAAAGCGATTTATGAAAGTGACATGGCGATTTTAGAAGGAATTGTTTTAACCCACGTACCAGAAGGGCAGTATCAGTTGATTGCTCTCCCTCTTCGAATCGAAGGCGCCGATGCGTCTCCCGTGCGTGCGATTTTAATCAAGGAAAAAATTTGATGGAAAAAATCCTAAACTACATCGGCGGAGAACTTGTTCCGGCCATGGACGGAGAGTTTCTAGACAATGTGAATCCGTCGACGGGGAAAGTCTATTCCTTGGTTCCAAATTCAAAGGCCCAGGATGTACAAAATGCCATCGCTGCTGCTGAGAAAGCCTTTCCTGCTTGGAGCGGACTCACGTCATCTGAGCGTGCGAAGTACCTGAATAAAATTTCAAACCTCATTACAAAAAATCTCGATTTGCTTGCGATGGCCGAGACTATCGATAATGGAAAACCCATTTCAGTTTCAAACACAGTAGATATTCCCCGTGCCGCTGAAAATTTTGCCTTCTTTGCAGAATTGATCGAAGACTTTAGGCCCGTCACTTTTGATGAGCGCCAGAGGGGACGAAACACTGTTCACTACTCACCCGTCGGAGTCGTGGGGTGCATTTCACCCTGGAATCTTCCGATCTATTCATTTTCTTGGAAGGTGGCACCCGCCTTGGCGGCAGGTTGCACGGTGGTCGCAAAACCTTCTGAGGTGACACCGATGACCGCCTTTATGCTTTCAAAGATTTGTCAGGAAGCAGGTCTCCCTCCGGGAGTTTTAAACATTGTCCATGGCCTGGGCATGAATGTTGGCTCCGCTATTTCAAAAGATCCAAAAATTAAGGCCCTCTCTTTCACGGGCTCGACCGCCACTGGAAAAATGATCGCAACCGATGCTGCGTCGACGATGAAGCGCCTTCACCTCGAAATGGGTGGAAAAAATGCGAACATTATTTTTGCAGATTGTGATTTTGAAAAGGCCGTGGACACAACTGTGCGCTCATCCTTTGCTAATCAGGGGCAGATTTGTCTTTGCGGCTCTCGCATTTTTGTGGAACGACCCCTTTATGAAAAATTTAAATTGGCCCTAGTGGAAAAGGTGAAGGCCTTAAAACAGGGTGATCCAACCAAACCAGAGACGCAGCAGGGATCAACAGTTTCAAAAGCTCATTTTGATAAAGTCATGAGTTGCCTTGAGCGCGCCAAAGCTGAAGGTGGTAAATTTCTGACCGGTGGCCATGATGTTAAAATAGGTGAGGGATATTTTATTGCTCCGACTTTAATTGAAGGCCTCACCTCAAATTGTTCCACGAATCAGGAAGAAATTTTTGGGCCTGTGGCGACCATCATGCCATTTGATTCAGAGGATGAAGTTATTGAATGGACCAATTCCACTCAGTACGGTCTCTCAGGATCGGTTTGGTCAAAAGATGAAGCTAAGGCCGAAAGAGTCGCTCTGAAAATTGATTCGGGAGTGATCTGGATCAATACTTGGATGCTTCGAGATTTGCGCACTCCTTTTGGAGGCATGAAAGAATCTGGTCGCGGACGCGAGGGTGGAAAATATATTTTAGAATTTTTTAGTAACATGAAAAATATTTGTAAGGGTTAACATGTCCACATCCATTGATTCATCTAAAGCACCAGAACCAGTCGGCGCCTATCCCCATGCTAGGAAAGTAGGAAATCTCCTTTTCCTCTCAGGAGTGGGGCCACGTGAGAGGGGAAAAAAGGAAATTCCTGGAGTCACTCTCGATGGGGCCGGAAAGATTGAGGCCTATGATATTGAAAAACAATGTCATAGTGTTTTTCAAAACGTGAAGCATATTTTAGAAGATTCCGGGGCGACTTGGGATAGTTTGGTCGACGTCACAGTTTATCTTACGAACATGAAAGATGATTTTCCTACCTACAACCGTTTATGGAAAGAGTACTTCGGTAAAAATCCCCCGTGCCGGACGACTTTAGAAATCAACTGCCTTCCGACTCCGATTGCGATTGAGTTGAAATGCATTGCGGTCCTTTCATGATGATGCCCATGAATTTCCAGAAATGGATCGATGAGAATCGCCATCTCTTAAAACCACCAGTTTCAAATAAAGTGATCTACAAAGATTCAACTTTTATTATTCAAGTTGTGGGTGGCCCAAACTCCCGAACAGATTTTCACGTGAATCAAAGTGATGAATGGTTTCATCAGCTCGAAGGCTCGATGTTTCTTCGAACCATTAAAGATGGAAAGTTTGAAGACATTCATATTCATGCGGGAGAGATTTTTCTACTCCCTGCCGGCACTCCTCATTCTCCGCAACGCGGGGCCGGTTCGATTGGGCTCGTGGTAGAAAAAACGAGGGCAAAGGAAGATATTGATGGGCTTCAGTGGTATTGCAAAAATTGCGGGACCAAGCTCTACGAGGAATTCTTTCACTTAAATAACATTGAAACGGATTTTCCCGCGGTTTTTAATCGCTACTACAACTCTGAACATGTGAACTGCAAGAAGTGCGCGACTGTTAACGGGAGAGCGTGGTGAAAATAGATATCCACACTCACATACTACCTCCGCATATTCCGAAATTTAAAGAGAAGTTTGGTTACGGCGGCTTCATCGATCTAAAACATAATCACGTTTGCGGTAAGAGCTGTAGTGCAGACATGGTTGATGATTCAGGAAAGTTTTTTAGACAGGTTGAGCCCAATTGCTACGAACCTGAAGCACGCATCACTGATACGATTCAAGTTCTTTCGACGGTTCCAGTGATGTTCTCCTACTGGGCAAAACCAAAAGACGGCGAATACGTTTCGCAATTCTTGAATGATCACATTGCTGAAGTGGCATCAAAGTTTCCAAAAAAGTTTGTGGCCTTGGGAACTCTTCCAATGCAGGCACCTGATCTCGCCGTTAAAGAACTTCATCGTTTAAAAGCGATGGGAGTGACGGGAGTTCAGATCGGCTCTCATGTGAATGATTGGAATTTAGAAAATCAACATCTCTATCCCGTCTATGAGGCCATCGAGTCTTTAGGCATGTGTCTTTTTGTTCACCCTTGGGACATGATGGGGCAAGAGAAAATGCAGAAGTACTGGCTTCCCTGGCTTGTGGGAATGCCGGCCGAAACAAGTCTCGCGATTTGCTCCATGATCTTCGGTGGGATTTTCGAGAAGTATCCAAAAATGCGAGTCGCCTTTGCTCATGGGGGCGGAAGTTTTCCCATGACCCTAGGAAGGATCGAACACGGCTTTGACGCGAGACCAGATCTTGTGGCCATTGATAATAAAGTTAACCCTCGAAACTATCTTGGGAAATTCTGGCTTGATTCCCTCGTGCATGACAAAGATGTTTTAAAATTTGTGGTGAATCTGATGGGTGAAAATCGTGTCGCCTTAGGTTCTGATTATCCCTTCCCGTTAGGAGAAGCGACTCCGGGCGAATTGATTGAATCCTCTGACTTTAGCTCTGACATCAAAGCAAAGCTTCTTTATAAAAATGCACTCGAATGGCTCGGCGTGAGCGAAGAAAGGTTTAAACTATGAATCTCGAACTCAAAGGTAAGAAGGCCCTCGTTCTTGGATCTTCTACAGGACTTGGACGAGCGGTAGCGGAATCTCTTCTCGCAGAAGGTGTTGAGGTTTGTATTGTGTCGAGAAACCAGGACAACATTACTAAAACAGCCAAGGAAATTGGAGCAACCTATTTTGAGGTGGCTGATCTCTCGATCAAAGGTGAGACAGCAAAGCTCGTTGAGCGCGTGATAGCAAAGATGGGACAGATTGATATTCTGGTTAACAATACCGGAGGACCCAAAAAAAATAATTTCTTGGATGTGACCGATGAGCAGTGGCATGAAGATTTTCAGTCACTCTGGATGAGTCCCATCGAGGCGATGAGAATTCTCTTACCTAAGATGAAGCAAAATAATTTTGGCCGGATCCTCATGATCACCTCTCTCGCTGCGAAAGAACCACTTCCGGGTCTTACGACCTCCAATGGTTTTAGAGCAGGGCTTTCAGGTCTTTCAAAATCGATCGTCAACGAATACGCTTCTTTCGGAATTACGATCAATCTCCTTCTTCCGGGTTACACCGACACAGATCGAATCAAGTCATTAAATTTATCAGAAATAAAGATTAAAGAGATGGTACCTGCTGGTCGCTTAGGAGAGCCAAGAGAGCTTGCTGATCTCGCGACTTTTCTTGCTTCTAAAAAAGGTGCTTACATCAATGGCCAAAGCATCGCCGTCGATGGTGGAGTTTTAAGAGGACACTAAGATGATTAAGAAAATTACGACTATCGATCTTCAGTGGCCTACCCAAGAGCCTTTTCTCTTTTGTGCCCACCACTACGATTTTTATCCCGCAGGAAATGACAAGCAGGGATTAAGTCCAAGTCATTTTGCTGAAAGAAATATGGGATCTGACTTTGAAGGGAAAGATGGTTTTAGGCTTTATCATGGTGCTGAGATCCCAGGCTTTCCCGTTCATCCCCACCGAGGCTTCGAGACGATTACGATTGTGAGAAAAGGTTTTGCGGATCACGCTGATTCGCTAGGTGCGACGGGTAGATATGGTGAAGGTGATGTTCAGTGGATGACAGCTGGCTCTGGGGTTCAACACTCTGAGATGTTTCCTC
>JBBQGK010000047.1:0-29439 GCA_038322885.1 Bacteriovoracales bacterium | reverse complement strand
AGCCCTGGATCACGAGAAGTTCTGAACCTTCGGCATAAAATGTTTCAGCACGCACCATCTTAGCGATGAGTGGGGTTCCATCTTTATTGTTCGATTTTGCTAGTTCGGTATTGTAGGCGTTCACCACCCATTCAGTCGCCTCATCAGAGGCCAACCGACGGGCTATGAGGCGCAGAGGTATCTTGAAGTCGACAGGAAACGATGCAAATTCAATGCGGTTACTAAACATCTGCAAGCGTGAAGAAATTGAGTCTGCTTTTTCAGGCGCATAAAGATGCAGGGTAGAGTAGTAGCTTGAAGGTAAAAAACTCGCCAGCCCACTCACGGCCAAGAGTGTAACCAGAAAAGTTGTGAGGAGTGCTTTTTGATGAAAACGTATAGCTTGCAAAACACCCATCCCTGAGGCGTACCAGAGTTCTGGTTTTGTCTTTGGAGGAATGATCGTTTCTTGAGGTGTTTTTCTGAAATGAGTGCGGGCCGTTCTCTCTTCGTAATTCGTTTCCCAGTTAAAGTCGGATCGATCATCTTCGAGATTTTCCCAAGGTCTCTTGAGAGTTGGGTGTTCGATCTCAACTGCTTTTTGTAATATCCCAGGATTTATCTTACGACTTTTTTGAATAATCCTATTGATATCTGGCATGATCACTCCCGCTAAGGCTCGTGCCTAAAAATATTTCAATCGCCAATTTGTCGAAATCTTGAAGTGTCTGGGAGCGAGGGTCTTTGAAAAAATCAAAGCCTTTACCCGTGGCTTTTTCAATTTCGCGTGAGTAGCGAATGACAGCACCGGCCATAATGTCAAAATGCTTCTCAACGAAAGTCTCAAGATACGATTCGGCTAATTTATCACTGCTTCGGTATCCGTTAAGGATTGCTTTCGTAGTGGTTTTAAAATTAAAAGTGGTCTCAAGATCCTTGATTTCGGAGACCGTTTGATCCAGCCCAAATTCAGAGAATTTACTCAACTGAAAGGGGATCAACATCAACTGTGAACAATAGGCAACCGAAGCATTAAAGATATTAAGCGATGGTGCACAGTCGGTGATGATAAAATCGTAGTCGCCTGAAACCTCAGAAAGAACAAGACCTAGCCTCTGGATAGGATTGCCTTTGAGACGCAATAATTCTTTTTCGAGGAGAGAATTCACCAGGGAGGAAGGAAGCAAATCAATGTGAGAGGTAAGGCTTACAATAGCTTTTTTGACTGGCACTTCTCTTTTGAGAACATGCACCAAGACGTGCTCAGGATTTAGCTCTACGTCAGTCAGCTGACTTTGCAATAGTGAGGTGAGATTACTTTGTGGATCTGAGTCAATAAACAGCACGCGTGCGCCGTAGCATGCAAGTCTTAAACCCATAAAAGCGCTAAGAGTGGTTTTTCCTACTCCACCTTTGCACATGAGCATGGCGATGTGTTTCGCGTTTTTAGGATAGCTATATCCGTGAGAGCGCAATATTGTGCGGACTTGATCAGGATCGAGGAATTCATGATCACTTTTTTCTTCTTTTGATAACTGACCAAGATTCATGGCCCTGAGAAAACGATTTAATTCAGAAATGCGAATTGATGAATACGACTGATCTCTAGAAAGAGTCGATTGCTGTGGTGTTCTGGTTAACAAAGACTTTGTTGATTCGAACAAGGTAACCTAATTTTTGCAAAGCGTAAGACACGCCCAAAGTTATAAGTAATTCTTTACAACTTAGCAATTTAGAAAGGTAATGCAAATAAAGAGTTTGCACTTTGCGTTTTATTTAGAGGGTTTTTGAGCCTTGATTCTGAGTTGCGTTATTTTTACAACCATTGATAGCTTAACTTATGCTCTTTTTAGCACTTTTTTAGTGGTTTCAATTCGCCTTAAAGTCTTTGATTTAATAAAAGAAAGGTCTTTTAAGTTGTGGTAACTGAACTTCCGAATCTTTGAAAGACTAGCTTAAATTGTAATTATATTTTATTTGATTATGGTTTTTTGGGATTCTGCAGTTTTTGCGTAATTATACTTAGCGCTAGATTGCTCAAATATAATTGGAAAACTGACAGATAAGATCAGGTACGGACAATAACCAATTAAAGTTCACCCGCTCATAAAAGCTTACTTTCATCTAATCTCGTTAATGTACGTTGCTTTAAGAAATACAAACTCCAAATATGTTGTTCGAATAGCCTGGATTCCTAGGACTGATCCTGAGAAACAAACCGGAGTTCAATGATGAAGAAGTTTTTTCCGATTTTCCTCTTGTGCGCTTTAGTTCTACCGAACCTCTCCTATGCGTTTATATCTCCCAATGTGACACAAACACCAGGTCTACTTTGCACCCCCAATGATCCAAATTTTCAAAAATATGATTACCCCGAACATATTGCTCGCTGCCAGCGCAACGTAGGAATAGACGAGAAATTAAAAATAGCCGCCGCATACGGAAATATTCCTCAGAGTAATTGGCCTAATTATGAGTTTGATCACTTGATCCCACTGTGCGCAGGTGGATCTGATGACATCACAAATCTCTGGCCGCAGCCAATCGGGGAAGCTCATAAAAAAGATGTTTTAGAAAATGATATCTGTCTTGCCTTGCGGGCCGGAACACTTAAGCAGGCACAAGCGATCCAAAAAGTTCACGACTGGTTTAACTCACTCGCAATATCCCAAGGAGCAAAGCCTAGTTACTCAACTGAAGTAAAATGCAAAAATGTTGACTCTACGATTACTGTTCATTTCTTGATCATGGGATTCCATCAGATTTCAAACACAGCAGTCTACCAAAACTCCAGCGACGGAGAACATGAAGCGATTAGTGTAAAAAAAGTCGTAACAGGCAAAGCTGTTGCCAGAGCACGTACGCAATTATTAAAAGATTTCATACGATATAACTTGAATGAAAATTCGGAAGATCGCTTTGAACTTTTTCTGCCAGCTCAGTTTCAAGATGAGATTGCAAAGTTTACCATTTTTTTGAAAATTGGATTTGAAGATACTTATCCTAACTTAATCAAGATGGAATGTGAGTAGAAGCAGTATAAAGTCGTTTTTGAGCGAATTTCTTTATTCCTTCCGACCACTTTCACTGAGTTCTTATTCTTCTCACTCATTTAGAATGTAATGAACTCAAGTGATAAGTGGGGGACCTTTGCAAAGCTATAATCTAGCCATCATCGAAAGTTAGTCTAGATTGAAAATATATTCTTATTTCGCCACAAACGTACCTTATCCCCAAAACCTATCTCGGGTATGGGAGTTACCTTTAGTTTCTTAAAGAGTTTGATGAAATCTTTACGCATTTCCTGATCCATCTCCTCATTCTCAAGGACCATTCGACAAGCATTCTTCCCATCGGGGGATAACACTTTTAAGTCTGCGCCTTCAGAAATGAGTAACCTAAAGACATTGATCTCTGGGTACCTTGTCGCGAGGTGAATGGGGCGGTGATGCTCTAGAGCATAGTTTATGAGAACTGGTTCTTTGACATCGGCTCCCTCTTTGATAAGTTCTTTTACTTCTTTAACCGATAGATCTCCGGTTAACAAACCCGAGCTTAGTCTAGAACTCGCCAATTTCGCTTTTGCGATTTTGACGAGATCAGATCTTTCTGGAAGAGAATTAAGGTAACTTGGGTCTTCATACAAGACTTGTGAGTAATGTATTTCAGGTATGATGATTCCGCTTTTAATGAGGTAACTGTGGATGTCCCGATGTCGACCTCTCAGGGCCATATAGAGGGCCATGGGATCTTCCTTAGAATCCTCTGACGCATGAAAAAGTTTTTTAACTTTTTCGAGATCTCCTGCGTAAGCTGCATCGGCAAGGTCTGAGACCATAAATTCGTCAGAAAATCCTCTTCCTAGACTCAGAAATGGCATTTCAATTTCCTTTTCTAAAATCAAATTTCTCAACTCATAAATTGATTTTTCCTAAGTTTCGATGCATTCTTTTTTAATGACTGATCCCTTGCACGGAAAAACCTTAGAAATGATAATCAACGAACTCTTTGAGTTTTACGGTTGGGAACAACTGGGTACTATGATCAACATCCGCTGCTTTCAACTTGATCCGAGTGTGAAGTCGAGCCTGGCATTTCTACGAAAGACTCCCTGGGCAAGAAAAAAAGTAGAAGATCTCTACATCTATATGAAGTCTCAAAACTAATCATTTGTACTTGAGGCAAGCACCAAAATAACCTTCACCTTTATCGACTCGTCCATCTGGCTCCATCGGAAGAGCACCGAGAGGACCTTGATTCATTGGTAAGCGAATAGAATCTTTCAGAACATCTCTGATTTTAGTGTCGATGGTTTTTTTCACAATGCTATTGAGAAAACTTGATTCTCGAAGAGCGAAACGCTCAGTTCCCTTTGTGACGTTCCAATTTGCTTCTCCCTTATCGAGACAGAAATCCTGGCCACAAAATCCGGGAACAAAGCTCACGTCAAAATTAATGTCGCCACCAACTTTACCTTGTCCAGCAATGACTGGACCTCTGTAGCAGTCTTTGGTTTTGATCTCAATCTTATAGCCTTTTTTACCCGAGTCATAACTAATCTTGGGAGGGCCATTTAAAAAGCAGCGCATACCGTTGGGATCATCTTCAATCATAAAGAGACACCCCTGGCCTTGAGGTGATCCGTCGTTTTTATAGAGTTGCTTTCCGTCACGTCCGCGGTCAGGCGTGTAATCGCCCTTTCCTTTATGACAGAGCCTTCCGGAATCATACATGACTTTCAAGAGCCCATTGAGTTCATCGAAATCGACATAGGCCTGAACTGGGCAGTTCGCGATGGAGTGTCCTTCGTGCGGAGACTTTTTACTCTGGTTACAAATTTTGGGTACAGAAATCCCAAGCTTGGTGTGCTGGCCGCCATCAGAGAGTTGAGTCAGGAGATGGATTCCTTGTGAAAGAGGGGAATCTTTTTGATCAACCGTAATTTTATCTGCGATTGGGAGGACATTTTTTTTAAAATAGTCTTCCTGATTAAATCCTCTAAAAGAATCTTCCATCCCAAGAAGCCGCTGTCGCATAAGTTCACTTGTTATCTGATCATACTTTCCAAGCTCGGTCTTTAAAAGCTCAGTCGCCTTTATCGGATCTGGGATGTCTTTAACATTTAGGTTGTTTCCATTTTTAAATCTGAAAGGTTCATTTAAGCATGGGTTATTTGGCTGGATGATGAGACCTTCTTTTTTATTGATCGCGCATTGGAGGAGGTCTACATATTTATTGACCGCCACATTACCCACACCCATTTCTGAAATGAGGGAGTCACTCGGGACAGCGATGCTGGCAATACCGCGAGGGCCATCGGTGCCCATGATGGTGACCAGCTGTCGTTCAAAAGACCAGGCTAGTGAAGCGGCGACTGCTTTTTCGATGGTAGGGCGAAAGTGTCTTGCAAGTTGAGGCATCACGGAGAGTTTGAAGACTTCAAGCGCCGCAGGTGAGTACCCTGATAATCCGCGAAGGTTAGCAAGCTTTGAAGCATCATTGATCATCTCGTCAGAGACGAAGTCTTTGCCTTGAGGTTCAATCTTTACATTGGATATTGGGTGTTCTGCGAGCATATCGATAGTGGCACTCATGCAAATTTCACGAGGAGAGTCGAGTTTGACATTCAAGTTATCCATACCGATGTTGTCGTATTTTATGCCCGTGGTTTGGTCAAAGCCAATTTCAATTCCAAGGGTGGTTTGAAGATCATTGAGCTTGAAGCAGCCCTTGAGATTTTTTCCCTGAACATTCACATTTAACGGAGTGAGATCAATCTTTTGAATTTTAATAGGAACGGGATAAGAGATAGTCGTGGGTTTTGCCGATCCTCCCGGGGGACACTGGCTCATACCAACACTTCCCTTGATCATGGAGCAGGGGAGGGAGAAGCAGAGATCCGAGCGCACTTGTTCTGGAACAGTTGAATTTGAACAAAGCATCCCATCTTCGCAATCGACAGATTTGTAAGCGGCAAGGCCACTTTTTTTATCTTTAAGACATTGCTCTTTATTAAAAGGAAAACCCATCGGATCCATCGGGTAGTCGGATTCAAATTGCTTCGCGAAGGTTCCGGTCGACATGAGATTTTTAAGCGAAGGCATCAAGCTCGATGATACGTCTTTTGAGGTCAGCATGTTTTGGAGAGCGCCGTTATCCACATCTAGACGAAGAAGCTGAGACTGACAATTGTCATCACAAATCAAGGCATCGGCCTTGAGTCCTGCGTGTGCGACACTGATCGTGAATAGCAGCAACAAAATCATCTTTATCATTTCGAGCTTGCCCCCGCAGTTTCACGTGGCTTCAAGCAGGCCCCAAAATAACCAGGCCCAGCATCAACCCGCCCCTCTGATTGAAGCGGGAAGTTCGCCAGTGCTCCTGCCTCGTTTGAGAGCGGGATTCGGATACTTTCGGAAAGAGTTTTTTTGATGAGACCATTGATCGCATCATTGACAGTAGAGTTCAGCATGCTCGAGGGTCTGAAGGCAAAGCGCTCAGTTCCTGGGACCACATTCCAGTTTATCTCTGGATCTTTTACACAGAAATCTCCATTGTCACAGGCCGCAGGTTTGAAAGCAACTTCGACGTTGAGATCTCCGCCGACTTTTCCGAGACCGAACATCACAGGCCCTCGGTAACAGCCTTTGAAGGAAAGTTGAGAGCGATATTTTTTGGTTTTTACATCGTATTTAATTTGTGGTGGCGAGTTGAGATAGCAGCTCATGCCGGAGAACTCGTATTTGCATCCACTCAAGGCTTCTGGAGCACCAACGCCTGCTTCTTTGAAGTGCTGGAAACCACCCTCAGTCTTTCCGACAAAGGGGCCTGAACCGGCCATGCACAAGGCCCCAGACTTCCACATATTGGTGAAGAGCTTGTTGAACTCATTTAAATCTGCGTAGGCCTGAACCGGGCACCCCGGCATGGATTTTCCAGCGTGAGGTGAGGGAACAGGTGTGCAGAGGCTTGTCATCGATAGGCCAATGTCCCGGCCAGATGCTCGGAGCAAATTGTGAATCTCAAACATGCCTGGAATTTTTTCTTTCAGCTGATTCTCAGAAATTTCATCAATCACTGGTTGAATGTATTCGTTGTAGTAGCGCTGATTCATTTCTCTCTGGGCCTGACGGTCACTCGCGCGATCAGCAGCGGACTCGTTGTCGAGGTAACAACACCAATCTTCTTCCTGCATCAGAGCACCTAAGGCCATGAGTCTTTGCTTAGAACTCTCTGACGTTATATTTCTATCTTTCGTTATTGGTTGGAGGGCCATGAGCTCGTTGATGGTCGGTCCTGCGGTGATTTTATCGCCGCCAAGATAATTTCCAAAGTCACATGGAGTTGGTGGAGTTTTTTTTGCTGCTTGATAAACAGCACACTCAACCCGGTTAACCTGATCTTGGATCATGAGATTTGCCACACCTAATTCAGATGTATAGGCAGTGGCATCTACAGGAATCGTTTTCTTGCCCATACCACTTGCGCGTTTATTGAGTTCTTCCTCAAAGACTTGTGCGAGAGCACCTTTGACTGCACTCTCAATAGATTCACGAACTGGTTGAATAAGAACCGGTACGATTTCATTTTGAACCTGAGCAAGATCATTCTGCGTATAACCAGAGAGCCCAGAAACTTTTAATTCCTTGGTCGCGGCCCGGATCATGTCATCAGAGATGAAAGGCTCTCCGGCGGGTGTTGTGATAGTGAGTTTTGAGACTGGTTTATTCGATTTAAGATCGATTTTTGCGAGGATACAAGCCGACCTTGGACCATCTAGAACCGGATGAACATTATCGACGGTGATACTCTTGTCAGGCAGGCCCGTGCCTTGGGTATTAAGGTCTAGAGTAATCGCTGTTGTCACATCAAGGGCCTTGACCTTGAAGCACAGTCTCGCATCGTTGCCGACGATTCCTACATCAGTAGGTTCAAGCTCTATGTTATTGACCGAAACTGGTTTTGGAAATTCTATTTTTGTTGGAGAGATGTAAGATACGTTGTTACATTTTCCGACGTTAAGATTTCCTTCGAAGATAGGACAAGGAAGCTGAAAACAAATTTTATCTTTAACTTCACTTGTAACTTTTTGATCAGAACAGAGAGTTTTTGATTCGCAATCAATATTACGAAAGGCCGGATCGTTTTCGCTTTTTCTTCTTAAACAAACATCTTTTTTGGACGGGAAATCAACTGGAGTCAGGTCATATTTTTTTTCAATTAGTGAATGGAGGACATCTGATTGCGAGAAATTTTGAAGGGAGGGAAGGAGAGCATCAAGCCCTCGCTCACTTAAGACTTTAGGAGAGACTTCAACTCTTAAAATCTCGGATTTGCACTTGGGAGCGCAGTCTACCTCGGATAAGGCCTGACGAGATCCGATGAATAAAAGACATAGAAATAGAATTCTCATGAAGGGCGTATCGGATACTTTTAAGGATTAGTTGACCAAAATGTTTGTCTAATATTTAAACACTTCTTCAAGTGTTTCTAAGGACCTCTGACTTCGTCATCCCATTGATAAAGAAAGTCACGACAAACCAGGCGAGGATGTAGGCACTTCCGCAGATCATAAAAATAGGAGCGTAATTGTTGCCACTCCATTCAAGAAAGTATCCAGCTGCTGCCTGAAAGATCATGGCACCCGTCGTACCTAAGGCACCGCCAAATCCCACGATCGTAGCCACTGAACTCTGAGGATAGAGATCTGAGGGAACATTATAGAGATTGGCAGACCATCCCTGGTGAGCGGCGGCCGCGAGACTGACTAAGGCGACGGCGGTCCAGACATCTTTCACATAAGGAAGATAGAGAGTAGGGACAACTGCCAAAGCACAAACAAACATCGCTATTCTTCGCGCTTCGATGAGAGTTTTGCCGCGCTTAATGAGGTAAGTTGAAATCCAACCTCCTCCGACTGATCCGAAATCTGCCGTTACATAAATCACGATCAGGGGAAGGGCCAAGGTATCAAGTTTGATTCCATGATCATTGGCCAAATATTTCGGCAACCAGAAAAGATAAAACCACCACACCGGATCAGTCATAAACTTTCCAAGGGCGTAGGCCCAGGTGCCTTTGGTTTTTAAAATGACTTTCCAAGGAAGGGGTTCGGTTTGAATGGGTTCTTGATCAGACTCAATGTGGGCGAGCTCTTCTTTGCTAATACTTTTATGCTCCCGAGGTCTTCGGTAGAATGGAATCCAGAAAAGAAGCCAGATAAATCCAATTGCTCCTTGAACCACGAAGGCCATTCGCCATCCGAATCGAAGAGTGATGAAAGGAACCATAAGAGCGGCGAGAATCACACCGACGTTTGAGCCAGAGTTAAAAATTCCAGTGGCAAAAGATCTTTCTTTTTTAGGAAACCATTCTGCGGTGGCCTTCAGTGATGAAGGAAAATTGGCACTTTCAGTGAGACCTAAAAATCCGCGGGCGATCCCAAACCCTATCGGAGTGGCGGCCAGGGCATGGGCCATTGCTGCAAGACTCCATCCACCTAAGGCCCAGGCAAAGCCTTTCCGCACACCCACGCGGTCAAGGATTCTTCCCGCCATGAAAAGGCCCACAGAATACATCATCGTAAAAGAGGCCACGATGAGTCCATACTGAGACTCTGACCAACCGATCTCGGCCTGAAGAGTAGGCCCCAAGATACTGAAGATCTGCCGATCCATGTAATTGATGGTAGTCGCAAAAAAAAGAAGTGCGCAAACGCGCCAGCGAATATTCATCCTAAAAGTTTAGGAAAGAATTTGCAAATTAGACACTAGAAAATGGAGAAATCTTTTAGTGAAGCTGATCTTTTTTGCTCTCAGTATCAGTGAGTGGGAAAAACTGGATAGCGAGCATGTAGACATCTTTTTTGTCTCCTGCCTTCAGGAGAGTTGTCATTTTTCTTCTGAACTCGCGGATGATGATTTTTGCTTCTGTGAGTTTTTCCGGATCAATGGCGTAAGTTGATGAGGAAAAATCTCGAAGATTTTTCGGGACCTCTTGAAGTTTCTGTTTTCCGAGGTCGAGCTCTTCAAGATGAGCGGCATTCAAGGCCTCACCTTCAATGTCTTCGGTGGTCCGAATGTCTGCGTGGACTTTAACTAAGTTACCTTTATCATCTTCCACCAAAAGCCCACAATGAATAAGATTATCTAACACCAAATCCATGCGTTCAGTTGTGAGTTTTAATTTTCGTGCCATGAAGGTAGGAGAGTTTTCAAAATCCGAGAGCTCATAGAGATCCAAAACCGCATAGTGCTCCCATTCAGCGATCACTTTGTAATAAGATTCATCCAGCATAAAGCGCTCATCAAGAGGAGCGGTCTTGATCTGGTCAATCGCGAGATATGATCTATTGATACTTTCGGTAAAAAGAGTCGTTTCTTTTTCATCAAGACCGAGTCTCGATGCAATGACTTGCGAACCTCGAACCGGTAGCGAGCGCTTACCGCTAAGAATCTGACTCAAAGTCGAGGAATTCATCTCCAGATCCCTGGCATAGGCCCGGATAGAGTAACTTGGGTTTCCTTTCTGTCTTAGAGAAAGGGTGTCTTTGAGTTTATTGATGTAGTAGGCTTGTGTTTCCATGGGACCATACTAGCATCAGGAGGTGCAAGACATTGACCCCTTTGTAAACTTTGGACCCTGTCTAACTTCTAGACACTCGGATGAATATTTACCGTCTTTAAACATACGATTGAATTTATCCATTATGCTCATGGGACTTATATAGTTACGGAGAAATCATGAAGTTTACTATTCTACTGGTTGCACTCGCTTGCTCAGTCTCAGCTTTTGCTGGAGACAAAGGCAATATTGTAA
Source organism: Bacteriovoracales bacterium (assembly GCA_038322885.1). GTDB lineage: Bacteria > Bdellovibrionota > Bacteriovoracia > Bacteriovoracales > Bacteriovoracaceae > Peredibacter. The sequence continues at coordinate 18,642 of JBBQGK010000047.1, read as the reverse complement.
GAGGTACAGTTTCTAGTGTGACATCTGGGTATACGGACGGAGACGCTGTGGTTTGTCGGAGTAGTGACGGGCAAATTAGTAAGGCCTATCTTTTAGATTATGCGGAAATCGACGTGATCGATCCAAATTTAATTCAATTTGATTCGACAAAAAGCGATCAAGAGTTTGTTGATGATCTCGGTTCATACTTATTCCAAATATCTCCAGATTTATTTTCTGGTTTTAGAACCATGGCCGGTAGAATTGCTTACCAGTCAGCTCTTTTCATAAACAATCTGCCTCTAGCAGGAAATCAAGGTGTGCTTTTCACCTCTAATCAACCGGCGGTTAAGCTCAACAATGACATTAAAACTCGTGTGATAAAGAACCTCGATAAAAATTGTCTCACAGAACAAGTCGTCATGGCCCAGAAGAATCCCCGCGGTATTCAACTCTCCATCAACGCCGACATTTTTGTGAAACTCTCTCAAAGAGACCGACGCGGACTCATGATCCATGAAGGAATTTTCTTCTCCGTTCAGCACTACTATGGAGATCTTGATTCGGCCCGAGCACGCTACGTTCATCAGCGTCTCATGCAGTATAAGTTGAACGAACTCAACCAAGGGGTGATGACAGATATCCTGAATCATTCGTACCTTGATTTTACAAGGGTCCAATAAAAACGATCCTGTAATTTTAGGATGAGTCCTTTTCTTTTTTGATTCCTCTCAGATAGAATTTCAAAATGATTAACCTTATACTAAGTCTCCTCGCGACCCTCGTGTTCGCGGGTTCTGAACTACCTCCTGGCCTGGATAAGGTTCCCCATGGGACAGAGGCCTTTAAAGCAGTTGAACTGACTCTCAGACAAAATCTGCGTGGTAAGCACTTCCTTAACCCCGGTCAACATGCCTATCCAGGACCTAAATATACGAGCGCCTATCTTTGGGATACGGCCTTCATCTCTCAGGTCTGGTCCAAGGTTGATCCTGAAATTGGAAAAAATATTTTAGAGTACGTTCTCCATTATCAAAAAGAAGATGGTCGAGTTGCCCATTCTGTCTTTGATCTTTATTTCTTTGCACTTCCCGTTGGAAAAAACTCTCAGCCACCGGTTCTTGCATGGAGTGCTTGGCGTTTACAAGAACGTGAACCGGATTTGAAATTCATTGCCCGCATTTATCCAAAGCTTATTCACTATCATGAATGGTTTCGCGCCAACCGAAGACATTCAACCGGACTTTATTTCTGGGCCGATGCCTACGAGAGTGGGATCGATAATTCTCCGCGCTTTAGTGATGCCTCCGAAAGTGTGCTCGTAGATACCAAGAATTTACTTTCAACAGATGTGACGACGTATGTAGTGATGACCCTCGAGGCCCTTGAAAAAATGGCCAATGCTTTGGGGCTTCCCCTGGACGCCGCCCGCTTCGCAGCGGAGAGGCAAGACCTTATTTTTCTGACCAATAAAATGTTATGGGATGAGCGTGACGGTCTCTATTATGACTGGAACTTAAAAAATGCTGAGTTTATTCGCGTGAACACCATCGCTTCTCTTCTTCCTCTGGTTGCGGGCATACCAAATGCTGCTCAGGCCGAAAGACTCATGGGCCACATCAGAAACCCAGAGGAATACAACACTCCAACTCCTCTGCCTTCTGTGGCACGAAATGATCCGACTTTTGAAAAAGACATGTGGAGAGGGCCCGTTTGGGTCAATACCGCCTATCTTACTCTCCTTGGAATGGACCGTTATGGTTATCACAATGAGACCGTTTCGATGTCAAAAAATCTTGTGCGTGGAGTGTACGCGACTTGGGTCAATTGCGGCTCATTTTATGAATTCTACGATACCGAAAGAGATGATCTGGTGGAGCTTCACCGCAAGCGTGGAAACTGGTGGAAAGAACACACTCTTGGTAAGAAGCCTGTTTCTCACTTCGTAGGTTGGACGGGACTGGTCAATAATTTAGTTTGGGAATTTGGAAAAGAGTGGTGATCAGTGGATATTTCCCTTAATCGCACATAAAAGTAATTCGATAGAAACCGGCTTTTCTAAACGCGCTTTGATTTGTTCATGATACCCCATTTGTCCATCTGCGGAATAGACGATAACGGGAATGTTTCGCAAAATTTCATCCTCTTTTTCTAGACGGTTCAAAAACTCATTCCCATTCATGATTGGCATTTTCACATCAAGGACGATGCAGGAAGGGCAATTCTGACCTTCGCTACTTAAAAGCATGTCGAGTGCGATCTTTCCATTATCTGCTTCCATCACTTCGTAACCCTCATCACGAAGCATGATCGCTATGACTTCTCTTAGCGGCACATAATCATCAATCAGAAGAATCTTCTCGTTTTCCATGAGGTGTTTTTAGCATGTAGATAAAATAAAGGTAGGCTGAGTAGTTTTTTAAGTGAGGCATCCAGGCGCCGCTCGGGAAAAGAGAGCATTCTTACCCGGGGCAGTATTTTGCCGCAGCTCTGGCCAGCTTGATTTATGCACTTTATTATTTTCATATGAAAAAACTTCTCATTTTTTTGTTTCTTGTATTCTCTCCTCTCTCGTTTGCTCAAGTGCTTGAGCTCAAGGTTTTTGCTTCGGACTCAGGTGGGTGGCCTGCGGGTGCTTTGTGTTTTTTCTCGAACAACAAGATGACAGCGTTTGAGGACTCTCTTTTGGTCCATTACACTTGTTTAGGCGGGAGTGATATCTTTGATGAGATGTGGCTCATCAATGCTCGTGAGCAGCGCCTGGTTGTTCGCGCAGAGGTAGGGAATCTTCTCTCGACGGCCATTCTGATCGATGAAGAAATTTATATGACGGAATTTACGGAAACCCAAACCGTTAAGATCTGGCGTGATCAAAAAGGATCACTCAGCTCTTTATCGATTCCTAAAGAGTTGAAAAATTCTCATCTTCACGACCTCGCAAATTTGGGACATAAACTTTGGTTTCGTTACACGAATCTTGAGTCACGTGATCACGGCGAAGGTGTGATGGTAGATGGAGTTCTTAAAATCCTTCCTCACCGCGGAGTGGGTTACTTTTATGGGGCATCATCAAACAGTGAGATGTTTATCCAGAAAGTAAGAAAAGTGACAGCGACAAACTTAGTTGAAAGCTACCCTGAGGAAATTGAAATTCGAAGGGCACCGGAGTTTGCACCCGTAACCGTGTTAAGAGACCAGTCAGCGGATCCAGCTTCTCCTTTTCTTTCACTTCGCAATCACACCATATTGAAGAATCATTTCTGGGCGGCCACAGCACAGACAAAAGAGGGTGTCGTTTTAATTCTTGGCGAAGATCTAACTTATCAGGAATTTAATCTCTCCAAAAATTTTAAAGAGATTGATTACTGGCCGGGTACTTTATCAAATGAGGGAGATTTTATTTTTCGTGGGACTCACCGAGATGGTCGGATTGGACTCTGGATTTTAAAAGATGGTAAGCTTCAGCTTCTTTTAACGACACATGATGAAATTTCTGTCGGTCAACAAAAGACCTGGGTATCAAAGCACACACTTTTTTATTGCGCTCCTGAGTATGGAGACGGCGGAGTATATATTGGAGTTGGGCTAGATCGTGAAGACGGAAATCAGATAGGCCAAGGGGTCATAAAAATTTCGCTTTAAAAAATCTTTATTTCTAGCGTATAAAATCAGCCACAAATTCAGTCGCGGGCCTTGATCTAATTTCAAGAGGCGATCCCATCTGAATGATTTCACCTTTATTTAAGACTACAATTCTATCGGACATCGTAAACGCCTCAACCTGATCATGAGTCACGTAGATACATGTGATCCCAAATTCCTGCTGGATTCGCCGGATATCAACGCGCATTTTTTCTCTGAGTTTTGCATCGAGGTTTGAGAGAGGCTCATCCAGAAGGAGAACTTTTGGGCGAGAGACGAGACCACGCGCTAAGGCCACTCGCTGCTGCTGGCCTCCGGAGAGCATATTCGGCATACGGGCCTCAAGGCCTTCGAGCTCAACAACTTTTAAAATGGCATTCACTCGATCTTTGACTTCTGAGTTTGAAACTTTTGAAACACGAAGAGGGTAGGCAACGTTTTCAAAAACGTTCATGTGGGGCCAGACGGCGTAGCTTTGAAAAACCATTCCTACATGTCTCTTCTCTGGAGCGATGAGCAGGGAGTTTAACGGATCGTTGACGAGATTCTCTCCGATGGAGAGTTTTCCAGATGTCGGAACTTCAAGGCCAGCAACCATTCTTAAACAAGTCGTCTTCCCGCAACCCGAAGGTCCTAAGAAAGAAACAAAATGTCCGTCTTCGATCTTGAGGGAAAAGTCTTTGATGACCTTCACTTCGCCGTACGCCTTACCGATGTGTTCAAAACTTACTGTACTCATAGTCCGTACTTTCCTTTCGAGAAGAATTTTACGAGGAGATTTATGATGATCACTCCAATAATCGTGCATAAAGAGAGAACCGCAGCACCACCACCACTAGCATCAGAATAATCCTGCATTTGGAAAATGAGAGTCCCCAGAGTTTCAAGGCCTGGCCCCGTGAGAAGAATCGTCATCGTGAGTTCAGTCATGGCCGGCATGAATACCAAGAACCATGAAGCGACAAGAGCAGGTTTTAAGAGTGGAAACCAAATAGTTCGAAGGGAAGTTAACCAACTTGCTCCTGCCACGCGTGCGGCCTCGGATAGCACATCATCAATTTGTGAGAGACCATCAGAAAGAGTTCGCACAGAAAAATTTAAATAGTGAGCGGCGTAGGCGACCCCAATCATGGTGAGAGTTCCGTAGAGGGGAATGGGGAGTCCCAAAACTTTTTGAGAGAAGGCCAAGATGAGGGCGAAGGCGAGAACGGTTCCTGGAGTGGCATAGGGAATGGCGGCGACGACTTCAACTGCGGCCCGACCTTTTACTTTCGTTTTGATACGAAGATAACCCAAAAGCATTCCAAGAATGGTCGTAAAAGTTGCTGCTCCGACAGCGAGCTTAAAGGAATTAGTTATAGCGCGAAGAGTTTCATCCGTTTCAAAAAAGACCCGGCGGAAATGCTGAAGCCCTAGTTCAGACCAAATGACTTTTCCTTGATAAGGAGAAAATGCCGAAAGAGCAATACTCCCCACAGGCAGTATAAAAAGAATCGTAAACATGAAGATCGCAAAGATGATCCACCAAATTTTCATCTTGCCGAGTGAAACCAAACTTGGCCGCGAGGATTTACCCCCAACAGTTTTAAGCGAGGCCTCACTGAGTTTTAAATTCATCACCAGCCCTAAAACTCCCATCAATAGAAGAAGAATGGAGAGAGCACCGGCGAGGTAGAGTCCGTTGAAGGATCCCGTTTGTTGAAAGGTATAAATTTTGGTTGTGACCATAAAAATATGAGCAGGTCCACCAATCAGGGCCGGCACTCCGAAAGAGGCGGCCGATGCGAGGAAAACAAGAATCATTCCCGACATGAGAGAAGGTTTTATGATGGGCAAAGAAATTTGAAAAAATACTCGCAGTGGTCCTGCCCCAGAGAGTCTTGCCGCTTCTTCTAATGATGGATCCGTGCGGTCAAGAGCGGTCACCAAAGAGAGCAAAATATAAGTATAAAAAAATGAACTCATGACCCACACGAGTCCGCCATAACTATAGACGTTGAAAAATCCTTTGCCGAACAAACCGTTTAGGTACCCATTGGTCGGATTAGCAAGGGAAACCCAAGCGATCGCACCAATGTAGGGAGGAAGTGCATAGGGCAAACAGAATAGTGTTCGCATCACCCCTTTACCTGGCAAATCTGATCGTGAAAGAAGCCACGCCAGAGGCAACGCCATGATGAGGGAGAGGATGCAAGTGAGAATTGAAACCACGAGAGTGTTGATAACTGCGACGTGGGTTGAGTGAACTTTTATGATCGCCGCAAAGTGCTTGAGAGAAAAACTTCCCTCCGGTGGTGGAAAAAGAATTTTCTCCACGAGAACTCCGTATGGATAAACGCAAAGAATAAAAAGAACCACTAAGGAGATGCCTAGAATAAAAAGTGGGGATGAGAAAGCCTCTTTGAGTTTTTGCCTCATTGGAACATGATCTCCATATACTTATCTTTGATGTCGGTGCGGCCATCAGTTGTTTTTTGGATCAAGTCTTGGTTCATTTCAAAGGTCTTAAGTGTTTTTAAATCTGGAGCACCCTTGGGTGACGGATATCCCGGGATGGGGGAGTACATATAGGACTTCAGCATGCTTTCTTGCCCAGCCTTTGAATAGAGCCACTCTACCACTTTTTCAGCAAGAGCACGGTTAGGATGGCGTTTGGTGATGGCCATGATGTTTGCTTGAGTAACTGCCCCATCTTCCGGGAAAACAATTCCTAAGCGATCATCTTTACCTTGAAGGCGCAAAAGATCTTCCAGCAAAACCCAACCCACTGGGCGCTCTAGAGTCTGAACTCTGCGAATCACCGCGGAGTTTCCCCCTTGAGCAATGGTTCCATTTTTTTTCAAGCGCTCAAAGTACTCCCAGCCATATTTATTTTGTAGTACCACCATGGTGGTGAAGTTTGTTCCACTCGAGAGAGGTGAGCCCGTTGTGAACTTTTCTTTCCACTCTGGATTGCCCATTTCTTTAAAAGTCTTTGGAGGATTTTTGATCGCCTCTTTATGGTAGGTCAAAACCATCATCGGGAGCGAAACTGCGCCGTAGTTCCCATCAGGATTTTTTAAGAGCTCAGGGATGAGATTGAAGACGCTACTTTTATAGGGATGAAGCATCTTAGCGCGGGATAATTCCTCATACCAGAAGCGGTCTGAAGAAATCAGAAGATCGGCGCGAATGCCTCCGGCCATGATCTCGCCATTTGCACGTGCCGCAATTTCTTCAGAGCCTGCTTGGTACCAATGAAACTCGACTCCCGGAAAATCTTTTTTGATCTTGGCATCGAGGTCTGCGACGGTGTCTTTATACATCGAAGTATAGATCCAGATTTCTTTGTCTGGATCTATGGGTTTCTGGCACCCAAGGAGAATGAATGTGAGTAAGAAGAGAATACGCATAGGAAAATCATATGCGTAAAGTTCTATTAGAGGAAGTAGCGAATCAGATAGGAGGGAAGGGTGAATAACTTCATCAACAGGATTTTTTCTTTAGAGGCACCATAGACATTAACTCTTCCATTTTTATCCTGTGCAGTTCCGTCAGGCATAAAGATCAGGCCTTGCTGGGCGCGTCCCATAATTGAACCTTTCACTTCTTGAGTCAGCTCTTGATTATTTTTGCAAAAAAGAGCGAGCTCTGAATTGAAAAGATATGAACGATTGTCGATATTGTAACTTCCGATCATAACTTCTGATGAGTCCAAGCTTTCGTAGACTTGAGATTTATCGTGTAAACCCCAACGAGCACTCTCTGCATTCTCATTTAAGATGACATCTCCGTCGAGTGATCTACCTTTATGCAAATAAATATTTGCTCCTGCTTTGCTCCACTTTTTAAATTTCAAGTAAGCATTGGCGATCATGTAGATGGCATCTGTCGAGGCGAGTGAGTTTGTGTGCAAGTTGAGCTCAATTTTTCTTTTTGTCACATCATCCATTAACTCGCGCGTTTGTTTATTAAAAATCATATACGGAGACGTCAGTGTGATGGCCTTCGTAGCATTTTTGATGCGATCAAAGATCACTTGGCGAAGGTATCTGAAGCGAGTGCGTTCATCTTTTTTTAATTTCTCCTCTCCTCTCAACCCAGGGGCATCTGATACAAAAGTGAGGAGCGGGCAAGGTCGAAGAACGATTTTGTCGAGCACAGGTCGTGCGAGGAGTTCAACCCGATCACGCAGGAGTTGAATCTTTTCATCATCAACAAAATAAATTTTTGTATTGTCTTCTTCATCTGCAGGAACCAAGGCTTCGTGGCTGATGTTGTTGTTAAAATAGAGATCAAAAGTTTCACGCATGGTTTTAGCAACAGGCCCGATCACATACATATCGCGGTCATTATAATTAAAATCCTCATCCATGTGGAAATAATCATTCCCGATGTTCCTCCCACCAGTTATCGCTTCGAGATCATCCACAACAAGAAGTTTACGGTGATTTCTAAAATTCGCCGCCAGAGGTTTAAAAATAGTCTCATCATGATAGTAGCGAAGTTCGATCCCAATCTGCTTAAATCTCCGGGCATGTTTTTCATTGAGCTCGGTGACGATGATACTTTTATCCACGAGGATGCGAACCTTCACGCCTCGTTCACTTGCCTTCTTGAGCTCAAGAGTCACTAGTTTGCCCGCTTCATCTGTCTTGTAAATATAGGATTCAATCTCAATGCTTTTTTGTGCTCGTTTTATCAAATCTAGCCGAAGCTGCAAGGCCGCGAGTCCATTTTCTATCACCATAACATGATTTTCGCCCTCCTTGTGTTCGACGAAGAAAGGATAGGGAATGAGCTCAGAGAGACTCTGAGAGAGAGCTGAAAACGATAGAAGTAGTCCGCAAAGGAGGGCGAGTGAATTCACTAAATCCTTACAACTGTCAAAATGTTAGGCGTCTGAAAGGACGCCTAACTGATCTGACTAATTAAAGGAACTAAATGCAAAAGGATGGCCAGTTTTATTCCAGAAGGGCAACTTCGAGGGACATAGGTTTATGGTCACTTCCTGAAGATTCAGGGTATACCTCAGCATTCTTTATCGAGAGGCCTCGAACAAATCCGTGATCTAAATAATGACTTGTGAATTTAAATTTCATCCGTGCTTCGCCATTTTTCCATTGAACTGTTTTAAAGCCCAAACGCTCGGACATTTGAAGAAGGTAATTGGTCCGAGCTTTGGTGCGTGTATTGAAATCTCCAGCGAAAAGGATTGGTCCATTGTGCTTTCGTATCTGCTCTTCAATCTGGCCCATATGACGAACAAATGAACCATAGCTCGTGAGGTTGATTCCATGAACAGAGATCACTAAAAGATTCTTAACGGAGCCTTCTATTGGATATTTCGCGTAAGTCGTACTTTTTGGAGTTTCGACACCTGGCTCATAATCAACTGTGTGCTGAACTAAAACATCTGTCGGTTCCACGTTCGAGCCGATCATGTTTCCAGTTCCCTGGTTATTGTAAATTGTATAAAAAAAACTAATCGCCATATCCCATCGCATTTCAGGAAATAACTTAAGGGTCTGCTCGAAGGCCTGGTTCTGATAAGCTTCCTGAACAAGGATCAAATCTTTTCCATGGCCGTAATTCTGAAATTCAGTTGGCCAATTAACCATCGAGGCCTTCTTAATGTTCCAGACAAAAACTTTGATGGATTTTGGATCGAGAGAAGGATCATGGGCCTCACCTTCAACCACATGGGCATTTTCAATCTTAGGAATTTTATAATAATGCCCAAGCGGACGAAGACGCGCGTGGGCCGAGTCTAAATTAAGGAAGAGTGCAAGAAGCACTGGGAGCAAAATTCTTTCCATGAAGATCTCCTATTGGATTTCATTATAGATCGGAGTTAATCATGATCATTGTTAGGTTTATGTTCAGGGCAAGTGTTGCCAGTGTGAGCGTTGATGCAACGGTGGGGCCAAAGGTTAGATGAGATTTATGAATGAATGTGTGATTAAAAGAGGCGAATATCCCCAAGTCATGTGGAAATATAAATGACTCGTAGAGAGATAGAGAACTTCGTTGGATTATTTTTTAGAAGACAAAACTTTCGCCATCATTTCTGTATTTTCTAAAATAGCCTTGTGCTGAATAAAGATCAACATCGCTGCTTTCTTTTCGCCTTCGCGGCCAATTAGCATCAAAGTTCCCACTTTTTTTCCTTTCCAGTTGAGCTTTATTCCTCCAGATGTCACCGGAAAGTTGTAGTTCAAATTCAGAGGAATATAAAAGCCAAAGATCGCCTCATGGTAATAAAAAGAAATTGATTTTTGCTCGGGCTTTAGATCGAGGCGCAGGCTTGGCTTGAGCTTGCCACCTGGAACTCCCGGAATCGGTCGGCCATCTGGAAGAACAAAGCCACGGTCCATGACAACCTGTGAAACAATTTTCAAATCGGCAGGATCAATTTTCACGACCGCGACACTACCGGTATCTAGAGCATTAGGCTGAAGCTCAAAAGAGGAATTCGGAAACTTAGGGATCCGAACTCCAAGGTAGGCAGGCATCTCGAACTTCGAGAGAGAAACTGTGACTTGAATCTTGCCATCAACAACATCAATGAAAGGACCTTCTAAACCTGGGATTGCTCCTGCATGGGCTTCATTTGAAAGAGCAAAAAACATGAGTAAGAAAAGTGATAGAATAGATTTCATTTTGAGACCTTGTTTTATGGTAAGTGCCTTTCCTTTCGTCATTCCAGTAAGAATTTAAAATCTCTTTCCTATCTTAGGAAAACGGCAACTTTTTCCCAGCTCTTAAGTTCCCCTTACATTTTTCATCCACCTTCCGAAATATAGCTATCGATCAATATACCAAGGAAGGTATCCATGAAAAAAAGTCTAATCTTTATTCTTACCCTTATTTTTTCTCTCCCACTCTGGTCATCAGTCAATGATGTTCCAACTGGTCACCTTAAAGTTGTGCCGGGACAGATCTACGGGTTTAAAAGTCACCCGACAGAACTCGCTAACATCAAAAAGTCATTCGCTGTGATTGAAGCTGTGATTAACTCTGAAGAGTTTAAAGCAAAAGTGATCAACTACGTAGGTCTCGATGGAAAACGCGCTTATTCTTCAAATAAAGGCTTAACAAATGAGCAGATCTACTCAAAACTCATGGAAGGCAATGAGCTTCTTGGCGGTGAGCAGACTCTCGGTGAAATGAATTTTGATATCGAACGCTATAACAAGTGGTGGAGTAAAGTTATCGGCTATACTTCTCCAGGTGTTGATAACTGGATCGAAGTAAATGGAAAGTTCTATGCTAACTACCAGGCCGACAGCATCGCCGGTAACCTCACTCATGAATGGATCCACTTAAATGGTTTCTATCACGATTCGGCCCGCGACCATGATTCGGTTCCGTATGCAGTTGGATACATCATGGAAAATCTTGCTACGAAATTTTTAAAGCAAGGCTTTCTTGAGTAATGGATAAGCTCGCTCGATCTCTTATCAAAGCAGGGGACCAGTTTCTTAAAAAAAACGGTCCCCGCAAGTTCCATCTTGAGGCCTCGAGACTTCTTGGCGAGGCAAACTTCCATAAAAAATTTTCCTTTGAAAAACTAATTGAGCTCTCGTTTAAAAAGGGCAATGAATCCATTCAGAATTACCGCTCTTTTGAGTTTAGTGATCTCCCGCTAACCTTGGCGCGTGGAGAAAATTGTTTTGTTGATATCTATGTGTGGAGAAGGCGACCCACAACCATTCATAATCATCATTTTGTGGGAGCATTTCAATGTCTTGAGGGTGACAACGTCGATCTCTCTTTTAGCTTTAAGACAAAAAAGAAATTAGGAAAATTCCACTCTCTGGGGGAATTAAAGCTGGATCATTCTAAGAAAATTGAAAAAGGCATGACTCAGACAATTGATCTGCAGGATAAGTTTATCCATCAAAATCACCATCATCATGATCTCACCGTAAACCTCTGTTTTAGAACTCCAGATTTTCCGAAAAAAAATATCGCAAACTTTCTTTATTCAGGGCTTCGCTACGAGAAAGACACAAACACCTTGATGAAAGTTGAGCGCATGTTTCGAATGTTAGGAATGACGAGTCTGGATCTGAAGAAAATAAAACTCTCTGATGATGAGGCCTTGTGTTTTTTGATCCAGAGCTATGGTACGACTTCGGGTAATCCAAATTTTTTACTGGTGAGAAAAGCTCTTGCTGAGCAAGTTAAAAAGAAGTTTAAAATCAACGTAGATGACTTGATGGATCAGCATGAGAGTGAAATTGATCTGATTCAGGCGAATTACAACTAAATCCCGTTTACATTTCTATTAGTTCAAGAAAAAATACCCTAGCTTTAAAATTCTAAGGATCCATATGCTACGTGATTTTTACCCAGAAATCGAACCCTATAAAACTCATCACCTCAAAGTGAGCGAACTCCACAACGTTTACATTGAAGAGGTCGGTAACCCTCAAGGAAAACCAATCGTCTTCGTTCACGGCGGGCCTGGTGGAGGAATTGCGCCGGACTATCGCCGCTTCTTTGATCCAAAAGTTTGGAGAGTGATTCTTTTTGATCAGCGAGGATGCGGAAAATCCACGCCGTTCTCTGAACTCAAAGACAACACAACCTGGGATCTTGTAAGCGACATGGAAAAAATCCGTGAGATGCTCAAGATCGATTCATGGACGGTGTTTGGTGGGTCTTGGGGATCAACCCTGGCCCTTGCCTATGCCATCACTCACACCGAGCGCGTGAAAGGCCTCATCCTTCGAGGGATCTTTCTGCTTCGTAAAAAAGAGATCGATTGGTTTTACCAAGAAGGGACTAGTTTTATCTACCCTGATGCATGGGAGAAATATCTCGAACCTATTCCACAGAATGAGCGCCATGACCTCGTGAGTGCATTCCATAAACGGCTCACGTCTTCGGATAAAAAAGTTCGTGAAGAGGCGAGCAAGGCCTGGTCCATCTGGGAAGGCTCAACCTCAAAGCTTTATACCGATCCATCTTTCATTCAGCACTTCGCTGCCGATGAGTTCGCCGATGCGTTTGCAAGAATTGAATGTCACTACTTTGTGAACAAAGGCTTTTTTAAAGAAGATGGTTGGCTCTTAAAAAATGCTTCGAAGATTGCCCATATTCCGACCTGGATTGTGCAGGGCCGCTACGATGTGGTTTGTCCGCCGGTTTCGGCGTGGGAATTACATAAGGCGATGCCGGGTTCCAAGTTATTCATGACGGCCGATGCTGGGCACTCGGCGACGGAACCAGGAAATAAATCGAAATTGATTGAGGCGACTGATTATTTTGCGACGATAGCATAAAAAAAAGCCTGGATTTTACTCCAGGCTTAGTCATTTTTTAGTAACCGTATCTATACGGACGCCCGCTACGCCAAGGTTGAAAGTCCTGCTCGTAAGTCACATAACTATGCGTCTCACACTGAACTTCATAATACGACCGACTTGATCCCCAACCGTGCTCAGTCCACTGAGTAGTTCGGCATTCTTGTTTCTCATAAGTCACCATGCGTGTCTCTGAAACATAGTAGTCGCGACAATTAGCATTTCTACCTGGAAGTGAAAGTCCTGAGCTTGCGAGATCAACTAGTCCCAAAGCAATTAAGGTTACGCCACCAATCTGTAAAAGGCCTCCGACCGTTCTTGTCGTTCCATCATTACTACCGCCCAAAATAACTCCAGCGATTCCTATGACTGAACCGATGATCGCGCGTTTGCGACCACGCTTTTCTTGTTTTTCTTTTTCGATCTCCCAGCGGTCCATACTTTCTGAGAAGTAGTCAGGGCCACATTCTCGCAGATAAGCGTTTGATTCATACGACGAGCTCGTTGAAGAGTAGGTCGTATTTGAGTAAGTACTGTAACTCTGAGCGAGAGCAAACTGGGAACTGAGTGTGACAAAGGTCAAAACTAAGGCAAATAACTTTTTCATGAGAGTCTCCCTATAAAAGTTCTTTTAAAAGCCAAGATGGCAAGGTTATGAGTTTCATTTTTTTGACTTCATATTCATTGGCGCCGAAGACGTCTTGCTTCTGGCGATTACGATTTATGACTGATTTCCCATCTTGGGTGACTTTCAGTGCGTATTTCATGTTTTGAGCAATCGATGCCTTCACTTCTCGTGTGAGATCATCGTTGCCTTTACAAAAGAGCGCCATCTCAGCGTTGTAATAGTTTGATCTGTGATCGATGTTGTAGGTTCCCACCATGACTTCAGAGTAATTTTGAGTTTCGTAGACTTGCACTTTGGAATGAGTTCCTGTCTTTGCACTCTGGACGTAGCTCGGAGATTGTGGATTTTTTGGCATCCAGTGTCCGTCGTTTAGATAGACGTTTACTCCGTGCTCTCTCCAGGCCGCAAGACCCATGTACATGTTCGCTGCTACATAGGTCGCATCTGTTGAGGCGAGAGAGTTTGTGTAGATATCAATTTTGCTGCCGTTACGAAGGAGAGCATTCATCATGTCTTCAGTTTGCTGACTATCAATCATGTACGGAGAAGAAAGAGTGATGTGTTTATTGACTACCGATATCTTTTCGTGGAGCGTGCGTCGAAGGTACCGGAATTTCTCTAAGTAGTCGCTTTTCATGCGAGCAAAAAGGTCTGCCCCTGGAGCATCTGTTGCAAAGGTCAGAGTGGGACAAACGTGGTGCTCTTTCAGACGAAGGTATGATTCTCCTGCTCCTTCAACGCGGGCGCGGGCGAGTTTTTCGTCTTTCGTTATTTTAAAAAAACTTTTCGCTTCAGCGACCTTATCACTTTCAGTGAATGAGGCGAAGTCCGGTCTCTCAGTAATTTTGTGGTCATAAAATTTATCGAAACTCTCGCGCATCACACGGGCGATGGGTCCGATCACATGCAAGTCGGAATCATCGAAGTTAAATTCATCAGACATGTCAAAGTAGTCGTTACCAATGTTTCGTCCACCGGTGATCGCCTCAACGTCATCAACGGCGATCAGTTTTCTGTGTGTTCGAAACTGAAGGGTACTCACGCGCCAGAGAGGAGAGGCATTGTAGTAACGGACGTGCACACCTCGCGCCTCGAGCTCTTTGGCGTGATACTCATCAAATTTATAAACGGGTTTTGATTTATCAATGAGAATCCGGACGTTCACTCCGCGCTTTGCCGCTGCCACAAGTTCCCGGGAGATGATCCTCCCTGAGGTATCCTTATTATAAATAAAGTATTCGACCACGATAGATTTCTTCGCACGTCTGATCATATTAATCCGCATCGCAAGGCCCGCGATACCGTCATCAATAAACATCACTTTGTTTTTGCCACCGTTTTGGACCACATGAAACGGATAAGGAATATTGTCAGTCTCAAGAGCGAAAGCACTTTGAACTAAGACAATTGAGAGCAGAAGGAGGGCAAACTTCATACACATCCTTTACGACCGTCTAAAGATTAGACAGTGAGCACGTTTATATTCCACATGAAGGAATACCGGTTCTCAATGCAAAGGATTTGCCACTTATCTTTTTTTGATCACAACCCACATGCCGTTTTTAGACTTCAGAGTAAGGTGATGAACCATCTGAGGCGCAAACTCAGGTTTTAGTTTCCATTCATATTGCTCAATCAGACGGGCGAGGATGAGGATACCCTCAGTCATGGAGAGTTCTTCGCCGATGCATGCCCTTGGTCCCTTTGCGAAAGGGAAGTAGGAATAATCCTGGCGCATATCCCGGTCCTTGAATCTCTGTGGTTTAAACGCTAAGGGCTCAGGCCAGAACCGCTCGTCTCTGTGGGTGATCCACTGCTGGCAAATAACTGAGGTACCGCTCGGAATGTGAAAGCCTCCGATCTCATCATCTTCAACACTTTTTCTCGCAACCGCAGGGATCGGGGGAGTTAGCCGCATACTTTCCAGCAAAACAGTTTTCAGGATAGGCAGCGATTCCATATCGTCGGGGGTAAAGTCAGATATCCTTTTGTCTAAGGACCGAATCTCCTTAAAAACTTTTTCTTGCCACTCAGGATGTTGGGCGAGATGAAAGACCGTCCACATCAGCGAGTTACTCGTCGTCTCATGACCGGCAAGGAGAAGAGTCATCACCTCATCACGGATTTGTTTCAAGGGCAGTGCCGGAATTGCATCCTTGAGTCTTGAGAGGACATTTTGAGGCCTCTCCGAAGAATCATTTTGAAGAATATTATCAACGACTGAGTCCAGATGTTTTTTTGCATGCTTTGAGGCCCGGTTCTCCGGAGTCGGAATAGCAAGAGGGATATTAAAAGCACGACGGATTCTTTTCGAAACGATGTTCAATTCCGTATCCAAAGAGGCATTCACGTCACTTCCAAACTGTTCAACTCCCGCTCCAAAAAAAACCTCTCCGGCGATTTGGAAGGTGAGTTCAGAAAAAAATGGCGAAAGATCCATGACTCTCTCATCTCGGTTTGAAGGCAATTTTTCGAGTGAGAGATCTGTTAAACGGTGGATGCTTTTAGCATATTCATTGAGTCGGTCATGATGAAATTCGCGCGCCATTATTCTTCGCTCTTTTCTCCAGAGTTCTCCCTCACTCGTGAGGAGGCCTTCGCCCAAGAGAGGCTTTAAGAAATCATACTGAGAAGATTTTATATAATTTGTGTGCCGGTCTTTTAGGACGTGACGAACATGATCCGGGTGATAGAGAAAGAGACTCTCTCGGTTTAACCACGGAAGCCAGGCCAGGTCGCCGAAGGTTTTATGAATCGATTCATAGGTCTTCAAGGGATTTTTTTGAAGGCTAAGTCCAAAGGATAAAAGTGTTCGTGGGCCAGGCGAAGTTAGAGCGTGCATAAGTTTCTCCTTCATGCGATTGTTCTTAGTATATGAGCACTAGCTCACATTCCTGTACTCGCATTCGGAGAACTCAATGAGGCCTCTCAAAAAGACCATAACTCCTCGAAAAGAGCCGACTCAAGATCGGGCCAAAGAAAAAGTGGAACTCATTTTAGAGGCCACTACTCAGCTTTTAGAGAAAGACGGATTTGAAAAGACAAGTACTAACATGATTGCTGAGAAGGCCGGTATCTCGATCGGATCACTGTATCAATACTTCCCCACTAAGGACGCAATCTTTTCAACCATGATGAAGATCTACATGGATAACCATTTTGAGATGATAGAAAAAGCGGTGAAGGAGAGCGAATCAAAAAGTCTCGAAGAGATCCTGCATTTTCTCGTCTCAAGTATCATTGACCGCAAACGAAAAGAAGTTCGCTTCAACAAGATGTTTGCCCAAAAAATGATTGGCTATAATTTTGTCAATCTTCTGCATGAACAAGATGAGCGCTTCATCGAGCTTTTTAAGGAACATTTAAAACCTTTTGATAAAGAAATTCGTAAGGACAACCTTGAACTCTCCCTCTACCTCATGATCCAAACCATGAAGATGATCCCAGTTGCAATCATGTTTCAGTCGCGTTTTAAGCTCGATGACCCAAACCTCATCGAAGAATTGACCCATCTCTTCTATCAGCACCTCAAAAAAGACAAGTAACGCAATCCGCATCTAGCTCACTTTTCGTTGGATTTTCCCTCTTAAAATGGTTCAATAAAAGACCCTCATTTTGGAGTTACGTTTTCATGGATCAGGAACTCTTTGACTGGCTACTTCTTCTTGTCCGTTGGCTTCACATCACCGTCGCTGTGACCTGGATTGGAACGTCGATTTTTTTCATGTGGCTAGACCGCAGCTTCGAGAAAAATCCGTCGAGCACGCATCCCGGACATGTGGGCGAAGTGTGGATGGTTCACGGTGGAGGCTTTTATCACGTAGAAAAACTGTTGATGGGACCGACCAAAGTGCCGGATCGTTTGCACTGGTTTAAGTGGGAGTCCTACTGGACTTGGATGAGTGGGATGATGCTCATGATCCTCGTTTATTACTGGGGTGACGGAACTTATCTCTTAGATTCTATCGTTTCAAACATCACTCACGCAGAAGGCGTAGGGATTGGTCTCTTTTCACTTTTAGGTTCGTGGTTCTTCTATGATTTTGTGTGGGAGAGAAAAGTCATCCGCAATCAACCCATGATCGGACACACGCTCACGATTTTATGGCTTGCGGGCATGTCGTATTTTCTTTGTCATACTTTAAGTGGACGAGCTGCCTACATGCACATTGGTGGCATGATGGGGACGTGGATGACGGCCAACGTTTTCATGAGAATCATTCCTCGGCAGCTCAAGATGGTGGAGTCTGCGCGAAAGGGCGAGGCCGTAAATCAGGAATGGGGCAAGAATGCAAAAAACAGATCTACTCACAATACCTATCTCACCCTTCCAGTTATCTTTGTGATGCTCTCGAATCATTTTCCTATGACCTACGGGCATGAGCTCAACTGGCTCTTGCTTCTTTTGATCACTACCGCCGGCGCCTGCATCCGCGAATACTTTGTCGTCCGTTTAAAAAATCCTGAACGCTCGTTTGTTTTTGCTTTTGTAGGCATAGCGATTCTCACTGGGGTGATCGTCTTTTCACGCTCGCTGCCTGAAGAAGCTCCAGCGGCACAGACGACTCACTCAGAACCCGTGAAGCAAAATCTAGAACCAATCAAGGCACTCTCAACAGGTGTCTCGTTTCCCGTAAGTGGAACCATTAAGTTTGAAGGCCCAGTCCCTAAAACAAAAGTCCTGAATCTTCCATCGGGCTGCGCTCCCAAGGGCGGAGGAGTGGTTTATTCGAGCGAAGTCACTGTCACAGGTGGTAGACTCGCGGACGTGATGGTCACCGTAAAAAATCCGCCGACAAATATGGAGGGAGACCTTAATCCAAGTGAAGAGGTTGTTCTTGACCAAAAATTTTGTCAGTATCATCCCCGCGTCACTGCAGCACGAGTGGGACAGAAAGTGACGTTTGTGAACTCGGATAGTGTCTTTCATAACGTGCGCTCTGTGACTGAACTCAATCAGAAATTTAACATGGCCATGCCCCATCAGAACCAGCGTGAAACAAAAATTTTCCAAAGACCTGAGCTCTTTGTGCAAGCGAAGTGCTCCGTGCATCCCTGGATGACTGCCTATGTGGGTGTCTTCGATCATCCTTATTTTTC
>JBBQGK010000046.1:0-29789 GCA_038322885.1 Bacteriovoracales bacterium | reverse complement strand
GCTACGGATCTGGAAGTCTCGGCTAAGATTATTCTGAATGCAAAAATCGAACAGGAAGGAAGTTTCTGTATCAACAGCAAGAACATTGCTGAAATTCTTAGAGAGCTTCCCAATGATGAATTGGTTTTAAGCGCTGATAATTCAAATATGTTAAAGCTAACCTGTAAGAACATTAATTATTCTTTGCTTGTGACAGGTGCTGATGAATTCCCGCAATTAAGTTTCCAGAATCAAAGTTCTGAATTCCGTTTAAAAACAAAACAAATTGCCCATATCATCAATAAAACTTCTCATGCCATTTCCACTGATGAAACGAGATTGTACCTTAATGGTATTTATCTTCAGATGATGGATGGAAAGCTTCGTTCTGTGGCCATTGACGGGCACCGCCTGGCCCTTTTAGATACTCATGAGTTTATTGGTGAAAATAAGTATCTGGCTGATGGTGTGATTGTTCCTCGTAAGGGAATTAGCGAATTGAAGAAAATTGCTGAAAGCTATCCTGATGATGAAGTTTCTATCTCACTTGATGATTCTTTTATGTTTGTTAACGCTAAAAATGAATATTTTCTCTCGATTCGTTTAATTGCTCGGGAGTATCCTAAATACCAGACAGTTATTCCTTCAAAGACGACTAATAAATTTCATATCGATCGCAATGCAATTTTAAATGCTGTTAAGCGAATTAGGATTCTCTCTAATGAGAAAACTAACGGTGTTAAATTAAATATCCAGAACAATGAATTAATTATTTCTACGAATCACCCGGCCATGGGTCAGGCGACCGAGAAACTTCCTATCTCTTACGATGGGAAACCTACAGAAATTGGATTTAATGCTCGATACTTGATTGATGGTCTTTCAGTGCTTAATGAGAGTGATGTGACTTTCGAATTTAACAATGAAGTCCTTCCCGTTGTGATGAAAGCCGATGATCTTCCAGAATTTTTGGGAATCATTATGCCCCTTAAGCTCTAGTTGTTGATGGACTCTTGGAAACTTAAAAAACTACAGCCTCAAAACTTCAGAAACCTGGGAAACCAGGTTTTTGATTTTGTACCGGGGATTAATTGTATCTTTGGGGAAAACGGGAACGGTAAAACAAATATTTTAGAAGCCGTTTTTTTACTCACAAATAAAAAATCATTCCGTAAAAACACAAGTTATCCTCAGCTGATCAATGTGGAAGGTGGACAACCTGAAATAATACTTCAATCAGCATTTTCAAATGATAGAGATCTCATCGCTTATTCGATGAGAATGAGTAGCGAGCATGAAGAGAGATTTCTGAATAACACTTTAGAAAAATCTAAGACCCCGGTATCTTCCGTTTTTATCAATCCATTTGATTCGTACTCTTTTCATACAAGTTCAACGTTTCGTCGTCAGTGGATGGATTCGCATTTATCTCTGATGGATCATGATTATAGAAAAATTTTGGGTAAGTTTCAAAAGTCGATGAGGTTCAGAAATAGTGTGCTTTCTATTGGTGGAAAAAATGGTTCAAACCAGTTAAAGGCCATTGATGAACAGGTTTCAGAATATTCCGAAATTATCACAGCAAAACGTTTAGAATTTATCTCTGGTTTAAATCAACAAATTACATCTACATTTAAGGCCGTTTTTGCTGAAGAACATCAATTGCAGCTCGATTTAGAGAGCTTATTTTCACTATGGGACAGAAAAAAGATTTATGACTTTTATCGTCATCAAGAATCTGTCGATTTTAAAGCCCAAGTGACACAAGTTGGCGTTCACCGAGACGACTTTATTTTCCATTTCGATGGACTCAATGCGTTTGAGTTCTGTTCTTTAGGTCAGCAGAAAATGGCGTTTCTGAGCCTTATATTTGCCTATATTGAGCTTTTTAGGTATAAATTTAGCTCTTATCCTATCGTGCTTATTGACGACGTTTCCGGCGAGCTAGACAGCCGGAGATGGGAAAATCTGATTCGGTACCTTGAAACAAAAAAATTTCAGGTACTGATAACGACCGCCAATGAAAACTTTGGGAAAGAGTTGGAAAGAATTCCCAATTCCAAGAAATTTTTAATTGAACATGGAACACTTGCTTAACCATGGATTGGAGCATCTGAATGAATCAAACTCCTGATTCTATTTCAAAAGTTAATACTGAATACAATGCGGATCAGATCAAGATCCTCGAGGGCCTTGAGGCTGTAAGAAAGCGTCCTGGTATGTATATCGGAGACACTGGCTTTCGTGGCTTTCACCACTGCGTATACGAAATCGTAGATAACGCAGTTGATGAGGCACTTGCTGGGTATTGTACAGAAATCAAAGTTATTATTCACGTCGATAACTCACTCACTGTTGTAGATAACGGCCGTGGAATTCCCACTGACATGGTTCCAGGTGAAGGTGTGTCTGCCGCGGAGATTGTTTATACAAAACTTCATGCAGGTGGAAAGTTTAACGAAGAAGGTGGAGCTTATAAAGTTTCCGGTGGTCTTCATGGAGTTGGTGCCTCAGTTGTAAATGCTCTCTCAAAATGGGTACGCATTGAAATTAAAAAACACGGAAAACTTCATCGCCTTGAGTTCGCTCATGGTGTTGCTAAAGAACCGCTGAAAGTTATCGGAGACTGTGATCTAAAAGACACAGGAACAACTGTTACCTTTAAATCTGATAACGAAATTTTTGAAGTTCACGAATATAATTACGATACACTTTCTAACAGATTTCGCGAGATGGCGTTCCTCAATAAGGGACTTCGTATTTTGATGTCTGATGAGCGAAATGAAAAATCAGATGTATTCCACTATGAAGGTGGTTTGTCTGAATTTGCTTCTTATTTAAACCGTGCAAAAACTCCGATCCACAAAGATCCGATTTATTTCTTCCAGTCACGTGATAATTACGAAGTGGAAGTGGCGATGCAGTGGACAGATGGGTATTCAGAAGTGCTTACTTCTTACGCCAACAACATTAACACACCCGAAGGTGGTGTTCACGTTTCTGGTTTTAAGACAGCACTCACTCGTGTTTTGAATAACTACGCCAAAGATAATAACATTCTTAAAAATATCAAAATCGTGCTTACTGGCGATGATATGCGTGAAGGCTTGACGGCGATTATCTCCATCAAGCTCACAAATCCTCAGTTTGAAGGTCAGACTAAGTCAAAACTTGGTAACTCTGAAGTCGAAGGGATCGTGAACTCGCTAGTTGGTGACAGATTTAAGATTTACCTCGAAGAAAACCCGAACGTTGGTAAAACAATTCTTAAAAAATCAATCGATGCAGCAGCTGCGCGTGAAGCCGCTCGTAAAGCGCGCGAACTTACACGTCGTAAAACAGCTCTCGACTTCTCTGGTCTTCCAGGGAAAATGGCCGACTGTCAGGAAAAGAATCCTGAGCTTTGTGAAATCTATATCGTTGAGGGAGACTCAGCGGGTGGATCAGCAAAACAAGGTCGTGACCGTCGCACACAGGCCGTGCTTCCACTTAAGGGTAAGATTCTTAACGTAGAGAAAGCTCGTTACGATAAAATGCTCGGAAATGATGAGATCAAGATGCTTGTTCAGGCGATCGGAACAAGTATCGGTAAAGATTCTTTCGATATCTCGCGCCTTCGTTATTACAAAATTGTGATCATGACCGATGCGGACGTGGATGGATCACACATTCGTACTCTTCTTCTCACTCTCTTCTACCGTCAGTTCCCTGAGATTGTTGAACGTGGACATTTGTACATCGCTCAGCCACCACTTTTTAAATATAAAAAAGGTAAACACGAGCGCTATCTTAAAGATGGAACTGAACTAGAGTCATATCTTGTGACGACCTCTCTTTCTGATGCGGAAATTACGATTGATGGTGCCAAGGTTGACCTTGAGACTGTTAAGGCACTTGTAAATAAATTCAGAAACTACAACAACACAACTGAGTCTTATGACCGTCATTACGACGCTCACTTTTTGAAAACAATAGTTGAAGACGGAACACTTACGGCCGACATCATGAGAGATAAAACAAAACTTCAAGCTTTTGCAGATATGGTTTCTCATAAGCTCAATAGTGATGATCATGTGAGCCTTAAGAAATACAAATTTACTGTTGATGAAGACTTGAAGAACATGGGTTTTCAGCTTCGTGCAGTCGTTGTATCAGCTCTTAAAACGAAAAACTTTAAGCTTGGTGTAAACTTCGCTGATTCAACTGAGTTTGCGGACCTCATTAACCAGTATGATGGTCTTAAGAAATATCTCAAGTCTGATTTCACTCTTAAACATGGTGCTGAGACGACAAAACATTCTGGCTTAAAAGACTTCGCAGCGTTTGTGTCTGCAGAAGGCCGCCAAGGTGCATACATTCAGCGCTATAAGGGTCTTGGTGAGATGAATCCTGAGCAGCTTTGGGAAACAACGATGAATCCCCAACACCGCACACTATTGCAGGTAAAAATTGAAGATACGATCGATGCCGATCAAGTGTTCTCAGTTCTCATGGGGGATCAAGTTGAACCCCGTAGAGAATTTGTGGAAACAAATGCATTGAATGTTCGTAACCTCGATATTTAATTTAAGGAAGATTGAAATATGAGTGATGAAAAACCTAATTTACCGAACCACGGAAATATCGCACCTCTTCTGATTCAAGATGAGATGAGAAACTGCTACCTCGATTATGCCATGTCAGTCATCGTAGGCCGTGCTCTTCCAGATGTTCGTGATGGATTTAAACCTGTGCACAGACGCGTGTTGTTTGCGATGCATATGTTGAATAACTATCATAACCGTCCTTACTTAAAATCTGCCCGTGTAGTCGGAGACGTTATTGGTAAGTATCACCCACACGGTGACTCTGCTGTTTACGGAGCTATGGTACGCTTGGCCCAGGATTTCTCTATGAGATATCCTATAATCGACGGTCAAGGGAACTTTGGTTCAATTGACGGAGATAACGCCGCGGCAATGCGATATACCGAAGTGAGAATGCAAAAACTCACCAACGATATGATGGGTGATATCGATAAAGAGACAGTTGATTGGCAAGATAACTACGACGGATCTTTGCAAGAGCCGACAGTACTTCCAACAAAAGTTCCGAACCTTCTCATCAATGGATCAGCTGGTATTGCCGTGGGTATGGCGACCAATATTCCTCCGCATAACTTAACTGAAGTGATGAATGGTCTTTTGGCGTTGATCGATAATTCAGAAATTACAGTTCATGATTTAATCAAAATAATTCCCGGACCAGACTTTCCCACTTATGGTGCGATTCACGGTACTGCAGGAATTCAGCAAGCCTACCACACAGGTAAAGGTGTCATTCAAGTACGTGCGAAAGCCGAAGTTGAAATTAAGAAAAATGATCGCGAACAAATTATTATTACGGAACTTCCTTATCAAGTGAACAAGGCTAGATTGATTGAAAAAATCGCTGAGCTAGTAACTGAAAAAGCGATTGAAGGAATTTCTGATATCCGCGACGAATCTTCACGTGAAGGTATTCGTGTCGTGATCGACATCAAACGTGGTGAACAAGGTGCGGTTATCCTTAACCGTCTCTACAAACAAACCCAGATGCAGGTCTCTTTCGGGATTATCTTCCTCTCAATTTATAATGGTCAGCCAAGAGTGATGGACTTGAAGCAACAGCTTGAGTGCTTCATTGAACACCGTCGTGAAATCGTTATTCGTCGTACAACTTTCGAACTCAAAAAAGCAAAAGAGCGCGCCCATATTTTAGAAGGTCTTAAAATCGCTGTAGAGAATATCGATGCGATTGTTGAGCTTGTGAAAAAAGCTGAAGGTCCAGCCCAGGCCAAAGAGCAGTTGATGTCGAGATTTACCCTTTCTGCCATCCAGGCACAAGCGGTACTCGATATGCGTCTCCAACGCTTAACTGGTCTTGAGCGCGATAAGATCATTGCTGACTACGATTTGATTATGAAAGAGATCAATCGTTTGGAAAGCATCCTTGGATCGGAAGAAGAAATTCGTGACATCATTCGTGGTGAGTTCCTAGAAATAAAAGAAAACTACGGTGACGAACGTCGCACTGAGATCATCGCTCAAGCTGATGAAATTCAGATGGAAGATTTGATCAAAAATGAAGAAGTAATCGTGACGATTACGCAGAAAGGTTACTTGAAGCGTATGGCGATTGATACTTACCGCTCACAAAAACGTGGTGGTAAAGGTGTGAAAGGAGCAGATCTCGACGAAGATTTCTACACTTCAATTTTCACAGCCGATACTCATGATAACTTGATGATCTTTACCGACAAGGGAACTGTGTTCTCGATAAAGGTTTACCAGATTCCTGAAGGCCAGCGTACAAGTAAGGGCAGAAACGTGGTGAACATCATCAACGTTCCGGCCGATGAAAAAGTAAAAGAAATTATCACCGTTCCAAAAGATCTTGAGAATGCGTTCCTAATATTTGCAACCAAACAAGGGATTGTGAAAAAATCTGAACTCTCTGAATACAAAAATATGAGACAGAATGGTCTCAAAGCAATCAAGATTGTTGAAGGTGATGAAATTCTTGCGGTAAGAATTACTGATGGTAAGAAGGACATTCTTCTAGCATCTTCCGGTGGTAAGTCTATCCGATTCAACGAAGAAGATTGCCGTCCGCAAGGCCGAGTCTCTCAAGGCGTGAAAGGGATGAGTCTGACTGATGACGAATACGTAATCGGTATGGAAGTCATCACAGCTGATTCACAAATCTTAACGGTTACTTCTCGTGGATACGGAAAGCGCTCAAGTGCTGAAGAATATCGTCAGCAGTCTCGTGGTGGTAAAGGGATTCTCGCGATGAAACTCACAGAGAAAACTGGTGAGATCATGGGTATCCTTCCAGTGACTGATAAGGATGATTTAATGATCATCACAGATAAGGGACAAGTTATTCGTACGAAGATTTCTGGCATTTCTCTCCTCGGTCGAAATACTCAAGGGGTGCGCCTCATTAACGTGAAACCTGATGAGAAAGTTGTTGCTGTTGAAAAAATTATCGATCCTGACGAGGAAACTCCTGAAGGTGGAGAGACGTCTGAGACACCTATTCAATAAGTTTTTTATTCTTGTTCTGGTCCTGGGGTTAAGTTCATGTGACTTTACCTCAGGATTAAACCAGGACATTCTCACTGCTCAAAAATATGTGGATAATCAAGACTTCGGCAAAGCCGTAGAGCTCTACGAGCGTATTCTCGTCAAAAATCCATCTAAGATTATCAAAACCAAAATCAACTATCAGTTAGCTGAGATTTATTATCTCTATTTGGATGAGCAGGTTAAGGCCTTAAAGTACTACCAATTCATCGTCGATAATGTGGACGATCCTCTTTGGCAGGTAAAATCTCTAGAAAAGATGGCGGATATTAATTTTAGTTTCGCGAAGAAATTTCCAGAGGCGATTCATTCTTATCAGATCCTCATGCAGGTAAAACCAAGACTTGCTAATTACGATTATTATTTTTTGCGCGTTGGTGAATCCTATTTTGAAATGGGAAATTATCAAAAAGCGCGAGAAATTTTTAACCAGATTATCAGTCAACCCACGAATCCACATTATGTTGAAGCCTTTAACCAGATGGGTCTCATCGAGTTTTATAATAAGAACTGGGACAAAGCTGTTGATTATTGGCTCGAGTATTTGAAGCGAGAAAAACGAAAAGACCAAATTGTTAAAACAAAATTTTTGATCGCAAACGCTTATGAGTCTAACGAGAAGCTTAAAGAGGCCTACAATATCTATTATTCGCTTCTTCCCAGCTATCCGAATCCGGAAGTCCTTAGGGCGCGTTTAAAATCGCTCTATGACCGCCGTGTAGCCCGTAAACGATGAAAGAAAGATCACAGATGCATAAATTCGTCCTTGTTATGGGATTGGCACTGGGCCTTCCATCGACAATGATTGGTTTGTTTTTTTTGCTCCACCAAATGGTACAAAATGGGTATATCTCTTGGAACACGCTTTTAGTGGTCATGGTCTTAGTTGTGGTCTCAGTTTTGGGATTGATGGTAAAAAATGTCTTGGGTAAAAAAAATCGATAGTAGAAAATACGTGCTGGGATCGAGTCTTAACTTAGGCTTCGCATTTTATTCCGGCTGGCCTGACCTTTCAAACTGTCTCTGGTTGAGCTATATGGTCTTTGGTGCTGCACTTAATCACTTTTTCACAATTCAAGTTTTCAGCAGACTTATCGAGAGCCAAATCAGTTCTGGTAGCAGCGCAAAAAAAGGAAAACTTCTTTTCAATATTTTGATGAAGTTCTTTTTTCTCATTTCGGCCTTTATTTGCCTTATGACTTTTGCTCGACACAAGGTGCTACAGGGTCTTTCCATTTATATTTTTCAGTTGATAATTCTCTTCTTAAGTATTAAAAACATTGGGCTATTAATCAAAAAAGGTCCCACACAATGATGCGCATATTGTCGCTTGTTTTAGGCTTGATTCCAACGTTAGCTTTTGCGAATGCTGGTTATACTTTTATTGGTTCAATTGAACACATGATGCCTGCAAAACAACACGTGATTACGTTTGCGGTTATGGGACTAGCGTTCATTCTTGTTGGAACAATCTATCGCGCGAAAGTTTCAGGAGTTAAAAATTCTGTCATCCCAGATCGCGGTATCACTTTCAGAAATGTTTTCGAAGCTCTTGGTCAGTTTGTTTATAATCTCGCTCGCAACATCATGGGCGAAGAAGAAGCGAAAAAGTATTTCACCGTGATCATGCTTCTCTTCACGTTTGTTTTCGCCAACAACTTGATCGGCTTGCTTCCGGGTTTCTTGCCTCCTACGGATAATTTTAACACCACTCTTGCTCTAGGAATTTTCGTTTTCCTTTATTACAACTACCAAGGTATTCGCGCTCAGGGCATTGTCGGCCACATCAAGCACTTCATGGGCCCAGTATGGTATCTCGCTATTCTAATTTTCCCGATCGAATTGATTTCGCATACGGTTCGCCCACTTTCACTCGGACTTCGTCTTAAAGGAAACATGGAAGGAGATCACTTGGTTCTCTCCATCTTCTCAGGCCTTGTTCCGTACATTGTGCCGATTCCATTCTATGTGATTGGTCTCTTCGTGTGTTTCATGCAGGCATTTGTATTCACTCTGTTGACTATGGTTTATATCAGTTTGGCGACGGCCCACCACGATCATGGTGACGCTGCTCACGACCATCACTGATAGGAGCCTTAGAAAACAGTTAATCTAACTCTTCTAAAGGAAGGTAAAAAATGGACGCTTCTAACGCAAACGCCGCTTGGCTCGCTCTTGCTTCTGCTGGTGCAATTTCTATCGCTGCTGTTGGCGGTGCTATGGCCCAAGGTAAAGCTGCTTCTGTAGCTCTTGAAGGTATTGCTCGTAACCCAGCTGCTGCCGACAAACTTTTCACACCAATGATTATTGCACTCGCACTTATCGAGTCACTTGTAATCTACGCGTTCGTTATCGCGTTCTTGATCAAGCCGTAATTTTCATTTGTAAAGATTGAAACAATGAAGGGTCCAGCTAAGCTGGGCCCTTTTTTTTTGGATTAAAAATTAGTTTTTAAATCTATACCTTTGCGATCAAACTTTAAGGAGAGGTCCTGAAGCGCATTGAAATTTTCAATACCAAGTTCCTGCTTTAGTTTTTCATCTCGCTCCCTTTCGAGTCGCGTCCTTAATGTCGCTGACTGGTCTCTTTCGTAGCGCAAATAGTTTGGAGATTTTCTTACTGGCCAATGTCCGTAATATTTTTTAAATCTAGCAGGCAGATTCATCTCTAAATGTGCCAGAAGTTGGAAGTTATTATTCATGGAACTCAAGTAGTGGGGAAACTTAGAACTTATTTCCTTTGCATCGTAAAAATCCTGAACACTCATTAGGTACTCATGAAACCTTCTTACTTGAAGAGGTTTAAATGGGCCATAATCCTCGCTCCAGGAAGAAACAAATTTATCTACTTCGGGATAAGTCTTAGGTTTAACCTCGGCACAAGATAACAGTACAAATATGAGAAGAATATATTTCATAGAATGAAAAGAATCGCAAAAAGACCATATCAAGCCAACAAAAAAGTCTTTCTCATTTAACTCTTCAAATGCTTCGCGAGGTATTTGCCTGTGTATGACCCTTTAACTTTGGAGACTTGTTCTGGTGTCCCTTCAGCAATAATCATTCCACCGTCTTTTCCCCCCTCTGGTCCTAGGTCGATAACCCAATCAGCGGTCTTAATAACGTCCAAGTTGTGCTCAATAACAAGGAGTGTGTGGCCCAGCTCGACAAGCTTATTCAAAGCTTTCAATAGAATACTTATATCTTCGAAGTGGAGGCCAGTTGTTGGTTCATCAAGCACATACAGGCACTGACCCTTGGTGGACTTAGCTAATTCTCGTGAGAGTTTAAGTCGCTGAGCTTCACCTCCAGAGAGAGTTGTAGCTGGTTGTCCAAGTTTGATATATCCAAGGCCCACATCATTCATAACCTTTAAGGCGCGTGATACCTTTGGATGATTTTCAAAGAAGCCCACGGCTTCACTGATATCCATCGCTAAAACATCCGCAATATTTTTCCCCCGATAAAGAATAGAAAGAGTTTCATTATTATAACGAGACCCACGACATTCACTGCAAGTTATATACACATCTGGCAGAAAGTGCATTTCGATTTTGAGAACGCCGTTACCTTCGCAAGTTTCACAACGTCCCCCTTTAACGTTAAAAGAGAATCTTCCGGGCTTATAGCCTCGGACCTTCGATTCATTAGTCATCGAATAAATGTTTCGGATGTCATCAAAAAGTCCCGTATAGGTTGCAGGGTTTGAATGTGGAGTTCTTCCGATTGGAGATTGATCAAGCTCAATGAGAGATTGAATTTTTTCGACTCCAGTGATGGATTGATAATTGGCAGAGCTTCCACGGCGGCCGCGAGAGATAGATTTTTTAACTGCGGGAATCAGAATTCCATGAATCAGAGTGGATTTTCCTGAGCCTGAAACTCCCGTGATACATGTCAATCCACCGAGAGGAAGATTAAGGGTCACATCTTTAAGGTTGTGCTCTTTCGCCTTGTTCAGAACGATTTTATCGGTTAGTTTTCTACGCAAGGTAGGGACGACAATTTTTAAATCACCTGAAAGATATTTTCCCGTAATGGAGTTTTTATTTTTAATGATTTCGGCGGGTGTTCCGACGGCAACAATTTCTCCACCATGGATGCCTGCCCTGGGCCCCATGTCCACGATATAGTCTGAGGCCATCATTGTGTCTTCATCGTGTTCAACGACCAGAACTGTATTTCCGATGTCGCGCAGATTGATTAAGGTTTGAATGAGTTTTTCATTATCTCTTTGATGAAGCCCTATACTTGGCTCATCTAAAACATAGAGTACTCCAGAAAGTGCGGAACCAATTTGAGTCGCAAGTCGAATGCGTTGCGATTCTCCTCCGGAGAGAGTCATGGCATCCCGGTTTAAGGTTAGGTAGTTTAGACCCACGTTAAGAAGGAAGCTAATTCGGTCGCGGACTTCTTTTAAAACTTTCTGAGCAATGATCGCTTGGTTCCCAGTGAAGGTGAGTTTCTCAAAAAAAATTGCCGCCTCAGAAATGGATAAATCACAGACATCCATGATCGACATTCCCTGAATAGTTGCAGCAAGAGAAAATGGATTGAGTTTTTTTCCCTTACAGGTAGGGCATTTTTTTATGATCATGTATTCTTCAAGATCAGCTCGGGTTTTTTCGGATTCAGACTCGTGATATTTTTTTTCAAGCCAAACTACGATCCCTGGAAATTCTTTTTTAAAGTTCCATGATGAGTTCTCAGATTCAAACTTGTAGTTATAGATTTTATCATTACCCTCATAAAGGATGTCGCGAAATTTTTGAGAAAGCTTGGCGAAAGGCTTATCAATGTCTATTTTTTCAGCGACGGCAACAGATCTCACCATTTGCATGAGAAAAGCATTCTTTTTAACGATGGGTATGGCGCCATCTTCTAGGGAGAGATTTTCATCAAAGAGTAAACTATCAATATCGAAAGTTTTCGATATACCAAGACCATTACATTTCGGACAGGCGCCCATCGGGGAGTTGAAAGAAAAGAGCCGAGGTTCTAAATCGGGAAAGCTTTTTCCAGACTTGAAGGAATAATTTTTTTCTGAATAAAAGTGCTCTACATCATCGGCCAGGATAACAAGATACCCATCTGAAAGCTTGAGGCCATGCTCTACAGATTCGGTGAGGCGGCTTTTGATCGCCTCCTTCATAACGAGGCGATCAATGACAACATCTATGTTGTTAAACTTCGCTTTCTGAACAGTAATCGAATCGTCTAGATTGATAAGTTCATTATTTAAACGGACGCGAGAAAATCCCATACTGGCGAATTTGGCGAGCTCTTCTTTATGCTCTCCTTTTTTATTTCGGATTACAGGTGAAAGAATCTGAAGCTTCGTTCCATATTTAAACTTCGCGATTTTATCTACAATCTGCTGTGGAGACTGTTTCGATACAGGCTCCCCTGATTCGGGGTCGTGAGCATCGGCCAAACGGGCATAAAGTAGTCTTAGGTAATCATAGACTTCAGTAATTGTTCCAACCGTAGAACGAGGGTTTTTAGTTGTTGATTTCTGGTCAATAGCAATCGCAGGGGAGAGACCAGTAATACTCTCTACTTCGGGAGCATCAACTTGTCCGATGAACTGACGGGCATAACTTGAAAGGGATTCAATATAACGACGTTGACCCTCGGCATAGATCGTATCAAAAGCTAATGACGATTTTCCAGATCCTGAGGGACCTGTAATAACTGTAAGTGAATGTCTTGGAATGGTGACATCGATGTTTTTTAAATTATGAACGCGAGCTTTGGTAACGATAATTTTGTCCATGAGACACCCTTGTAAGATCGATGGCCTGCCTTAACGAAAAAGCGCAGCCTCGATAATCAGCAACATTTTTACCAAAGAGAGAGAATGAAGTTCCGTGATCAGGACTAAATCTTGGATAGGGTAACCCGAGAGTCATATTGGAACCAATAAAGCCCTGAATGCCCTTAAAAACACCGAGGCCCTGATCATGAAAAAGATAAACCAAAACGTCTTTAGCTGATCCTTTTTCCAGCAGCATCGTATCACCAGGAAAGGGACCAGACACTTGGAATTTATTTTTGTCTAAAAGCTGTTTGATCGCTTTTTTAATTCTCTCATCTTCATGACCGATCATTCCATTCTCTCCGGCATGGGGATTGAGTCCGGATATCAAAATTTGTTCAGTCGGCCAATTCCAGCGCTTCAAAGTTTGAAGGGCTAACAAAAGTTTTTTATAAATCAGCTCTTGGGTCAGAACCTTTGAAAGCTCGCCGATAGCTACGTGGTCGGTTAAGAGTAAAACCTGCAAGGTGGGAGAAGAAAAAAACATTCCGAGCTCTGGAGTCTTGTACACCTGTCGGAAATATTCGGTGTGGCCAGCCGAGGAAATAAATTGGTCCTTAGAAGTTGGTAAAGTGTAGAGCACACCACCTTCTTCTGATCTCTTCATCCCCTCAATCAAAGCAGTATGGCTTTGGGAGTGAATCATTTTTTTACACCATGAAACGCTTAGCTCCCTTCCGCATAAGGTGAGGCCAGTTTTAGTTATCTCGAATGGAATTTTTAGGAGAGAAAGGGTCTCAGTGACTGCAGGGGGAAAAGCGATAAGTTTGACAGACGTTAACTCATCATCTGAAAGTAGAAGGCACGTCTTAAAAAAGACTTCGAGTCCAATCCCATGCTCATGTCCCTGGGTGACATAGACTTGCATAAATTACAGAAGAGTTTTGATGTAGTAGTTGGCGAATTCGCGGTCAAACCAATTCTGAGTGACGCCCTTTCCTTTTTGGAGAAAGATCTCGCTCTGAATCTGTTCTTTTGCCTGAATGAACTCTTCGCTTTCTACTAAATCTTTTTTCTGAACATAAAAAGCGTGAAGAATACCTGTGATTGAAACAGGCTTAGAGAATGATCCCTCGGCCGCATCCTTGAGAACGGCGCCAAGCTCTTTTGATAAACCATCTTCGCTCAAGCCTTCGAGGTTGTTGGATTCGAGGTTATGGTACTCTTCCGGCAATTTACCCGTGAGCTGGTAATCTTTCAAAACAGACAAAAACTTAGTCTTGTCTTTATCGATGAGGCCTGACTCGGGCACATAAAAATCGACTAAATTGTACTTAAACGAAAGCGCACTGTTAGAACTATTGCGCCGGTAGAATTCGTTTTTGATTTCTTGTTCAGTTACCGAAATCAGAGGGGCAATGATTTTAGTGGCAAAAATATTGTATTCCATCGTTTCACGGATGATCTCAAAGTACTCTTCATAAGTGATGGTCTTGGTTTTCAAAAAACTCAAAAGATCGGCCCGCTTGAGACCGAGTCTTTCCTCGGTTGCTTTAATTCGCGATTCTACTGCATCATCGTTAATGACATAGCCCTGGGCATTGATTTTATCGCGAACGATGAAAGAGTGAATGATGAGGTCGATGTACTGCTTTGGGGTGTACTTGGTTTCAGTGTAAATCACCGGTGAAATTTCTTTTCGGGCCGATAACGTATTTTCAATTCGGCTGATTTCAGAAAGTGAAATGACTTTGGTATTTACAACAGCAACGATTTTATCAAGAAGCTTTTCAGTAGAAGGCTCTTTAGACTCTGGCTTTTTTTCGATTATTTCGTCCTGGGCCCAGACAATGCCTGAACCCAGTAGAAGAATTAAGAATACTATTTTCACGAGACCACATTTTCTTTAAAGAGGTGTCGGGCCCATCTTTATGTCTGCACCCTTGGCCAAGCTCTTGAAGTAAGTATCAAGAATGGCGTCTCTTTTAATATCGTAAATGATTTTCTTATACAAGTTCTTGTCGATTTGGTCGTAGGACTTTGCACCAAGAACCTTGATAACATGGAAGCCCATTTGGCTTCTAACGGGCTTAGAAATGAAACCAACTTTTTGACCCTTAATGGCTTCGTAATATTCAGGAGCTAAACGAGTTGGAGGCTGAAAGCCCAGATCTCCACCAACCGGCGCATTAGCAGACTGAGAGAATTTGTTCGCAAGCTTTGCGAAGTCTTCAGGATTCTTTTGAAGGGCTTCATAAATTTCGGAACTAGCATTAAAGGCTTCTTGAACTTCTTGCGGGGTCGGTTCAGTACGAACACGCGTAATGATGTTGGCCGTTCGATATTCTTTATTCGTTTCGTAATACTTTTTTACATCATCATCAGAAACGGTAATTTTTTTAAGTTCTCCTTCGAGATCTTTTGAAATTTGAGCGTGATAGAGGATGTCTTCTTGGCGAGTAATCACTTCAGGATCTTTATCCGTTCCAGCTTTTTTTGCTTTTTCAATTCCAAGCTCGCGATGAATCATGTCTTGAAGAGAAACTTCTTTTGTGATTTTGCGTGTTCCAATATTTTTTAAATTTTGAAGGTGATATTCTTCGAATTGTTTTTTAGTAATTTGACGGCCATTAACGGTCGCTACAACTTGTCCAAATGCTGGTGCCACCATCATGGTCGCAACGATAACGACGAAAAGTTTTTTCATACACATCCCTGTTTTTAGTGATTCTAATAAAAACGGTATCATGCACCTATATTTGCTGCAATATGTTTCGCAAATTCTAAGAGCATTTGATGACTCACTGGCTCTTTAAAGAAACAGCTAACAGATGAATCTGGATTGAGTTTATAGAGCTTAGGTTTATTCATGAAGAAACTCAGCATCTTATCTCTTAGTTGATGATTATGGTTGAGTATTTCTTGATCAAAGAAAAGAGTGATGCTGGTCCCACCAACTTTTAATAATCGGATCGCGAGCGATTGAACGGTGATTCGAGAACGAAGTATTGAATACAAGGCTTCGAGTTCACGCGGTGTCATTCCAAAGGCGTCGTTAAGTTCTGTAATAATATTTTCTAGCTTGATCATGTCGTTTGAATTCGAAAGGCGCTTGTAGTATTTCAATCGCAAAGAATGGTCAGCAATATATGAGTTTGGAATGTAGGCCGCATAGGGCGCCTGTATCTCAATATTTTTTGCTACGATTCTTTGCTCACCACGAATCTCATGAATCGCATCTTGCAAAAGATCCATGTAGAACTCGAGGCCAATCGCTTCAATGTGTCCTGACTGCTCTCCGCCCAGAATATCCCCTGCCCCACGAATTTCCATATCAGAAGATGCAAGGGCAAAACCTGATCCCATTTCGGCATAGGTTTGCAGGGCCTGAAGTCGTCGCTGCGAACTTTCTGAAAGGATTCTGTGCTCGGGAACCATGAAGTAAGCATAGGCCTTGCGATCTGAGCGGCCAATTCGTCCCCGAAGTTGATGGAGTTGTGCCAGGCCATAGGTATCTGCACGATCAATAATCATTGTGTTGGCATTAGGAATATCAATCCCTGATTCAATGATGGTCGTCGCTAGCAGGATATCTGACTTGTGGTCATAGAAATCATTGATGCGTTTTTCAAGTTCGCGCTCATTCATTTGTCCATGCGTGACACTGATCCTTGCCTTGGGAACAAGTTTTTTTAAATAGAGTTCATGTTCTTCAATGTCGTGGACGCGGTTGTGAACGTAATAGACTTGCCCACCCCGGCTCAACTCTTTTTCGATCGCCGACTTCAAAGTGAGATCGTCATCTTTAATGATATAAGTTTTGATCGACTGACGACGAGGGGGAGCCGTTTGGATAAGAGAAAGATCGCGAATTCCCAAGAAGGATAACTGGAGTGTCCGTGGAATAGGAGTCGCTGTCATTGTCAGTACATCGATCCCGCTTTTCAGGACTTTTAGTTTTTCTTTGTGGGTTACCCCGAAACGATGTTCTTCATCGATGACTAAAAGTCCAAGATCGAAGTATTCGAGTTTATCCGATAGAACAGCATGCGTACCAATTAAAATATCGACTTTTCCCTCGGCAACTTTTTTAACGACCTCGGCTTTCTCTTTGGCCGTTTTAAATCTTGAGATCATATCAACATTTACGGGAAAATTTTCGTAGCGTTTTTTGAATGAATGATAATGCTGAAGGGCCAGAACAGTTGTGGGTACCAAAATGACGACTTGTTTTTTATCGAGCACGGCCTTCATCGCCGCTCTCATGGCAACTTCTGTTTTACCGAAACCCACATCTCCGCACACTAGTCGGTCCATGGGATATTGGTTTTGCATGTCTTGCAAAACATCGGCAATCGCTTTTTCCTGATCCGGGGTTTCTTCGAATGCAAATGAGAGTTCAAATTCTTTAAACATATGGTCTGGAGGAGAGAACGGAAAACCACCATGAAGTTTGCGCTCTGCCTGGAGTTTTAAAAGATCAAAGGCAAGCTTCTTAACTGAGGAGCGTGCTTTATTTTTAAGCTCAGAAAATTTCTTAGACTTGAGCGATGCTACTTTAACACCGGCAGATGCGTCTGCGTGCTTCTGAACGAGGTTTAGTTTGTAGACAGGAACATAAACTTTATCGTTATCCTCATAGAGAATGACGAGGTAATCACTCTGCTGATCTCCCGCCATAATGGGCTCAAGACCTTTGTAGACACCGATCCCAAAATCTCGGTGAACAACGTAGTCATTGATTTTTAAGGTTGCGAGTTGTTCAGCAAAAAGGTCTTTGTCGGTTGCCTTGGCCTGTTTCGCCTTTTTCTTTTTAATGGCGAAGAAATCACCTTCGGAGAGCACAACGATATTTTCATTTTTATAATAGAAGCCTTCGTCGAGCTTACCAGATACGAAATGAAGACGATTTCCAAGATCTTTGAGGCCATTTTCTTCAAGAAGATAAGTCAGTTCTTGCCTGGCACTCTCTGATCGATAAGTGACGACGAGGTGGCCGTGATTCTCAAGCTGCCTTCTAAGTGTTTTAAGACTCGCCTTAATAAATTCGTACTTATTTTCACTGGCAACTTGAATCTTGGCCTGAAGGTAGGTGCGAAGTTTTTCAAAATTTAAATGGAGTTCACCTGTAAAGGGATTGTCGAGGTTCGCTGTGATGTCGAGTTGCTCGATTTCTAATCTTTTAAAGTTTGTTGCCGGAAATTTGGAAAGATAAAAATGTTCTGGTCCCGGAATGACAGATGACGTTTCCACATCCTTAGACTGAAGCTCATAATCCTCATTTTGGAGAGAAAGGAAGTGATCATAAGTATTTTGGCCATTATCTGGATTGATAAAGGTGAGCTTCGCTTGCTTGGGTAGATAATCAAAGATGGTGACAGGTTTTTCAAAATAGAGAGGGATAAAAAGGGCATAGTTCTCAAACAGTTGTCCCTCGGAAACTTGCTGAAAAATCTGCTTTCTTGCTTCGTATTTGTTTTTAAAGCGTGGTTGAGCTTGAGGAATTTTGGAGCGCAGATGAGTGGCAAAGGGATCTCGGTTTAAAAATCCCGCCCCCGGTGAGAGGCCAACCACATCATAAGTTTTCTCTCGATTCGTTTTTTGCGTTTCGAGATCAATGCCAAAGATTTCTTCTATTAAGTCATCAAAGTAGTGCAAACGTACTGGTGGATGAGAAATAGGATAGATGTCAAAAATTTCACCTCGCCGTGAAAATGTTCCGGGCTCTTCTGTTGTGCTGGATGAAAAATATCCCATCTCAGTTAATTTTAACGCGAGATCATGCGGTGTGATGATGTCATCTTTTTTTATTGTCATGGAATTTTTTTGAAAAAATTCCGGCGTAGGACCAAGCAATAAACAGGCTTCCCATGTGGTGACTATAATCGCGGAAGAATTTTTTTGCAGTGTTTGCAACACTGACCAACGTTGAAGAAGCGAACTCTCGGAGGTGATAATAGACCCATAAAGGGAATGGTTGTGCCCCGGGTAAAAATGAATATTTTTTAGATGCTTCAGTGCCTCAAAGACTTCTTCAGCTTCTTCTTGGTCTGAACAAACAATGAGATGAGTGTCTTTAAAGAGTTGGTCTGCAAAATAACTACCCGCAAGAAGACACCACTGATTTGGTGACACTCCTTTCAATGCAAGAGTTTCCTCTTTTTGTAACCAATACTGAATCTTTGTTGCGATAGCGCTGAATAAAGTTTGCATCAAATTCCGACCAAAAAAGTTTTTTCTAAAAGTTGTTAACGCAAAAAGTTGTCGAGCTTCTGTAAAATAAAAATCTTTCCTATTTTCAGCATCTTTTGTATCTTTAAACTACTTTTTTGCGTCTTTTAAGTAGTGGAGATTTCCATGACACCAGCTCATTTTGATGGCCTAATGCCTGTCGTTATCTTCATGGCCCTAGCCGTGGTTCTCTTTTGGGGAGGCCATTTCGCCTCTGTGCTTTTAGCACCAAAAAAACCATCGCATGCTAAATCTACTCCTTACGAGTGTGGTGAGCAACCGGTTGGTTCAGCTTGGTCTATGTTCAACGTACGTTTTTACGTCGTGGGATTGATCTTTATCATCTTTGATGTGGAATCTGTACTTATGTTTCCAGTCGCATCGATTTTCAGAGAGATGAATGAATTAGGTCAAGGCGGATATGCTCTTATCATTTTCTTAAGCTTCATTTCTGTTTTGATTGAAGGCATCGCTTACTGCTGGAGAAAAGGTGATCTCGATTGGGTGAAATCATTTCAGGTTTCAACGAAGAATAAAACTTAAAGGTTTAGAGTATGAATCAGACTGTTGTTAGCTATCTATCGCAATATGAATTTTACGATATGCTTCTTAGGGCCTTCGGAGGCAATGAGGGCTTGCTCGCATTTGCGATCTACTTACTTTTCGCTGTGATCATCGTGGGCCTCTGTGCCACGATTGGTGGTCTTGGAACCTATGCGGAAAGAAAAATTTCTGCCGATATTCAGCAGCGTCTTGGACCAAACCGTGTAGGCCCATACGGAATTCTTCAATTCCTCGCTGATGGCGTGAAAATGATGACTAAAGAAGATGTCATGCCTTTCACAGCGGACAAAATGCTTTTCTATCTTGCTCCGATGCTCGCTCTTGTTGGAGTTTTTGCAACCCTCGCAGTGCTCCCTTGGTCGAGCGGTTTTATCATGGCCGATATGAACGTTGGTATCTTTTACCTTGTGGCCATTTCATCCCTCGTTGGAGTGAGTGTTTTCCTCGGTGGGTATGCTTCAAACTCAAAGTGGTCGATGCTTGGTGGAATGCGTGGGGCTTCTCAAATTATTTCCTATGAAATCCCCGTGACGATGTCGATCCTTGCGATCGTTCTTCTTGCTGGTGGCATGAGTTTTGGTGCGATTGTTGGTCATCAGAAAGGTCTTCCGTTTAATTGGTTTGTTTTCCACAACCCATTCGCATTCATTGCTTTCTTTGTTTATTTTGTCGGAGCACTTGCTGAAACCAACCGCGCTCCTTTCGATCTACCTGAGGCAGAGTCTGAGCTCGTTTCTGGTTATCATACAGAATATACCGGGATGAGATTTGGCTTCTTTGCTCTCGCTGAGTACATCGAAGTTTTCGTTGTTTGTGGCGTCGCCGCAGCTCTTTTTCTTGGTGGATCAAATCTTCCTTTCGATTTAAACATCGATATTCTTCCCATCCAGTTAGTAGAAGTGATCATTTTCATGACGAAAACTCTCATTCTCTATTACGTTGTGATTTGGATTCGCTGGACCTTCCCGCGTTTGCGCGTTGATCAGCTCATGTCTATTTGCTGGAAATACCTAACTCCAATCGCGATCGTAAACCTGGTTGGTTGTGCCGTTTGGCTCGTGGCTTTCGATGGTAGATCGATGGCGCAAATTGTCTTCGGTGGACATCACTAAAATTTAAGGACGACACATGTTCGCACAACTTCTCTTTGCTCTTTCGGCCCTCCTCACTGTTGGTGGAGCGATTGCCGTGCTCGTTACTAAAAACATCATGCACTCTTGTATCTTCTTGCTCGCTTCTTTGATTGGTGTCGCAGGTCTCTATGCAACCCTCGGTGCTGACTTTGTAGCCGTTACTCAGATCATGGTTTATGTCGGTGGTATCGTCATCCTCATGCTCTTTGCAGTCATGCTAACGGGTGGAAAGGATTTCGTCTCACGCGCACAAAATCTTTTAGGACTTGCGCCTTCAATGGGTAACAAGTGGACCTTTACGATCGCAACCTTAGTGGGGGCCGTATTCCTTCTTACAAATGTGACATTGCTTGGAAATCTTTTGAAGCTTATTCCTGCGAGAACTTTCGGAAATGATTTTCCCTCAACCGTTAACCAGATCGGCCATTTGCTTGTGAAGGAGCATGTACTTGCTTTTGAGTTATCATCTGTACTTTTATTAGGAGCTCTTGTGGGTGCGGCCATTATCGCTCGTCCACGTAAGCAGTAACGGGAATTATATTATGATGAGCCTAGCTTCTTATTTAATCATTTCTCTCATCCTTTTCGTGGTGGGACTTATTGTTATGATCGCACGAAAAAACGTCGTCGCGATCCTTTTGGGAATTGAATTGATTCTCAATGCAGCGGCACTGAACTTTGTGGCCTACTCTAGATATGCCACGAATAATTTAGACGGTCATATTTTCGCACTTTTCATTATCGTCGTGGCCGCAGCAGAAGCAGCGGTGGGCCTCGCGATTGTCATTCGTTTCTTCCAGATTAAAGAAACGGTTCACGTCGATGAAGCGACACAGTTAAGAAACTAAGGGTTTAGCATGGAATATACAATTGGCAGTATTGCACCGATTTTTTTGGCACCCGTTTTAGCGTTTGTCATCAACGCATTCTTCGGAAGAAAGTTGCCTCGAAGTGGAGATTGGTTAGCAACACTAAGTATCTTTATCTCTTTCATTTTTTCGGCACGCATTTTTTCTGATTTTGTTTTTGGAAAGTTCGCGACAGAGTTTTACATCCATAAAACCTTTACTTGGTTCGACCTTTCGTACGCTGACAAGATTTGGAAAGTAGACATGGGGATCTACCTCGATAACATGGCCGCGATCATGCTTACGATGGTTTCCGGAATTGCTTTTTTGATTCACTTGTTTTCAACCTGGTACATGGAGCACGACGAGAAGCACGGAAAATTCTTTGTGTTTCTTCCCCTTTTCACGAGTGCCATGCTCGCGATGGTTCTCTCGGACAATCTTTTCTCGCTCTTTATCTTTTGGGAGATCATGGGCTTTTGTTCATATTCACTCATCGGTATCTATAACAAAAAAGAGAAAGCTGGAGACGCATCTCTTAAGGCTTTCATGACGACACGAGTGGGAGATGTTTTCCTCCTCTTGGGAATTGTCGCAATCTGGATGGTCTTGGGTTCAGTTACTTACGTAGACATCTACGCAGCGATTGCTGAAGGAAAATTCGATGGCAACAGTGTCATGGGAATTTCTTTTGCGACCTTCACTGCGATCTGTATTTTTCTCGGAGCCATGGGTAAATCTGCTCAGTTTCCACTTCACGTCTGGCTTCCGGATGCGATGATGGGTCCAACTCCAGGTTCTGCACTCATTCACGCAGCGACGATGGTTACTGCGGGTGTTTATTTAACTCTTCGGCTTTATCCATTGATGGTTTTGGGTGATATTACTTGGTTTATTGCCGTGATAGGTGCCATCACGGCGTTTGGCGCCGCCACCATTGCTGTTGTCCAGACAGATATAAAAGCTGTTCTCGCTTACTCTACTCTCTCTCAGCTTGGTTACATGATGATTGGGGTTGGGGTTGGTTCTTATAATGCCGCTTTCATGCACGTAATCACTCATGCCTTTTTTAAAGCGTGTCTCTTCTTGTCTGCGGGATCCATCATTCACTCGGTGCATGAACAAGAGATGCCCAAGCTCGGTGGCCTTCGCAAGTATTTACCTTATACGCACTTTGCGATGATGCTTTGTACACTTGCGATCGCAGGTATTCCTTTCTTCTCGGGATTTGTTTCTAAAGATCGTATTCTCGGAGACGCACTTTATTTCGGATTTATGGCGGGTCAAAACCCAATGCTCGCGATCGTTCCGATCCTGGGCTTTGCTGGTGCCGGTCTAACCGCCTTCTATATGTTCCGAATGATGTTCTTAACTTTCTATGGAGAAAACCGAACTCATGCTCATCACGATGATCATGGCCACGCAGGACACGGACACGCGAAAGCTGCCCACGATCATGGACATGAGATTCATCATGAGCATCTCGATGCCCGCCAGAACGTTCCTCTTTTGATTCTTGCAATTTTCACTCTTGGGTTTTGGTTTGCTGGCACACTCACTGGCCAGAGTTTTGGAAAAGTATTCGGGAAAAAAGTCGAGTGGTTTAAAGTTCTTGTTGAGGCACCGAGGGTTGAACTCTTCGTGAATCACACTCGCCAACCTTTC
Source organism: Bacteriovoracales bacterium (assembly GCA_038322885.1). Classification (GTDB taxonomy): domain Bacteria; phylum Bdellovibrionota; class Bacteriovoracia; order Bacteriovoracales; family Bacteriovoracaceae; genus Peredibacter. Next base: position 6,503 of record JBBQGK010000046.1, on the reverse strand, counting down.
GCTGGAGTTGATGAACGCGACAAGACTGAACTTCCCCATGCTCATTATCATCACCAGTCTGGTTACGCTGGACCGAATGCTGACGAACATAAGCTTCACACTGCCCACACAATCGGCGCGATTGCTTCGATTATTATTGCATTTGCGGGAGTCTTCCTCGCCTTTTTGATGTACATCCAGCACACGGTGAAACCATGGTCGGATACCTTTAAGGGAATTACGACGACGCTTAAAAATAAGTACTATTTTGATAATTTCTATATTGATGTTGTTATCAAAAAAGGCCTTCTTGGACTTAACCGAGGGCTCGCCTGGTTTGACATGGGAGTTTACGATAGGTTTGCTGTTGATGGGTGGGCATCTGTGAACCGAGTTCTCTTCAAGGCGTCAAAATGGTTTGATGATGTAGTTGTTGACGCCATCGGTGTCGATGGAACAGGTGTCGCGGTTAATTTATTCAATTTGGTTTTAAGAATCGTACAGTCAGGTAAAATTCAATTTTACTTCGTCATGCTCGTTATGGTTCTTGCGAGTTATATTTGGACATTAAAATTTTAAGTTTCTTTTTTTAGAGAGAGGTTCTTTGTGAGCGGAATTTTGAATTGGATTTTATGGTTACCGATCATTGGAATGGTGGGGGTTCTTCTCACACCGAAGGATAATGAAAAAGCGATTAAGTTAGTCACGTTGGTAACAACGTCGATAACGCTGCTTTTAACAATTATCCTTTATACCCAGTTCGATATCACGACGGCAGCAATGCAGTTCACTGTGACGGTTCCGTGGATTGAACAGTTCCACATTAACTATTCACTTGGAATCGACGGGATCACACTCCCAATGACTTTCCTCAACGCCCTTCTCTTCTTTATTTGTACACTCTCTTCCTGGACGGTTCACAAGTCTCCGAAGGGTTACTTTGCACTTCTCTTGATGCTTCAATCAACCGTTTTTGGAGTATTCTTCTCTCTCGATTTCTTCCTCTTTTATGTCTATTGGGAAGTTATGCTTCTTCCAATGTTCTTCCTCATCGGAATTTGGGGTGGAGAGAACAGAGAGTATGCTGCGATTAAGTTCTTCCTCTATACTTTCTTCGGATCGATCTTCATGCTCGTTGGTATTATTGCTCTTTACTACGCAAGTGGTGCGGGCCCTGATTCGTTTAGTATCCTTGCTCACCACGGCGGGAAATATACTAACCTTATGGTCAATATATTTGGACAGAACTTTTCTTTCGAAAGACTTTTCTTTTGGTTTATGTTCCTGGGCTTTGCCATCAAGGTTCCGGTTTTTCCATTCCACACATGGCTCCCACACGCTCACGTTCAAGCTCCGACAGCCGTTTCTGTTATCCTCGCTGGCGTTCTCTTAAAAATGGGAACTTACGGATTTTTAAGAATAGCTTTTCCTATCTTTCCATCGGCCGCCGTTCACTACTCAACTGTGATCGCAGTCCTTGGACTTATCTCTGTGATCTACGGTGCCTTCTGTGCCATGGCCCAAGATGATGTAAAAAAACTCGTAGCTTACTCTTCTGTCTCTCACATGGGTTTTGTCATGCTTGGTCTCGCTTCGATGTCTGTTCAAGGAATGAATGGAGCAGTTCTTCAAATGTTTAACCACGGAACTTCGACTGCTATGATGTTCTTACTCATCGGTATTCTTTATGAGCGTTCTCACCACCGCTGGATTGTGCGCCCGGATGGAACAAAAGGTTTCGGCGGCCTCTACACAAAACTTCCAAAGTACTCAGTGGTCTTCATCATCGGTATGTTCGCGTCTTTGGGGCTTCCAGGTCTCTCCGGATTTATCTCTGAGGCCTTGATCTTCCTCGGAATTTACCAGAAGTTTACGACCATCACAGTGATCGCAGTTGTTGGTCTCTTGATCGGTGCCGCTTACCTTCTTTGGATGTTTAAACGTATGTTCTTCGGAGAAGTGAATCCGGATTGTGATGAATACGAAGATATGAACAAGAGAGAAGTTTTTTACATGCTTCCACTCTGTGCATGTGTCATTTTCTTCGGAATATTCCCAGCACCACTTCTTAACGTGATGAAGGTTTCGGTAGGCCAACTTGTTGACCTATTGGCGAAATTCTAAAAAGAGGTTCTTGTGATTCAGCAGCTTTTTGATTTTTTAAGCTTCTATATCCCGGAAGTCATGTGTGTCGTTTTGATGACGACACTCTTGATGGCGGAAGCAGCAGTAAAAGATGAGCACGGCTCTCGTGATAAAATCTATGCCTATGCACTAGTTGTACTGGGCCTTACGCTCATTCCTCTTTGTCAGAATCTTGGAAAGGCTCCTGTCATTATTTTTCACAATGCTGTGACCATTGATCCGTTTAGTACACTGATTAAGATCATCATGGTCCTTGGGACCATGGGTTCAATCTTCCTTAGTCGTTCTTCAAAAGATATCTACACAAATCTAAAGTCTGAATTTTGTATTATGGCCGTTGGTGTTTTAATTGGTGGGATGCTTTTGGCATCGGCTAACAACATGCTCACTCTTTATCTCGGTATTGAAACGCTTTCGATTCTCTCTTACGTCATGAGTTCATTTAAGCGGGATGAATCGACTTCGGCCGAGGCTGGCATGAAGTACGCTCTTTACGGTGGTCTCACGGCCGGTGTTATGCTCTACGGGATCAGTCATCTTTACGGCGTCCTTGGCACAATACAATTCTCAGAAATGTTGCCTCATCTTGGTTCTCTCGAAGGAACCAATATGATTGTGGTGATGATTTCATTCCTATTATTTTTCGCAGGTATTGGTTACAAGATTTCTTGTTTTCCTTTCCACATGTGGTCACCTGATGTTTATCAAGGCGCTCCTATTCCTGTAACATCCTTTTTCTCAATTGTTCCAAAACTCGGAGGGCTCGCTGCCCTGGTACGTGTGTCCATGGTCTTTTTTAATCATGAAACAATCATTTCAGTCTCGTGGATTGGACTTATGCTTGTGATCTCTGCCATGACGATGACTGTAGGTAACGTGACTGCGATCGGACAAACTTCGGTCAAGCGTATGCTCGCCTTCTCTTCCATTGGCCACATAGGGATGATGATTTTAGGTGTGATTGTCCTTAACGACGTGGGAGTTCGCGCGATTCTATTTTACGGAATTGTTTACTGTTTTATGACTTTGATTGCTTTTTATATCACTTCACATTTGTCAGATATGTATGGCACAGATTCATCAGATGTCTTCAAGGGGCTCATTTACAAACACCCAGTGATGGCGATTGTTATGGTTTCTGTTCTCTTCTCTCTAGCGGGTATGCCTCCATTCAGTGGATTCGTTGCGAAGTTCAACATTTTCTCAGTCATTATCGAGAAGAAACATTACGGAATTGCACTTGTGGCCGCCGTGAACTCAGTCATTGCTCTTTACTACTACATGAAACTCGCTAAAACGATGGTGTTTGGCGAAGTGAAAGGTGAAGAAAAAGTCGCGGGTTTTACTTTCGCCAACCAGGCGGTGATCGTTGCACTCTTCATTCCGGTTATTTTCCTCGGAATTTTCTGGGAGAAAGTCATGATGATCTCAGGTAACGCCACAATCTTTATCAAGTAATCTCAAAGGGGGGCCAGCGCCCCCCTTTTTTTTACCTAGTCCCAAGAATTCCAATATAATTTATCTATGACCATGTACCTATTCCGTATGATTAACGTCCGGGTTATAGGACCATTTTCGAAAGAACAGCTTTTTGATTTAAAGGCCAAGGGTCACGTCAAGGGTAATGAAGAGGCGCAGGTCTTTCCAACAGGCGCGTGGGGGCCAGTGGCCGATCTTGATATTTACGGCGAGTTGATGGATGAAGCGCGAACCGTGGTGAACAACGAAGTGTTTGAAAAAACATTCACTATCGATATCAACGAACTCCGAAGCCTCATGAAGCAAAAGGAAGTTGATTCTGAAGATGTTCCCTCACTTCATCCGATAGAGAGATTAACTGAAACAGTAAGGCTACCAAGTAGTTCAACTTTTAAAAAACCAGAACCCAAACCGGTCCCGGTTGAAATTATTCTAGATGAGGCCCTTGAAAAAGAGTTTCTCCAGCCTGAGTCATCGGATAATTTTGATGATAAAACTCTCATCAACCCTGTGGCCCAGCAGGAGATTGAAAAATTACGAAGGCAACAAAGGCAAGCACTGGTAGAGCAAGCGGCGATCGAGGCCGAACATGAAAGAAATCACGCTCTTCAAAAAAGAAAAGATGACGATGAAGCAAATCTCATCGCTCTGGAAAATGTACCATCAGATGCACTCACCCAAGTTGTAAAACTCAAAAACTTTAATACCGGGATGCTGGAAGTTGCCTCAGAAGAAGAAATTCTAATAGATAAGCAGAAGAAAGCTTACGACCTAAAAAAGCAGCAAGAAATAGAAGCTGATGAAGCAGAAAATATTGAGGAAGAACCAAAGGAAAGTAATAAAAAGGTTCGACTTGTTCTTATCATTGGCGGCCTTGCTCTTTTGTATGCTTTTCTTTTTCCCAATGAAGACAAGCCTAAAATTCCCCCATTCCAGAACCTTCCTCCGCAAATTATCTTCCCCATTCCATTCGACGTTTTAGACAAGCAAACGTCAGTCCTTGAGTACGACAAGGGCATTCAAAGAACTATTGGCGGTACATATCCTGAGCTTGTAAAGGCCGGACTTCATTTTAAAGCTAGCTTTGAAAACGACATTAATAATCTGAATGCTGTAAATTTTCTTGTGAGAACTTACGGAGAAGAACTCTTTTATTCTAAAAATTTATTGGAAGATGCGCATACCGTATTTAACATCATTCAAAGTAAGAGACCCTTTTTGATGCAGGACCCGAACGGAGTCATGGGGCTTAATCTTTTCTATTCTTCGATTAATAAACATGAAGCAGCAGCGGATGTCATTTCCAGATATCTTAAACTTAGTCCCAAAAATGTTACTCAGGAGCTCTTCGCGGTCTACTTGCACAGTCTCATGAAGATTGGAAAGATTGATCTTGCGAAGCAGTTTTACGTCGCCCTTGATAAAGCGGAGAAAAAAAATGCTTACGCTCTCGAATCAATGATTGAATACGCGAGACTCAACCAAGAAGATGAAAAGGCGATTAAGTATGCCGAAGAGGCGATCAAAAAATATCCCAACATTGTCAGATTCTATCTGATCAAGGCCGAGATTTTGCTTAAGAAAAAAGATCTTAAACAGATAGAACCTCTTCTCGCTGAGGCCACTAAGCGTAACCTTGAGTACAACGACAGAATGCGAGCTAAATTTCTTGAAATGACTGGAATATATTCCGCCCTCAAAGGAAAAGTTAAAGAAGCCACTGTCTTGCTCACAAAGTCTCTTCAGATTGCGGATTCAGCCGAGCTAAGAATGAAGCTAGCTGATCTCGCAACTTCCGACAACACGACACCGGCCGCGGACAAGCTCATCCAGGAAAGTCGAGCAACGAAACTTCTTTATGAAGCGCGAGATTTTTATGACAAAAGAAGTTATACGAATGCTTTAAGTTCAGCGGCCAAGGCTTCTGATCTTGTCCCCTCTTATATACCAGCAGATCTCTTCCTCGCGAAAATTCAATTAAAACTTGGATTATCTAAACAAGGATTAAAAACTCTAGAGGATTTAATTGTAAAATTTCCAGAAGATAAAGACATCAACATCGCACTTATCAATGCCTACATAGATACTTTTAAATTCAAGCAGGCGCAAACACGCATAGGTGTTATATCCGGCACGGCCCTTCGTAACTCTTGGGAATACGCCTCTGCAAACGCAAAGCTCTTTATAAAAATGGGAGACATCCTTCATGCACTAGGATGGCTTAAAACAAGCATTAGGCTCAATCCTCTTAACGATCATGATATTTATTCACTCGCAGAAATTCAGCTTAAGCGCTCAGATTTTAGCAGTGTTCGTGACCTTTTGAATAAATGTATGGAGCTCGACCCTATAAACCCAGACTACCGAATCGCCTACGCTAAAATGGTGTACGAAACCCAGGATGATCAAGCAGCTATCGGATACCTTATTGGTCTAAATAAAGAATTCGGTGAAAATCCAAAGTTTCTTGGAGAGATGGCAATTTTTTATTTCAGGGCAGGCAAGGTCAAAGATTTCCAGGCCTACAAAAAGAAACTTGAAGAGCTTCCAACAAAAGATAAAGCTCTCTACGAATTCCTAATCCGGGCTGCACTCCTGGACGAACGCTACGATGAAATCCCGGAGCTCGTTGAAAAATTAATTGAGATTGAACCTGGGGATCTTGAAAGCATGATGACTGCAGGTAAAGTTCTCTTTGAAAGTGAAAAATTAGTTGAAGCGGCAAAATGGTTTGAAAGAGTTCGAAGTAAGCTCCCTTCTTATCCCAAGGTCCAGTATTATGTAGCTCGAATCAAGTTTCTTGTCGGTGACTATGACGAAGCCATGAAAGAAGTTGAGCATGACATTGCAGACAACGGAGAGAGTGATACATCCCTCGTTTTCATTGGTGATATTTTTGT
>JBBQGK010000045.1:0-29895 GCA_038322885.1 Bacteriovoracales bacterium | reverse complement strand
AAGAAAGATCCATGGGAGGGAATGATGAAGCTCAAGCAAAAAATTAGTATTTTGAAGCCGAGTAAGTCTAAGAAGATCTCTTAATAGTTTGCCTGGACGAAGTATCGAAGCAAATCTTTCATCTCGATAACTTTTTTCCGGAAAGTTAGTTTCTGGTTTTTATCTAGAGTAGGTATGATTTTTTTTATTATCTCAAGTGCATTATCATCCGAGATATTTTTATCCTGATTAAGCTCAAAAGATTTTACCAAGGCCTCTTCTTTTTCTCTGGCCGTCTGAGAACGACTTAAGATTTCCTTGAAGCCATTATGAAGTTCTATCCTTCTCTGAAGCTTAATCTCAGAAATTTTTTCGTAGTAGGGATCGTAGCTATTCATGATTGCTTTTTGTTCTTTATTCAGGTCACCCAGGAGATTTTCCATCTTGTCCTCTACGCCTTCTCGGCGCTCCTTTTGAGTCTTCTTCTTATATTTCGTGATCTCTTCTTCCATGTTCTCGAAGAATTCTTTCTGCTGATTCGAATCTAATTGAACCATGTATTTGGCCAAGATGTGAGAAAAATCATTCGAGAGGCGGCGGAAAAATTCCACGAGCTTTTTATAATGTGTATCAATTTCGTCGGGGCGACCCAGGTCAATTTGATCGATGACTGGGAGAATATCTGTCACAACTTTTTTTTCTGAATTGAGAAAATGATCGATATCTATGGAGAGCTTTTCCTTCTGCTTGTTATTAAGAGGAAGCCGCTTTTTGATTTGATATTCTAGGAGAGCATCAGCATTTTTTACGATGAGAGTCTGCCCGGTGCATGCAACCAATAAGGAAGTGATAATAAGAATAAGTAACAATTTCATAGAGCCCTTTCTTAAATTGTCTCACAGTATTCTGCCATCACTCTGGTTCAAGATAAATCGCAGAAAGTCCGACAACTTTGGTTTATTGCAAAAGCCTGACAAGTTTTGCATCCTTTATGGATGAGTCTTCCTCAATATCGCTCTACTACAGAATACAAAGAGATCCTTCGCTTGTTGCAGAAGGCGTCTCTCGATGGCGAGAACTTCATTTGGCAAACTGTTGATGGGGAACGAAACCTAATTCATATTGATCAAATGGAAATTGATTTTGTGGGAAGGGATGTGGCCCTGAAGCTCGTCTTTTCTTCTGAGGCAGTTCAGGTCCAGCAACCAGTCTACGTGAAACTGCATTACCGAAGTTCTGTTTTTAAAATTAATCATTTTCAGCTTACAGGCCAGACTCTGCAATTTGCTTTTCCAGAGGATATTAAAACTTTAGAACTGAGATCGCATCCTAGAAAGTCTTTTCAGCCGAGCCAGGAAAAAACCGTTTCTTTGAAACCAACTCTTGGAAATGCACGGGACATAGGAAATAGCCTCAATGTCCGTGTGGCGGATATTTCTGAATTTGGTCTGGGACTCATCGTCTCTGAGCAAAACCGCGCTTACCTAAAGCACAATCCTATTCTTTGGTTAACTCATCTTGAGCGCACTGAGCTTAAGTATCCGGTGCTCGCAGAGGTTGTGCATATTTCAACGGAAACCAATCGCAAACAAAAAGATCTTAAAGTCGGACTTAAACTTTCAGGGGTTCTTCCCCAGGAAATCGTTCAAAAATTTATTCAGTAGGACTCATATGAAATTTTTTCTTCTTCTTTTACTCTGCTCGCAAGTTGTTTGGGCCCACGAAAAAACTTTTCGCACGAAGGCCGATGCCTTTGCGACAGCGAGCTTCACTGAACAAAAGCATCACCCGTGGCCGTTTCCTTTGCTCTCCATCGGCCACAACATGCAGTCGTATCAAGACTACTCTGGATCACCTTACTGGCATGATGGACTAGATGTGAGAGGGAATCAGGACCAGTCCGTCTACTCAACTGCCGCTGGTGTCGTCGTGAATATTCAAAACTATGTTTTGGGAAATCCGAACTATTGGGAAATTGCAATTTTGGATGATGAAGGGTTTGTCTGGAAGTATCACCATATCTCGAAGTCGACGATCTCGAAAGAAATCCAAAACTCTTATAAGACTCATGAGAAACTTCCGCAGGGAACATTGATCGGGAACATCGTCCGCTGGTCTGTGGTAACATATGGAGAGACTTATCATCACTTGCACTTGCTCGTAGTAGGGAAGGATCAGCAGTACATCAATCCGTTTCTCATGATGGAGCCGCTGCCCGATACTCAGGTTCCGATTATCAATGAAATAGGTCTCGCAAAAAATCACAAACCGATTTTAGGAAATAAAGTGGCGGGAGAGTATGCACTCTTTTTAGATGCCAGTGATCTCACCTTGCATACGAAATTCATTCTTCCGCCGTATAAAATTTCTTACGTCCTCGATGGGTCAGCAGATAAGCTTGTTTGGGAATTCATCCACCTTCCGGGGGGAACGAGTGATGAGAAGTTCATCTCCGATTTCTACATGAAGGGAACGTGCGGTGATTACGAGTGCAGAAAGTTCTATTTTAACTTGAACTTCTCTCCAGAAACTCCACGCGCGTCGATGAATGCTGGACGGGGGGATCACGATATCACTGTGACAGTTGAAGACATCGTCGGTAACAAGGCCTCTAAGTCATTTCATTGGACTGTTACTGAGTGATAATAGTTCTCTTTAAATTTTCAAGTGTAGCTTTTGGGTTTCGTATTACGTACTGATTGAGATATGCCGAAATCTGATTACGGACGTCAGCAGATATGTTCGAACTCGCGACTCTATACCCCTGGCCTTCTACATAACTCAAATCGACAGTTGTGTTGAGAAGTTTCAACGTAAAGTCCCGGTGAGATTCAATCATCGCTTTCAATTGATTCGCTTCAGGATCATTCAATTCAAGCTTTTGCTTAATCACATCAGAAAGATTCTTAGCATCTCCACTAACATTGAGGGCGATCGAAGCGTTGGTAACGGATGCAGGTGAGCGTCCAGAGCCTGATGAATCAACACTTAAAGATGATCCCGATCCACCACCACGAGAACCCGAAGCTCCCGCCATTCCACCTAAGGCCGCTTGTCTTTGATCATTCAATCGTTGTGCGCCTGAGCGAGTAACAGCATTGGAGTTATCATCGGAGAGAGCTTGAGCCGAATTATTGGCCAAGCTTCCACCCGTTACACCTTGTGGTGCTTGAGCTTGAGATTGTATCTGTGAAGCGAATGCAGTTGTTTGTGCTTGAGTGAGTGGAACTTGTCTTCGAGCTGCTTCGTCTTGGACGATTTGACGGACTTGGGATGCGGAGAGTGGGGCGGCTTTAGGGGCCGCGGAGGTTCGGCGGAGGATTTCGGATTGTATGTCGCCGAGCTTGGATTGGTCTAGGTTTGAGAGTTCGGACGAAGCTGGGTCTGAGTCGGGAGAGTTTGTATTTGTAGTAGGCGAAGGTTGATAGATTGAAGTTGGGGCAGCTCGAGAGGCGGCTGGTGATACGGAGTTTGAAGCCACAGCTGCGGGAGCTGAACGAGTTGATTGGGCTGATGCTGTTGCGGCTGAACCGGACGAGAAGTAGTCTTTGTGGCGTTCGGGGACGTCGGGTTGAGAGGCTAAGGTACCATCTCCTTGCGGAATGATACCTTGTGATATGAGAATTGTTCTTGAATCGAGTGGAATCAATTTTGGAGAGGGATTACCAATTAGTCTTCGAAGAACTGAATTCAGATTTGGATCAGTAGATTGAGCAAGTCTAAAATCTGATGACTTCGGATCTCGAAAACCTTTAATTTTTTTGAAATATTTGCAGTCTAATGAATCACTCATTTCACATTTTATAGGTTTTTCAAAATCAGAACAAACAAGTTCTCTCGGTTCTGAAATCTCAGAATCGTACTTAATAGTTTTGAAACGGTTGAAAGATGATCTAGCGTAATCTTGAGCTAGGGAATATTGCATATCTTTCAGGCCTCCTGATAAATCAGGATCCTTAGGGTTTGAAGATTGTACGACAGAGCACAAAGAGAGGATCTTTTTAGAAGGGTTAAGTTCTGATAGATCAGCTGTAAGATTTTTATTTGATGTGAAATTCAAATCATCACCAGAAAGAGGTAACAAAGAATCAATTGATGAGCCTCTGAAAGATGCTCTTCCCGAGCAGTATAGATCTTTAAATGCTCCAATGGCCTTGTTACAACTTTGAGCAATGTCATGATCTATGTTCGCCGATAGAGAAGGGGATTCGTATAAGGCTTTTCTGAATCCATCAGGAGAAACAGGTTTTTGGATACTCCGAAAGAACTTTAGGAACTGTATAGGATCTTTTGCCAATCTAGAAAGAATAGGATGTTTAACAAACAAATCTCTTTGTTTTCCCATTTTATTTTCAAGAAAGTCTTCAAGTGCAAGATGAAACGATCCTTCATCTTGGGGTAAGCTTGATAACTGACTTATGAATGAATCATTTGAAATTTCATCTTCGAAAACCAACGACTGAGCTTTCATCATTTCTTGGTCTGAGATTTGACAAGACTTTGCATTTGAAGATCGATTTAATATCCCATTTGAATTTATTTCTATTGTAGGTGATAGTAAATTCTTGAGTTCATTTGCAAGTTGAACCTTCAAATTGTCTAGTTCACTCGAGATAGAACTATTATTAGGACAAAGATTTTCCGTATTACATGCAGAATTAGCCTCTTTAAAGTCGGTGTTCATCTGATGTAAAGATCGAAGTTTTGATATATCTAAAATTTGAGCTGAAAGTGACTTTTTGAATTCTTCAAGTATTCCCCTCCTCACATCGATAGTTGGCGGAGATGGAAGTAATACGCTGTAACCTTCAGCTAAAGTGGAAAATTTTTTTCTACATTCAACACAAAGTGGAGTTAGATTTCCCAACTCCGCAGATTTTTCAATGTCCGAATTAGCACAATTTGGAATCATAAATTTCTGTATATCTGTAGTTGATGAGGATGGATTCTCGGGGCCGATGGGACAATCATCAAATATGGATGCAATCGATCCAGTAGAAGAAGTAATAAAAAGAAATAAAAAAATGTACCTCATAAATCAGCTTGGTGTTTGGCACCATATTGCTTTAATTTGTCGTAGTAACGTTTTAACTCAGGCTCCATTTCTGTGCCAGCGTATTGAATCATTTTTCCCTGAATGTAATCTAGAACAGTTTTATTATCAGTCGGATCAACTATATTTAAATTAACACCCCATAGCTTTGTCGCATCATCCAGAAGATTGAAAGTTCTTGTTTCGACTGCATACTTGAGAATATGACCATCTTGAACATTGAAGTTATTGGCTTGGCATCTCATTTGTTCAGGATAATTAGACCAGAGTGTTTGAATTTTTTTTCTTGCAGTAATTCCATCATCAGCATCGAAATTTACGCATGCAGCTTCATAAATCTTTCTTTCAAATGCATAGGAGTACTGATTAGGATTTGAAGAATCTTGTCTCTTTGATGATATTGAAGCACATAACCCAACTAACTTACTCACATCCGGACAATTCCCCGCTCCCAGCCGATTAACGGCCGCCAACAACGGCTTCACCGCCGGTACCGCCGCACTCGCATCATCACAAACCGGTTGATGAGTAACAGTTGATTTCGGTCCCGCATAGGCCAAAGCCGTCAGCGAAAACGTTACAACATAAACAAACTTCAACTTCATAAAGCACCTACAAAAAATATTTTATAACGTCATATCGGTCGCTTGAAGGTTAATCTTGATAGAATAAGATAAGGTTTATTTTGATGTAAGTCCCCGAAATGGTGTAGAAAGTAGGTTTAGGGTTGATTGTGCCTATGTACATTTGAGTGTACACTGTCTTAAAGAGGTCAATCCTATGAAAGCTCCAAAAACAAAAAGCATCACCGAATTAAGAAATACTCTTTTCGAAACCTTCGACGAAGTCGCCGCAGGTGAAACTCAAATGATCACTCACAAAAATGGAAGCGTCATTGCAATGGTTCCTCTTAGCGCGATTGAAAACTTAGCAAACGAAGTTGAGTTACATAAAAATCTCGCCATCGGTTATGCACAGGCCATGAGGGGAGAAGGAATTTCTACTGCTGATCTTAAAAAAAGATTAAAGGATAAGGAAAAGGCCCTAAGAGCAAAGTATGCTTAAATGGACTTTAAAATCAGAAGATGATTTAGATTTGATAAGAGATCACATCGCAAAAAACTTTAATGTTAACTTGGCTATAGAGACTGTTACTGGCCTGGTGGATTTCGTTGAAAGTATTCTGACTAAAAATCCTCTCGCGGGAAAACTTCTTGAGACGAATACTTTCTTTTTTAAACTCACCTATGAAGGAAATTCTATCTACTATTGTGAAAACCCAAAGGATAGACATCTATACATTGTATATGTTCAAGCGAGAGGAAATTCTTTCAAGGACGATAGATTAAACGATAAAGAATTTGCCTGAAAACCTGAGACCTAAGCCTCGCCCCAAACCCCAAGCTCATTCCCACTCGTATCCTTGAAATGAAACCTCCGACCACCAGGAAAAACAAAAGGCTTTTTAGAAATCTTTCCGCCGGAAGCGATCACTTTTTTTAAACTTTTATCCAGGTCTTCAGAAAAAAGAATCACAAGCGGTCCACCCGACTTAACTTTTTTATCAAGTCGAAGTCCACCAACTTCACCTTTCTTCTTTTGAATTCCAGCATACTCAGGACCGTAGTCATTAAACTTCCAGCCAAAGGCCTTTGAGTAAAACTTCTTCGCCTTTGCCATATTGGTCACGGCAAATTCGATGTAATCAATTTTGTGATGGGTATGTTTTCTTTTGGCCATAAAGACTCCGCCTTTTTTAATGATTTACCGCTGAAACGTAACATAAACTTGACCAGACTGGCAGAACAGAGTTCAATTTAATTACACTCATTCTTAAGGATCATGATGTCTTCTTCAAGCTCAAGCCTTCTCACAAAAAAAATCTTATTTGGTATGCTCTTTGGGATCATCCTCGGAAGTATTTTGAATTATGTCGCGCTTGGCGGGTGGGTCCAGTCTTTCTTAATAGAAGGGGTCATTGAAGTTGGGGGACGGATTTTTCTCTCGTCACTTAAACTTCTTGTTGTTCCCATGGTCTTTGTTTCTCTTGTGGCCGGCACTGGTGCGCTTGAAGATATAAAAAAATTGGGACGACTTGGTAGCAGAACTTTCTTTTTCTATGTGCTCACAACAGCCATTGCAATTACTTTGGCGCTCATCGTAAGTTCATTCACTAATCCTGGTGTTGGATTTGAAGTCATGAATGCCCCGACAGGTTTCATCACAAAAGAGTCTCCGCCGCTAATTGATGTAATCAGTAATATTTTTCCATCAAACCCGGTTCAATCCATGGCCAATGGAGAAATGCTTCAAATCATCGTCTTTGCCATTCTTTTCGGGATTGGAATGACAATGTCGGGCCAGGCTGGAAAACGTGTCCTTGGTCTCTTTAATGATCTAAACGACATCATCATGAACATGGTGATGCTATTGATTCAACTTGCGCCGTACGGGGTCTTCTGTCTTTTAGTAAAAGTTTTTGCTCAACAAGGATTTTCGGCCATCGCACCCATGGCAAAATATTTTTTTACTGTTCTCTTTGTGCTCTTCTTACACGTCACTTTGGTGTATGGAGGGTTTCTTAAGTTTTACGGAAAACTCAGTCCGACGAAGTTTTTCAAGAAATTTAGTGAAGTTATTATTTTTGCTTTCTCGACGGCTAGTTCAAACGCCACAATTCCGATCAATCTTGAAGTCACTGAGAAAAAACTGGGCGTTCATTCTTCTGTTGCCTCATTTACGATTCCACTTGGTGCCACGGTAAATATGGATGGAACGGCGATCATGCAAGGGGTGGCAACTGTCTTTGTTGCCCAAGTTTACGGGGTTCATCTCGGTATGACGGGTTACCTCATGGTTATTCTCACCGCGACTCTCGCCTCGATTGGGACAGCTGGTGTTCCGGGCGTCGGACTTATTATGCTTGCGATGGTCTTCAAGCAAGTTGGACTTCCAGTTGAGGGAATTGGTTTGATTATTGGGGTGGATCGACTTTTAGATATGGTTCGTACTGCTGTCAACGTCACCGGAGACGCAGTTGTGAGTTGTGTCGTCGCTAAACAAACGGGCAACTTGAATGAGGCCGTCTATAATGCAGATTAACTTTATTTGCTTAGACAAACCTTAAAGCAAACACAAGAAAGCAACTCTCGTACTTGCTCCATCGATAAATCAGCGTATGATTTTTTGATGGATAACAAAATTTTTTTGTTCCCCCTTCAAAATTCCGTCCTCTTCAAAAAAGTGACCCTTCCGTATCACATTTTCGAAGAGCGCTATCGTAAGATGGTCAAAGACGCCTCTGAAAACGAGATCCCGGTTGGGATCGTGAATTACCATGCCTCAAATCTTTATAAAGGCGAAGTTTGTGTGGCGGGAGTTCCGCACATCCTATCAAGCTATCCCGATGGTCGCATGGACATTTACATCACCGGTGCTGTGAAGTGCCGCTTAGTAGATTTTGTGAGCGAAGATCCTTACAAAGTTTACACCTACCGCACTCTAGAAGAAGTTGGGCTTAAGGATGATTCATTCGAGATGGAACTTGGAAGTTTACGCATGTTCTTAGAAAGGTGGTCTTTAAACTTTCTGCCGGATCCGCTCCAACGAGATAAGTTTTTAAGTACCCTCGAGGAACCTGAAATTCTAATTAACTATTGCGCGGTATTTTTAGTAGATGATGTTGCGGCGAAGAATGAAATCATGAAGGCGAATTCGATCAAAGAGAAAATCAAAGTGCTCTTGCACGTCATGGGCCCAAAAGAGATTCCCCTTGGGCCGTTCATGCCTAGTCTAAAATTGTGACTATTTCTTCTTGCTAGCTTTGCTGGTAGCAATTTTAGCTTGAATTTTAGCTTTTTTCTTAGCTTGTCCCTTGCGGCGAAGCATTTTTACGGCCTTACTTTTACGTCCGAAACCCATGTTAAATTCCTTTCTTTAGATAAATTCAGATCGAGTGATTATGATCAATGGGATTTTCATTGTAAAGGGCCTCTTCGTGCTCCAAAATGAAAACGCTAAAAAAGTTTATGATTAAGGAGTATTTATGAAAGCACTATTCGTATTTTTGTCCCTCGCTATGTCTTTCTCGGCCCTCGCTGAAAAACGCATGATCACTCTCGTGAATTATGAGACTGATGGTGTTAAACAGTGGCTCCCGGGAACAATCGTTGCTAAAAAAGGCGACGAGATTGAACTGACCCTCATTAATAACGTTCCATCAGGCGTTCATGGTTTCGAAATCCCGGCGTTCAAAGTTGTTAAGACTGTGACTAAAGGGAAACGTGAAACTGTAAATTTTGTTGCTGATAAAGATGGGATCTTTGACATGAAATGCCAATTGCATGCTGCTCACGTTGGTGGTCAATTGGTCGTTCTTCCGTAATTAAAGTTTTAGTTTTAGCGCCGGATCTTTTTAGGTCCGGCCTGTTCATAGATCCACCAAAAAAAGCCCGCCCATGCAATGACTGTCGCCAGTGGATGCAAGATCGCAGCAGTCCATGATTCCTGAAAAACAATCTTCGAGAAAAATCTGTAAAGCACCAAGAGAAAGATACTTCCCATCGACCAGAATGGATGAGCAAAACAAATCAGCGGAAATGACCATATGATCAGGGCGTAGACCATGATCGCAAAGCTCTTTCTCGTGTGACGGTTCCAAAGATGATTCCAGAAATCGCGAAACTCTTTGAGCTGCTCTTCAAACACAACCGGATAGTCTCGCAAGAGATGCTTTTCACCGAAAGCGAGAGAGACCTGTTTTTTTTGATCAAACCAATGCTGGTAGAAAATATCTTTAAAGGAGCCTCGAAGATTTTGCAGCGGCAATTCTCTGAAGGTATTGAGCGGCATCGCCATCCACATTCTAGTAAGCGAGATGATCGGAAGAGTGAGTGTGAAGCGGTACTTCTGCATCCCAAAGAGAGAGGCAAAGAGAAGATTCGGGTGAAGAAGGGCAATCGCCTCATTAATCACTTTCGATTTACCCGTTTGAGGTAAGGCCAGATAAACGCGATCTTTTTCTTTTGTAAGCTTTGGAAGTGAACTAAAAATCGCTCCATCGGGAATAAGTTCTGGATCCGCGATCACAACGACTTCAGATTCAAGCCGGTGAGAGATTTGGGAGATCATCCATGTGGTACTTTCTGTGTTCTCTGGACGAGTCAGGAAACTGTGGATTTCAACGAAGCTGAACTTGGCCGCAAAGTTATTTAAATGTTCAATCAAAGAATGGTGGCCATCAATGAGGATGTGGATTTTAACAAAAGGGGAGCGAAGCTCAAGCAGAGCGCGGGCCCACTGCTCAGTATAAAAAGTGTCTCCACTTGAAATGGGAACAATGATGTCAATGGTGCCAGTAAAAGACTCTGTACTGACTTGCTTACCGAAGAGAGCATTCTTCACGAGACTATAAGTAATAAATAAAGTCGAACCGAGAACGAGAATTCCCAACATATCGCTGCCTTTTTTTTGGCCTATTAGTTAAGCTTAACCCATGAATAAGCGCCAGTACATGCAAAAAAGCTTTGAGCGTCAAAGGCTTCTTAACAAGATGATGAGTCGACCTGGGCCCATGCCATTTGTTTTGATTCTAGATCATCTGAAGCCAGATTTTAACATCGGAAAAATCATTCGTTCAGCAGAGGCCTTCGGGGCCCAAGCGGTGGATGTGATAGGCACGCCTTTTTTTGATCCGCTTCCCGCAAAAGGTTGTATGAAGCGGGTTCCATGGTCGATGAAGAAGACTTTTTTTGAAAGTTACCAGTACTACGATAGTTTAGATTATACCTTTTATGCTTTTGACACCAACTCAGATAAGAAAATGCATGAAGTGGAATTTCCAGACCTCTCGGTGTTCGTCTTGGGACATGAAGAATTTGGATTAAGTTTTAAGAAAGAGGACTATCCAAAAATTAAGTGGATCAAGATCCCTCAGCTGGGCCTTGTCGAGAGTCTCAATGTAGCCGTGGCCGCATCCGTTGTGATGTATGAATTTAACCGGGGAAGGAATTTTAATCCTCCAGTAGTGATCCGCGCAGATTAAGCGATAAGCTGTAGAGAAGGGCAATGGCACTCACTCCGAAGAAAAGGTGAGGGGGTTGTGCATTGGCAGGAAAATCAAAATAGTTCAGTGTTATTCCTGTCGTCACATTCCCAAGAACACAAACGAACGCGAGCATGGTGAGAAAAAATGCATGGCGGTTGTAGCGAGTTCGCTGAAAATAGACCAACAGATAAATAAAAAGTCCTACGATGATCATCGAGAACGAACGGTGAACATAAAAGATCGCACCAAGATTCTCAATCACATGCTCTGGAGTGGCCTCAAGTGTATCGCGAGTCAGGGTATCGACCTGCTGCCGAACCTGGGTTCCCATTAAGATTTGAATGAAGGTCGTCAGAACTAAAACCTTCGTGATCATCAGGGCCTTCGGATCAATTTTAGGGACGATCGCTATGTTCTCAAGATCGTCACAGTACTTTTTCATGTAGAGAAGTCCAAAGAGCAAAATGATGGCGAGAAACATGTGGATGGTGATAAGGAAAGGCTTCAAATGAGTCGAGACGACTAAGGCACCGACGCCACCTTGAAGTAAGATCAAGAAAAGAAGGCCACCACAAAACCAAGGAATGTTGCGCTCATACTTTCTCATCCCAAAAGAGAGGCCAAAGAGAATCACAATGAAAAAGCCAAGAACGACGCCTAATAGACGGTTAATGTATTCAGTCCAGGTTTTGAAGGGATCAAAGTCCGCAATGGTTTTACCGGCAATTTTATAAACTTCTTTATAGTCATGGGGAAGCTCGGTGATGTCCATTGGGGGAACCCATTGTCCAAAGCAGCGCGGCCAATCCGGGCAGCCAAGACCAGAGCCCGTTCCGCGAACAATTGAGCCCGCGAGAATGACTAAAAAAGTTCCAACGATGGAAAAAAACAAAACGTTACGAAATCCTCTCATGGCCAAAAGATTAACATGCTCGGTACAATACAGGCACGGAAAATTTTATGCTAACACTTGATATCATCATCCTTGGCCTCGCCCTTGCGACAGATGCTGCACTAGCGGCGTTTGCGCTTGCTTTATTGTCTCCGGAATTACCTTTCATTCAAAAAGTCGGTCGTGGCTTTTACTTGGCGTTTCTTTTTGGGTTCTTCCAATTTTTTATGCTCTACCTGGGAGCACGTGGCGGATACTTTATTTCTTTTTCAGTTTCCATGGGACATCTCTTTCAGTTGATCGTGGCGGGAGTTTTTTTACTGATGGGTTCAAAACTCATTATCGACAGCTTTAAAAATAATGATGATGGGGTTTTGGTCTGGGGTTTTATCCCAACGTTTCTGATTGCTGGCGCCACAAGTATTGATGCCCTGGCAGCGGGGATCAGTTTTGGAACTTTGCCGGAGAGTCATATGGCTGCCCTTGAAGTGGGCATCATTACCTTTTTTGTGACTTTATTTTTTTATTCTTTATCTTTTATCGTAAGACGACTTCCCGGTTCATGGCTTCAGCGTTTGTCGGGTGTTTTATTTCTTTTTATGGGTGCGAAAGTCGTTACCGATTACATGCGTTTAGGGGGCTAGATGAAAATCACGATGGCAGAATTTGAGAAGGCCTTTAAGGTCCTAGGTAAAGTCATTGTTCCGACTCCGCTTGTGTATAACGAATGGCTCTCGAAGGCTTACAACTGTGAGGTCTATTTAAAACTCGAGAACATGCTGCCCATCGGATCTTTTAAGATGAGAGGAGCGACCTACAAAATTTCTACTCTCACGGCCGCAGAAAAAAAACAGGGTGTCCTCGCCGTGAGTGCAGGCAACCACGCTCAAGGTGTGGCCTGGGCCGCGCACCGCTTTGGCATTAAGGCCACTATCATTATGCCTGAAGGATCACCCTTAACTAAAATTCGTAACACTGAGTCCTTAGGGGCGAAGGTTGTCCTTTTTGGCCACAGCATCGAAGAATGCTTTTCGCATGCCCAAGAGATGATGAAGAAAAAGAAATTGATTTTTGTGCATCCGTTTCATGATGAGAAAGTTATCGCGGGCCAAGGTACTGTGGCCTTTGAACTTTTACACCAAATGCCAGACATGGATTATCTTTTCTCTTCAATTGGCGGAGGAGGGCTTGTTTCAGGAATGGGCCAGGTTTTAAAAGGTAAAAAGTCTAAAGCGAAACTCATCGTCGGTCAGGCCAGCGGTTGCAGTCCGATGGTTGATTCATTGAATGCGGGAAAAATTAAAACAATTGAGAAAGCCGATACCTTCGCTGACGGGATTCGAGTTAAAAACGTGAATGCTGATATGTTCAAGCTTCTGAGCGAAGTTGTGGATGAGTCTTATCCCGTGGATGATGAGAAGCTTGCTTGGGCGATTCTTCAGTTGATGGAGAAGGCCAGAGTGATAGCTGAGGGGGCGGGTTCATTACCTCTCGCTTTGTTTGATCAGCTTCATAAAAAAAATCCGAAGCGATTTAAAGGTAAAAAAGTTGTGCTCGTAGTTTGTGGCGGAAATATCGATGTCAATCTGCTGGAGAGAATCATTGATCGTGGTTTGATCGAGTCTCACCGAAAAGTTATGATCTCTGTGCCCATTATGGATCGTCCGGGAACTTTGCACCATCTTACAAAAATTATTAAAGATGTTGGGGCCAACGTCCTCCAAGTGGTTCATGACCGCGATTCCTCAAATACGGGAATCACAGGCACCAATGTTCTCTTTACTCTTGAGACCAAGGGGGAGGATCATTTGAAAATACTTTTAAAAGAAATGAAGAAAGATTTTCCTCAGGCCCAGGTACTAAAGTAATCCATGCACCCAAATAATCGTCATTCTGGTCGCTATGATTTACAAGCGCTGAAACTCAAGGTTCCCGCCTTAGAAAAATATATTGTTTTAAAGCACGATCAGGAGAGTATTGATTTTTCATCCCCTGAAGCGGTGAAACTTTTAAATGAAGCCCTTTTACTTCAGACTTATAATTTAAATTTTTGGGATTTGCCAGAGGGGAGTCTCTGCCCACCTGTACCAGGCCGGGCCGATTATATCCATTACCTGGCTGAGCTTCCGGGGATTCCCAAACAGAATGTAGAGGCCCTCGACATTGGAACTGGGGCGAGTCTTATTTATCCATTAATCGGGCTTAAAGAATACGGTTGGAACTTTGTTGCAACTGACATCGATCAGACTTCCTTGAATTTCGCTCAAACGATAATCCACAAAAATGCTTTGGAATCATCGATAGAACTTAGACTTCAGAAAAATGTTGATCATATTTTATCAGGCATCATAAAACCGGATGATCGTTTTCATCTTTCGATGTGCAATCCGCCTTTCTACGGTTCTGCCGAAGAGGCACTGGCCGAGAACTCCCGTAAAACAAAAAATCTTAAGCTTCAGAGTGTGGAGAGAAATTTCGGAGGGAGTACCAACGAGCTCTGGACTCCGGGTGGAGAGAAAAATTTTGTTCGCAAGATGATTTTTGAATCGGTGGAGTTTAAAAAGAATGTTCTTTGGTTCACGTCTCTTGTATCAAAGTCAGAACATCTTCAGGAGTTTGAACGAATTGCCAAAAAGCAAGGTGCAATCTCGCGGGTGTATCCTATGGAACAAGGGCAGAAACGATCTCGCTTCTTTGCATGGAGTTTTCAATGACATCAATTAATATCGAAGCCATTCAGCTTGAACTCGAAAAGTTTGCTGAGGAAAGAGACTGGAATCAATATCACTCAGTGAAGAATTTATCGATGGCCTTATCAGTTGAAACATCAGAGCTTTTAGAGATTTTTCAGTGGATGAAAGAATCTGATTCAAATTCGGCTCATTTGGATCCAAAGATAAAAGCACATGCCGCTGATGAAATCGCTGATATCTTTGTCTATCTCTTAAGAATTTCAAAGAAGCTTGATATTAATCTTGAATCTGCCACTTGGGATAAGATGAAGAAAAACGCTGAGAAGTATCCCGTAGATAAAGCACGGGGAGTTTCAACGAAATACGACGAACTCTAAACGCCATTACCTCCTTTAAACCCCAGGGACTTGGAACGGGTTAATTTTTTCTCACTGTCCAATCTTTTTACACCCCAGTGTTATTCCTACATCTGGCCCGTCTCCCACGACCTTTCCATTTTATACTTCGAGCCATCGTTAAAGGAATTCTATGATGCATTTAGCTTTGCTCGTTTTGATCTTATGGTCCGTCATGGGCCTTGCCCAATCTGGTAGGGGTATTCCTACTAAATACATGAACGATCCCGCCGTGGATCTTGTTCGTAACGGTAAGACTCTTCTACCTGATGATGTGGAAAAGCTTCGTGTCGATTCACGGGGTCGCTTTGATATTTCTACGCTTGATCCGGAGGAGAGCTCTGACCTTTGGAAAAATGTTTACCTTAAAACTCTGCCTGCGGATAAAAATCCTGTCATCGACATGGGAGAAATCAACTACATCTCTCCGATCCTTTCTCCGTCAGGGATTTTTCGATTTAATATTCAAAATAAAGCTGGCGACGGAAAACTCTACACCGTCATGCTCTCAAAAACTGTTCACTCCTATCTCCTTGCAAAAAATCTTCTTCGTAAAATTGGGTACCAGATCCCTGATATCAAATGGATCCCTCGAGCGATTGTTAAATTTAAAGATGAAACTGAAAAGAAAGGCTTTATTTCTCAGATCGAAAACGTTTCCATGGCCGGTGGAGCAAAGTTTTGGGTCATTGAAGATCTTGCTCCCGATAAACTCATGGTTCAAGATCTCGTAATCCTGGATTCAAATAATGAAATCTATAATCTCGCCGTAGGTGTGACTTCAGATATGATCCAAGGCCGTCGTCTAATGTCATCACTTGCCGTTCCTCTCTCAATTGTTAACCTCACAGAAAGCGTGAACATGTTCCGTTGGAACGCTGGTGTGATCTCAAATAGTGAAGTTGGTCTTTTCATTGATCAACTCGGAGACTTTCAGTGCAGTTGGGATGATGCCCGCTGGATCACTCGTCGTATTGAGAAACTTTCTCGCGAAGATTGGAAAGAAATTGTTGATAATGCTTTTCTTCCAAAAGCAGTAGGCCAAATCCTTGTCGAAAAACTCATCTCTCGTAGAAATTCTGTGATGAAGATGTTTAAAGTGGATGCTGAAGAATTGAAAGTCGATTCAGATATTTCAAATGGAGTGGAGCTTGCCCACGGGAAACTCACGACCCAGGACTGGCCTGGATACGCTTCTCGGTTTGCTTTCGGAGACCCTGATTCTCCACTTTCTGGATCAGAGATGAAGTCATGGGTGAAGTCTCGTGCGATTTCTACGCTGATGGATCTGACTCTCGGACAAATTAACCAAATCTCTTACCTCGGTACTGATATCCAGGCCCTGAACAATGAAAAGTTTCAGGCCGAAGTCACCAAGGCGACTCAACTGGCCAGTGCGAATCATACCTCCGTTGTCCTTCCTCTCAAGGCATGGGTTTTTCCGACCTACAGAGGACAGCTGATTTATTCTAGAAATCTTGTGACAGGAAGCTACCTAGGGACTGACAACCTCGTTCAACTCGCAGACACTGTCGGTGTAGCGATTAGCGGAGGAGTCTTTGCCGGATCCATGGGACTTCCAAGCCCCATCACGGCCTTTGGTAGTGCAAACGTTTCGCTCTTAAGAACCTATGCTCATCTTCGTCCGGTTACGAGCATTCAAAAATCTCTTAAATATCCTTTTAAAAATATTCTCGTTCCACTCGTGAAACACGATTACGGAAAATTGCTCCATGAAGCTGCTCTGGTCGTCCTTGATCCGAAGGCCTCTGAGAAAGACCGCCTCGCAAAAATTGAAGCGGCCTTGAAGCCGTTTAAAGATAACATGCAAATTGGTGAATCTATCCTCATCACTGATTCGCTTGCTTCTCAAGCTGCTTTGCAGGTTGGTGCGGGTTATAAAAAGCTGGCCGAAGTCGGCCTAACTGTAAGCCCGAGCTACAAAGTGCTCTCTCGCTTTCACATTCATAGAAGGTCAGCGGACGTTTTCCACGTTTACCGAGATCTCGGACAGGAAGCATCGGGAAATCTTGCTTTTGACTTTGATAGTTTGGTTCCGGTCTTCAAGGTGGGGATAACTAAATCGATTGGCTCAGCACGGGTAAAATACTATAGCCTCGATCTCTCTCCCGCTAACCCTGACGTCATAAAAAATATTTCTCTTCTTCGCCGAGCGATCGTATCTTCATCGACAAGTGATCTTGATGAGAATGAAGCAACTAAACCTTTTGTCCTTAAGACAACGTATAAAGAACAAACTCCTTCAGCGAGTCTCTTCTTTTGGCAATGGAAAGGGGATAAATCATCGTCGAACATCACCGTAAGAAATCCTAAGGGTGATGAGAAGTATTTCTCACGAGATTATTTGGGAGCAACAAGTGGTGTGAACTACCAGGCCTACACAAATGAAGTCATCGCTCGCTGGGTAAAAATTATTTTCGATCGCAAGGCCGGTCTCACTGACAGCACAGGTACAAACCCGGGTTACAGTTTTAAAGGTCATGCTGTTAACCGCGTTTTGACCCTAGATCAAGAAAGAGACAAAGAAGGTCACTCAATAGAGCCTTTCATCCACGTTTCGCGCATTCATAACGGCTGGAGTATCGATCGTAAGAAGGCCCAGGATATCTTAGAAGAGATGAAGGCACGCTACCACTATGAGTTTTACTCTGCACCGGTCTTAAACGATACCCGCAGACTTTTCATGTACAACATTTCATTGAACCTCCTTTTCTATAAGGCCGGTATCCAAAACGCTATAAATCTCACCGACCTCGAAGCAAAAAAGATATTTTTTGAAAACCAGACAAGCAAAGACTTAATGATTAGTCGTGCTCCGATTTATTCAAAGGACGCAAAAAATACTGACGAACTCACTCAAGAAGATAAAGACTCAGGGGCCTTCCACTTCCTTCTGTTAATGAAGAAGTTTAAAAAATTTGAAGCAAAGGGTGATGAAAGCAAGGCCAATCAATATCTGTTGCGAGCTTTCTCTCAAGCAGAGAAAAAACTCAACCTTAAAGGTCTTACACTCCTTGTCGGCGGAATTGAAAATCTCTACCTCACATCTCGTATTGATGGTTTTCGAGAAGGGGATGAGGATGGTGACAAAGCTCTCGTTTCAAACTCGCTTGGAGAATTTGGCTCTCCAAATATTCTAGGACCCTTGGTTCAAATCCAAAGACAAACAGACATGCTTGAAGGTGAATTCTTTATTTACTGGATGATGACGAGGTTGATCTAATATGAAATTTTTAATTTTTTTCATGACTCTAAGTTTGGCCCATGCCTCTATCATCCCGTCGGAGAGTTCGAAATCCATCGTGGACGATGAGCTTTTTCCCTACCAGTGGGCCCTCTCGAACCAGTCTCAAACGTATGTCCTAGAAAAAGATGATATCCATAATCTTCCTCTCAAAGGCATTACTGGAAAAGATATCGGTTGGGAAAAACTACTGCAAAACCTCTCCGCAAATCGTCCCATTGTTGCCGTATTAGATTCTGGACTAGATCTCAATCACCCAGAGCTTAAGGGAAATATCTGGCAAAATGATAAAGAGTGCGGAAAAGATCCTAAAGTAGACAATGATGGAAATAAGCTTCCCGGAGACTGTCATGGTTGGAACTTCACCGAAAACATTACTTCCGATTTAGCGAAAGATGTCTCAGACATTGATGGTCACGGTACTCACGTTGCCGGAATTATCGCTGCGGGCCTAAACGGAGAGGGAATTGTCGGTGTCAACCCTCGTGCACTCATTATGCCTATCAAGGTCTTGAAGGACTCGAGTTCAACTTCTGATGTTCCAAGCTCAGATTCTTTTGCGCGTGGGATTGTCTACGCTGTCGATAATGGTGCTCAAGTCATTAACATGAGTCTTGGATGGCCTCGCGCCTTGGAGACAAAAAATCTGCGCGAAGCTGTGGGCTATGCCTTGAAAAAGAATGTTGTGATTGTTGCTGCTGCTGGAAATAATAATTCAGTCGAACCGCTTTTTCCTTGTGCTTATGAGGGAGTCGTTTGTGTTGCGGCCTCAACTCTGGATGGAACTTTTGCGAGTTTCTCAAACTTTGGTGGGCACATTGATACGATCGCTCCTGGCGAAGGAATTTTAGGTCTTAATCCGACTCTGCTTGAACCCGATTTGTTCTCGGTCACGGGCTATGAAATCAGAAGTGGAACTTCACAAGCAACTCCCATCGTTGCGGGCCTTATTGCTTCGGTGATTGCAAAAGAAGGACCTCTTCCTATCGATGAAATCCTTGGACGGCTTCTATCGTCTCCTAAGAATATCGATACCAAAAAATATATTATGGGTGGCGAAGCCACTTGGGATGCCCTTAGCCGAAAAGTTTCAACGCCTATCATTCGCCCAGTTTTAAAACGCGTTCGTCAGGCCGTCGTGAAAGGTGATCTTTCAAGTTCTAAGCTGATCATTCCGGTTAAGAATTACGGTCTTCCTTCGGGAAGCTTTTCTATACGAATGGAGAGTCTTACTCCTTCCGTATCAATAGGTGCTAATTCTACTGTGATTGAGAGTCTCGCCACGAGTGAGATTAAAGAAATCCCTTTTGATGTCATTATTGTAGATGCTTCTGGGGAAAGCAGTATTGTACTAAAAATTACTATCACTGATGAGAATGGAGATCACTCCTACATTAACGAAATTCCCGTCGCCAGAGATATAAGAGAAGAGCCTACTTTGAAATCGATGCAATTTGTTTTTGCTAAAGGACCTATTCCGGTAGGCGGAATTCGGAATGGCGAAATCGTGACCCCATTGAATACGATCGAATCGTACGTTCCATCGGATAAACACGAGTACCTCATCAAGCGCATCATCAAAGGTACGGATAGTAAGACTCAATCAGAGCTTTCGGTTATGCGTAAAACGGATAACAAATTTGTCGAAGTTCCTAATAAGATCCTCATCGATAATGGAATTGCGACAACTAACTTTATTCGAATCGATTTGAACCTCGATGGAAAAGAAGATTACTTCGTTCACACTCTTGCGGAAGTAGATAGTAAGCGATTCTTTATCTTTTCTTTCTTTGATGAGAATTTAAAACCACTTTGGCCTTCATTTCAGAACATTCGTTTTGATCTGGATCTGTTTGTTACAAGCATGAACAAAATCATTTTCATACGTAAAGATAATACTCCTCTTGGAAAAGTGATGCTTCCGGCGTTCTTTACGAATGGGCAGTTACCTCTCTCTGATCAGGTCCTCACGAGTTGGGATAAAAAAGATGTAGCGAGAAAAAATCGTCTATACTATTTGAACATCGAAGATAGTGCCTTCAAAATCCATGCACTCAATACCAAAGTTTGGGAGGCAGGAATCAAGACTGAACTTAAAACGAAATGGTTTGAAACCGTTGAGCTTGATCAGGTTCTTCCAGTCTCTGATTCAGATGCGAAGAAGGGTGCATTGCGCGTTCTGATGTCGGTTGGAATAGGAACCCAGCGACAGATCTTTATTAATAATGTGACTATTCCAGGAATCATACACGGAAGTAAGCTTCCTCAACTTGTGATTCAATCTGACTCCGTTGATCCTCTGGTGAAAGTGACTGAGACAGGTTTTAAAAACGTCGGCGATGTTTATCTCAACGTCTACGACCGCACCCGCGGAAAAATAATTATAACGAAAGACCTAGCTCAAGAAAGTGAGCTTATTTATCGCCATGATTCCCAGTCAGATGTTCTCGCTGGTCACTTAATTACATTTGAAGAAGATCACAAGAAACTTTCTATCATTCAGACGAAAGAAAATCTTGTATCGATTGTTCAGGATAGTTCTGTGAAAATTTCTCAGCGTCCAAAACTTCGCTACAGTTTCTTATCTCAAAAGCTTATTGCCGAACTTTATTTTCCGGTGATTTATAACCGCTCAGGTACCCTTGCTCCGGCCTTGTATGTAGATTCAACTTCCATTACAAGCAACAGAGTTTATCTTTTTGAAGAACAAAATGGAAAACTCGTGATGAGCATTCGTAATTCCATTCTTACTCCTAACAATTGTCGTGCTCTTAATCCGCATTTCTCGAATGAATTAAAGGGACATGAATTTGTCTTTTTATGTCAGCAGGATCAAGCGTGGGTGATCAAAACTCTACCCATGAACTAGGGCCAAAATTTACGAATGGTCGGTGCCAGAGCGCATCGTGCAGCGCGTTAATCTAATCCCTAAATCCTTGTTGCTTCGAAATTCAGGGCCAAAATGAGTCTAAAATACATGGCAAGCATTTTGCTCAAGCTTTTCTCACACACTCAATAGCAAGATGTTATTCGCCGTGTTTTAAAAACGCTTATTAACCTCGCGGTCAATCGCGAGAAATTTTTCGAAAAGGAAACATATGAAAGTTCAAAAAGGGTTAATGACTCTCGCTACGCTCTCTCTTCTTGCTTTGTCAGTTGCTTGTAACTCAGGCGGCGGGTCAACTGGTACTGTTGCTGTTAGCGACCGTTACCAGGAAGGATTCGATGCTGGTAAATCTTCTGGATATAAAGAAGGTTACGACGTTGGTTACAAGGCAGGGGACACGGCCGGATACGATCGTGCTAAGGCCTATTTCCAAACAGCTGATTACAACAAAGGCTTTGCTGACGGAAATGCTAAAGGTCAGAAGACTGGTTACGATCTTGGTTACACCGATGGTGTTAAAGATGGTAAGTCATCTTCAGGGGACGTGACTGCAGCTTATAACAATGGATATAACGACGGTCAAAAAGACGGTTATGACTCTGGTTATTCTGATGGAACAAAAGATGGATACGATGTTGGTTATACTGATGGAACTAAAGATGGATACGATCTTGGTTACACTGACGGAACGGCAGACGGCTACGACGTTGGATATACCGATGGCTACGCTGACGGATACTCTGGACTCTCAGTTGGTCCAACTCAAAAACTTCCAGGTTACGCAAACCTTCTTTCCCTACTTCACAACGACTTGATTGATTACTCAAAAATCAAGGCCCCTACAATGAACGCAAAAGGGATCTTTGTTAATGGAAAACTTCTCTTCTCTGAATCTTCAATTACAAGCAAAGATACATTGAAGCGCCAGGCTGTTGTTGAGCAATACCTCGTGGTAGAAATGGCAAAACAAGTTATGGGGAAATTCCAACTTTCTGCTGACCGTTCACTCAAAGTTGCTAAAGCTGCTAACCACTTCAGAAAATATGCATCTCAACGTGCTCTTACTGCTGAAGACACAAATGCTTACGCTTCTGAACTTATCGGTGCAAACGTGAGTACAATTGTTAAAGCTTACGAGAATTCAATGAAAGGTGACATCTCTGGTTACCAGTCAGTGATGCAAGCAGCAGCTGCGAAGAACGAAACTTCTCCAGAAAAAATGTCTCAGATCATGACTGAGCTTTTCTTCTAATCAGAACTGAATTTAGTTAAATCAATGAAGGCCACCCAAAAGGGTGGCCTTCTTCGTTAAAGAAGATTTTTACAAAGTGATGAGAGAGAGGCCTTATTCTTTCTCAAACATTTCACGACCATCCCATTTTTCATCGGTGCAGTCGCACAGAACTTCAAACGGTCTGCCTCACAGTTTGTGACCATACTATCAATTTTCTTTGATTCCTGAACGCGGTGATGCTTACAAGCGGAGCTTAGTTCACGATCATTGAGAGTGAGGCAATGGACTTGCTCATCCGGAGAAATATTTGGTTTGCAGTGGCGGACAAGATCTTTGTAGCAAGGATTAGCGCGTGCCTTTTCTATTTCGGATTTTACTTTAACCTGACAACTTGAAGTGAGGGCAGCAACTTTCTTTTCAAGACACTCATGGATATCAATCACACGCACAGCATTCGGGCAGAGCTTCAGGGTATCATCAACGCAAGGATTTGACTGCCTCATGCGAGTGAGTTTTGTCTCTATATTAACCTTACAAAACTTCGATAATTTCTCGCGGTTTTTCATCAAACACTGATTGATTGCTCCATCGTCACCCGCGACTTCGGGGTAGCAAACATTGACGATATCTTGGGCGCATTCATTATTTACAATAAGACCTGATTTTTTTGAACGAAAATCAACCTGGCACTTAGACGACAATCTACTTTCATTTTTCAAGAGACATAAATCAATTTTTCCAGAGTCTGTAGGTATGTCGGCACAAAAATCTGCAATATCCTTGTAACAAATATTTATTTTTGCGGTTTTATTATCGTAGAGATTCATCTCTTTAGCACAGGCCGGAGAGAGCTGATCTTTGTAATCAGCGAGACACTTTGCTACCTGGCCTCTACCAAAATCAACATCCGGGCAAAACTTTGTTGCATCCTTGGCACAGTAATTAGCAAAAGTTGAACCGCTGAGAAAAATGAATGAGAGAATAAAAGATTTCATGAATATCCTTAAGATTTTTTGTCGCATTTACTATCGCTGCAGCAATCTTTTTTATCCTTCGAGCAACTCATTTTATCCCCGCACTTGCTTGCACACGATGAGAAAGAAAGAAGGGCAGCGAGCGCGATAAACATAATCGTTTTCATGGATGTTCCTTTAAGAAAAGTATTTCTCTTATTATAATGAGAAATAACGTTTGGAGAAAGATTCCTTTACTGGAGATGGAGAGTCGGGAATGTTCGAGAAGCTTGGTGGAAATTCAGTCGTAGAAAAATTAGTGGATGATTTTTATTCGATCATGCGAACTGATCCAAAGGCCTCGAATTGTCTCAAGGCCCATGAGGGTAGAGACATGAAAGAATCGGCCGAGAAACTAAAAGCATTTCTTTCCGGCTGGCTCGGAGGGCCGCAACTCTATCTCGAGAAATTTGGACATCCTAGGCTTCGCATGCGGCACTCTCCATTCGCGATCGGAGAGCTTGAAGCAACTGAATGGCTCTATTGTATGGATAAAGCTCTCAAGGAGTCGACTATTGATCCAGTTCTTCAAATCCAACTCTTGGACGCCTTTCGGCCTGTCGCTTTAATGCTGAAAAATAAATTATAAAAACCCGTGCTTAAAAAGACTGAAGGACAACTCTTTAAGTTTTCTAAGTCTCTCTTTAGGAATGGGAAGATTTAACTCAATAGGAAAATGCTTCACCAAAGGTGCCATCGTTTCCCAATGGTCCATCAGCATAATGTGCTCTTCAAAAGAAATTTTTCCCACCCAAAGAGATTTCAAATCTGATTTTAAAAAATGTAAATGATAGAGGAGCTCTATCATGCCGTGGAGATAAAGAAGCTCTTTTGTGAACGCCATGCCACCATCAAGTGGGACTCCACGGAACACTCGGAGAGCAAGTTTAAATGCATCAAGATCATCCATCTTGTGATGGCGAAGATAGGCATAGACCTCGGTAATCGATGACCCTCTCTCGGCCATGGAGGTCGCGAGATGACGGATGACAATCTTGTTCCACCTCTCCAGAGTCATGCATCCAGTAAGGAGCTCAGTGAGGATAGCAAGACCCTCTTGAAGAAAAGTTGTTCGAGGTGCCCAAGTTGAAAGCCAAATATGCTCTTCCTGGGCCGCACCATTGAGTGATGTTCCCAAATGAACCCACCCCTCATGCACGAGAAAAATATTTAATTGGCCTGTAGTATAAGACTTGTTTGGATTGAGTTTTAGAGTTTTTCTTCCCGCTGATGAATCTGACAGAAGTGATGTCGATGCTTTCACTTCATAATCCTGAGGCGAAAAAGTTTCGCTCATTTTATGCCGGAGATAGTTCAAGGCAGCTGCGCCTTCATATTTTTGTGTGCTCTGATCTGGAAGACAGAACTCCGGAATCTTCTCTAGAAAATATGGGAAGGCTTCATTCCCCATGAGTTTGTGGCTAGAGCCGTAAAGTTTTACACAGTGATCATAGAAAAAAACGGTATTAAAATTTTCCATCATTGAAAGGAGAACATGATAATCCTGAATTCTCTGGGTAAAGATTTTCTTGAGAGAGTAGGGAAGGTCAGTGGCGGCCAGGTCACGCAGATAGGTATCCATCGCCCTGCGCTTGTCATTCACATTTACGGGAAATGGAACATTCACATCTTCCAGTTGATCAATGAAGCCTCTGTGCTCCGGAAAAAGTTGGATGAGTTGCTTTTTTGGAAAACGAGGATGTCCTAGGAAACTTAGATCCTTGGCAATCTCTTTTAGTCGAGCTGAATACTCGCGTATTCCTTTTCTATCCATACCTTCTGATCGGAAAGTGTAGTCATTTATAGAGTACATTTTTCCCCAACGGAGAAGTGCTTGAGGCAATAGAAGACTCGTTTAGAATGGAAGTATATAAAGATTATTTTACAAAAGAGGCCCGATCTCGAGCAGTTGAAATTCCTGCTAATGTCGTGAGGTCTTTTTAGTTTTAGTTAAAAATTAAATTCCACATATCTGTCCAGGTGCAGACCATTTGCCCCAGCTTTTGCCAGATTTTGAGCAACAACTTTGAGTTGTCTCTGCACCATTATCCATACAGGTCTTCTTGTTTGAATCATTTGTTGCTCCCATATCATAAGGAGAATAACCACAAAGTTTTCCGGTTGGTGTGCAATTAGCAAAAGACATGATGACATTTTTATTTGAGAGTTCGTAAGTCACCTTTGAAGCTTGCTCGGGAAGCTCTTTTGGTTTTGTAATCAAAGGAATGGCAGACCCAACAACTCCTTCATTTTGATTTCCAGTGATCATGAAGTGAACATCGGTCAAAGTATCAGCGAGAGTCTGTGCCTCGAGTTTGGCCACTTCGACATTATTAAATATCATGCAAGTTGAACCATCATAAGTCACTTCCTTGGCGCTGTAGTTTAGGGCAGCTTTCTTAGAAATGTTGAACGGGTATGGATGATAGTAGGAGAGCCCATGGAAAGCACCCCAAATTTTAACCTTGTGACATGATTTTCCTGAGTCATTAAAGGTATCATCCCTAGTCGGAAGAATTGTTTTGTTTTGGCAATCTCTCTGAGGACCAAGAGTAAACCATTTCTGGCATTCTTTCATCACACTGACTGAATCGTAATCATCGGCCACGCAAACGCAGCAGGTATCAAACTCTTGCGCAAAGGCTTGGATTGAGAAAAAAGATAAAGCGATTAAGAGGTAAGTCTTCACGAGGATCCTTTGGAGAAGTGGCGGGATACTAACGGCCTTAGAATTTTTCGCTAGGACTCTTGAAGTATTTACAATGCAGTCTGGCTTCAAGAATTTGGTTGGTTCTGCTGATGACTTCATCATCGTTAAGCTTCTTTCGAAATATTCCTAGCTAATGGATACCTAAGCTATGGACATGACGTGGACTTTCGTCGGTTTAAACCTTCAACCATCGTCCATCTTTTAGACACAGCCGAAAACTCTACCCACTCATCATTCAGACTCCTCGTTTGAGCTTAAAATCATCTTCATGAAACATACATTTACTGTTCTTGTGGCATTTCTCTTGGCCTTGCCTGCGTTCGCACAGAACCCTGCTGAAACTGCGGGTATCTTTAAAAAAGAGCAGAGAACATTTCACTGTGAGCGCTACAAGGCGCTCCTCGCAAACTTTGATCAGGTGTCGATGACTGAGATTAGAGAGCAGATTGAAAGTGATATCACTGGTTACACCTTACTTCTTCAGGCGAAAGATCTTAGCTTCAAAGAGAAGAGGATCTTTAAAGAAAATCGTAGTGTGCTAAAAAAGCTCCTGAAGTACCAGGATGAAAAAGTAAGTCTACGCCACGACTCAGAAGAATTTTGCAAAGTTGCCGAAGGTGCTGTGCTCGGACTTGCAAAAGGTCTGGGGTATGGAGCTGATGGAATTATGAGCGTGGCCGCTATTCCATTCCAAACGGTTTGGAAATTTAGTCGTTCTGCCATCACAGGGAAGAAAAAAGATGGAGTCGGAGAAAACCAATACCAATTTTTAGGCCCAACCATATACGGTGGAACTTCTTCAAACCTCTTGTGGAATGACCGTTATATTGGTCTTGCTATTTCTCAGCCGTGGATCATTCCTCTCATTGCTGCTCCATGGATTGATAGTCAGATCATGGACATCTGTGTACGTAAAAATTCTCTCAACCCTTCAGAAGAGAGATACTGCAAAAGATATATCGGTTTCAAAGATACAGTTTCTAGTCTTTCGGAGCCAGCCGAAGATGCAGGGGTTTTCGTCCATAACATTTTCGCCGGTAAGGCGAATGATGTAAAAGATAAGGTTTCTTATACCCAAGATGAAATCCTCAAGGATTTAACAAAACTAAACAATGAAAACTTCTGTGCCAATATGGTGAAGATTGGTGAAAAATTCCGCTCTTCTCGTAAAGAGATCCAGGCACGGGCGAATTCGGAAACCTGGCGATTAGGAACAAACCCTGAAAGATACGGCATTCCAGCGATCGCAGATTTTAATTCATCCACTGATCGCATCATCCGCCCACAAGCGGGAGCTATGGGGAATCTTAGAAACGTCGTGGTCTCACTTGGATCAGCTCCCTATGTTACTGCTGGGATTGATCGTAAGGCCGTACTTGAAAAATATAAAAAGAACTTCATCGAGTTTAAGAAGCTGGCAAGAGTGGGTCGCAAGATTTTCCAGGATTCAGATACTGTTGAAAAATGTGAAAAAATCCGCAAAGAAAATAATTTTGACTACGAAAAGTTTGAAGCCATTGCTTCTGAGGTCCAAGACGATGAAGTAGGACAAAAGCTTTTACAGAGTGACGTCATTAAAGCTCAGTTTAAAAGCAAGACCGCATCTTACATCATCAGTGGCGGAACTAAAATGAAGTGGGAGTTTATAGAGAATGGTGATATTGAAACAATTGATTCGCTTTTACGCTCTCACACTGTGGCCAATATTATTCTTGTCATCCATGGGACTGAGAAGGGAAAGATCATAGATTCTCAGATGAATGAAATCCCTAGAACTTTTTTTAACAACGTATCTCCGAGTATTATGTCGATCAACTTCTTTAGTTGCTACAGTCAGAAAATCGATGACTACTATAGTATTTCAAAAGAATTCAACTCTGGTCTCACATACAATGCCCTAAGACATGTTTCCTTTGTGGAGTTAGATAAGACCTATTCCTATCAGGCAGGACAGGTTCCAATGCAGTCATTTGGAGGGTATCTTTCTCAAGTTGACCTGGCGATGTACCACACAACGCGCGGAAATTATCTTTATCAAGATCTCGCGCGAAATATTGTCAAAGAAACTTCTGCTCAAATGTGCAAAGTGAGTGTGGAAAATCTTGGAGAGAAAAAAGTGACTTACAGTGTGACTGTGAATGCTAACTATATTGGCAGCGTTACAGCGGGAAGAGTTCAATCAGAATTTATTTTTGATTGTAAGTACCTCAAAGACTCAGATAACAAGCTTCGCTTCTTAGATATTCAAGTTGAGAGTGATGAGGCCCTAACCTTGGATCAAGCTGTCGTCACAATCGTAGGCCCAAAAGGTGTCGTTAAGCTCGAGGAAGAGGATTTAACAGCTACGAAACTCAACGGGAATGTTCTTGGAATTCTGGGAACTTTTTGAGGTATGAAGAGGCACTCTGAAAATTTTGTACACTGCGTTAAAAATTGTTTCTTCTGATTTTAAATTGTTTTATAACTGTCATGCCACAAACAAACTGTCTCTCAACAACCTCTCTAAGGAGAATCGAATGAAAAAGTACATCGCCATGCTCATGCTCACTACAATGCTCATTTCTTCAACTGCTAATGCTGGTATCTTGATTCTTACAGGTGACATCGGTAATAAATTCGATGGCTATAAAATTGTTGGTATCGCAACAATCATCTTAACTGGTGTTTCGATTATTGGTCTTGTCGTTGATGAAAACTCTGCTGTTGATAACAACGTTAAACTTCCTGAGATTTCTGAAGCATCAGCTTCACTTATCCAGAACGCTGCTTCGAATTCTGCAGCTGATGCGAAAGGTATGAGAACTGTTTCTGCTAAAGTTGCTAATCAGGTTCTTGATCTTGAAGGACTTACAGGTTCTGCTCAAGGTGACCTTCTTTTCGCGACACTTACTAAGTAATACGAAAAATTATTCTATTGAATTTGAAAAGGGATCCGGAAGGATCCCTTTTTTTTTATACGGCCAGGTTTTCTTTACAAGTTAAGTTAGTTAATCCACCTTCTGTCTAATGATTTGCTAGAATCTCTTTCATGAAGACCATCTTATTTTTCTTTATTTCTATACTGAGTTTCGAACTTTACTCTCAGGTAGAGTTTCTTGATACAGTTACGACCATCAATTCTCCCTTCCAATTACCGATTCGCTATGGTGCAAGTGGGTTTTCCTTCAATGATACGCCTGATAATATTATGGTTGGACCGGCAGTTGGTTTTGCCATCTTAGGAGACAAGACACTCTACAATTTACCAGTAAAAATTTCGGAAACTGGAAATCTCATTTCTCAAATCCGAAACGATGGTTCTTGGATGCAAATAAGAAAGCATCGCTACGATGGAGGTGTTGGGATTGCAGCCCTTGTGGCAACTCATTTTAATGCTGCACTCATTCCCTTCATGGGAGCAAAACAACAAATCATCCGGATAAAATCATCACGAGATGAAGTTGTTGATTTGAGTCTCGCTATCCCTGCTTCTCTTAAGGAACTCGAATCTTGGAGAGTTGGAGATCAAGGTACCTATCAGACCTATGGTGGAGTAGAAGCCTTAGTGGCCGCCGGAGTAGGTGTGGTGAATATCATCAGGGAAACGATTTCTTTTCAAAATCAATTCATCTTGAGTATTAGAAAAATCTCAGAGAAAAACATCCTCTTTGCGATTGCTGAGGAAAAGCTGAAGCGATCTGAAACAGCTATTGGACCACTCATAAGTACGGCCAGCTTGTATCTTTTTC
>JBBQGK010000044.1:0-30862 GCA_038322885.1 Bacteriovoracales bacterium | reverse complement strand
TCTGCTCACTTAAAATGTCTTCAAATTTCATTCATATTTGTCGTCGTACCGTGACGTGAGGAGTCTTATGAAAACAGTCAAAATTGGTGTTAATGGTGTTGGCCGAATCGGAAGAACAGTTCTTCGTGCCTACTTCACTCGTCTCAATCAAGATAAAAACCTAAATATCGAAATCGTTGCGATCAATAATCCGGGTGATACTAAGGCTTACATTCATCTCCTAAAACATGATTCACTTCACGGGGCCCTCAAGGGAGATTTCTCTTTTGATGCTGATTCACGAACCATCTCCTATAACGGTCGTCAGATTAAATTCTTCGACAAGAAAAATCCTGAAGAGCTTGATTGGTCGTCAGTTGGTGCTCAAGTTGTGATCGATGCGACTGGAATTTTCAAAGACAAGGCCAAGCTCGGTCTTCACATGAGAGGCACGGTCAAAAAAGTTATCATGTGCGCTCCTGGAAAAGATCTTGATGGCACATTCGTGATGGGAATCAACCTCGATAAATACGATGCTGAAAAACACCACATCATCTCAAACGCTTCTTGCACAACGAACTGCCTTGCTCCAGTGGTAAAAGTTCTGCACGAGTCTTTCGGGATTGTGAATGGTCTGATGACTACTGTTCACTCTTATACTTCTGATCAAAACCTTCTCGACAACGCTCACGACGATCTACGTCGCGCTCGCTCTGCCAACCTTTCGATGATCCCGACGTCAACTGGTGCCGCTAAAGCCCTCGGCGAAGTGATCCCTGAAATGAAAGGTAAACTCGATGGCTATGCTGTTCGCGTTCCGACTCCAGATGTTTCGATGGTCGACCTTACGGTTGTTCTTGAGAAGACCGCAACCAAGGAGCAGATCAACGAAGCGATGAAAAAATATTCCGAGAATCAACTCAAAGGAATTCTTGGTTACACGACTGAAGAACTTGTTTCGATGGATTTTCTTGGCAACCCAGATTCTTCAATCTTCGATTCGAAACTCACTAACGTCATCGGCAACACGGTCAAGATCGTCAGCTGGTACGATAACGAAGTAGGATTCTCAAATCGCGTGATTGATCTCGCAAATTTCGTCGGCCAAAAACTCTAAGAGGATCTCATGCAACTTAAATCCATCCAGGACGCCGACCTTAAAGGCAAGAAAGTCGTTGCTCGCTTCGACTTCAATGTACCTTTATCAAAAACTGAACCGGTAACGATTACTGATACAAGCCGCATCGATGAAGCGATTCCAACCATTCGCCTCATGCTTGAAAAAGGCGCTTCAAAAATCGTGATGATCAGTCACCTTGGCCGCCCTGATGGAAAAGTAGATCCCAAGTATTCCCTCGAGCCAGTCGCGGAATATCTCGCACAGAAACTTGGCATGGACGTCATCCTTTCCGAGTCTGCGATCGATAACGGAATCAAAAACCTTCTTCAACTTCCTGAGACCAAGCTCGTTCTCCTAGAAAATATCCGCTACCTCCCGGGTGAAGAAAAAAATGATCCGGAACTCTCAGAGAAGCTCGCCTCTTATGGTGACGTTTACGTGAACGACGCTTTCGGAGCTGCTCACAGAAAACACGCATCAACTTACGGGATCAACGCTTTCTTCAAGAATCGCGCCTACGCCGGACTTCTGATGAAAAAAGAAATTGATTCTCTTTCTGCCCTTCTCGATAAACCGGCAAAGCCTTTTGTGGCGATCATTGGTGGAGCAAAAGTTTCAGATAAAATAAAAACGATACAGAAGATGCTTGTCCTTGTGGACACTCTTTTGATTGGTGGAGCGATGGCCTATCCATTTTTAAAAGCGAAGGGTATCACCGTTGGCAAATCTCTTTGTTCGGATGAAGATGTGGCCTTAGCAAAAGATCTTTTACAACAAGATCGTGGTGGAAAGATCCAACTTCCTAAAGATCACGTCACTTCTTTAGCCTTCGGTGGGCAGCCATTGCCTTGCCAGGGATCAAACATTCCTGCTGACCAAATGGGACTCGATATCGGTCCTCTCACGATCAAGTCCTACTCAGACTTTATTAAAACTGCAAAAACAATTTTCTGGAATGGGCCGATGGGACTTTTTGAAAATAAAGATTTTGCCAAGGGTACGATGTCAATTGCTGACACGATCTCTGAAACCAAAGCTTTCTCGGTTGTCGGAGGCGGAGATTCGGTGGCCGCTGTCAATGCGTCTGGTAAGGCAGATAAATTTTCTCACGTTTCTACCGGTGGCGGAGCATCTCTTGAATTTATCGAGAGAGGAGAGCTTCCTGGTGTGCAAGCATTAATACTCGGAGTTTAAGAATGAAAAAGCTCATGATCGCGAACTGGAAAATGAACAAGAACGGTAAAGAGTGCTTGGAATTCTTAAAAGAGTTCAAACCCAAATACTCTCAAAAGCGCGAAGCCTGGATTGCCTCTCAGGCCCTCTACATCAAACTCATCATCAACGAAGACGTTATGACGGGATTGCAAAATTGTTCTGAGCACGTCTCTGGTGCCTACACCGGTGAGGTATCACCAAGAAACTTTAAAGAGATGGGCGGCCACTTTGTTATCACGGGCCATTCGGAAAGAAGACAATACTTCAACGAAACGTCACGTGTCTTAAATGCAAAAAATCGCACGGCCCTCGCTGAAGGATTAAAAGTCGTTTACTGCGTTGGTGAAACACTCACTGAGCGGGAATCTAATCAGACTCTGTTGATCATTGCTGATCAACTTCACCAAGGCTTGAATGACCTCTCCAGGGCGAGCTCTGAAAACTTGATCGTGGCCTACGAACCAGTCTGGGCGATCGGAACGGGAAAAACGGCGAGTCCGGCCCAGGCCCAAGAGGTTCACGCTTTTATCCGTAAAACTCTTTCTGATAAATTTCCGTCGTTTGGTTCAAAGGTTCGCATCCTCTACGGTGGTAGTGTGAAGCCTGATAACGTCGAAGAACTCATGTCCCAAAAAGATATTGATGGCGGCTTGGTTGGTGGGGCGAGCTTAAAAGCTAAAGACTTCCTTGCACTTTGTGGGGATTGTTAAGATCAAATATCATCTGACATCGGTTGCGGAATAAAAATCCTCCATGTATCTACCTCCCAAGTCCAAAAACACTGGGAGGAATCATGAATAGAATCGTCATAGGTATCTTGCTTCTTTGTTCTGGTACCGTTTTCGCCGACGCAGTCTCGTTCAAACTTTATGAAGTCCCTCTCTCTACAAAAGAAAATTCACAGATTGATTCTTTACTTCAATCAACGGCCGTTGATCCCGGCCAGGTTATCGGATGGGGCAAAGATTTAGTGACTCTTGGTCAGAGTATTTATGATCTTGTTCAGAAAGGTAAGCCCACAATCACGACATCAAACGATAAGGCCATTTGCATTCTTCCACGGATTCCTAACACGACAACTTACGTGGAGGTCATGGATTTGGAAGAGGCCTCAGATCCTATTAAGCGAAAATTTATCATGTCGGTCAAAAATGGCTTCAACTCAGAAGTTATACGTATGGAGTTCATGCTGATTTATCAAGTGGCGAAATACGACGGTAAGGGGAAATACATCATCAATGCCATTCTTCTTCCAAAAGTCTCTGTTGGGTACGGATTCGATTTTAGCTCGGATATGCGAGTCATAGGGGCCTCTAATAAAGGGACCAAGGCCGACCCGGTCACCTCTTTAATTCTTGATCTTCACTATAAGTTCGGAAGTTTTCTCAAAGGTGTTGAAAGAAACGATGCCATTACCCTTACAGGTAAGGGTGAAGTGACTATCAACTAAAGATGCTGCGGCGCCAACTCAGGAAAGAATAGGCAAAACCCTGCTTTCTTTGCTAAAAATAGATCCTTAATTGGAGACATCACTATGCTTACGACTCTCATCGCCCTTCACGTTATTATCTGTGTTCTTTTAGTAGTCACAGTTCTTCTTCAGTTCGGCAAAGGTGCTGAGATGGGCGCTGTTATGGGTGGAGGCGCTTCACAAGCTGTCTTCTCGAGTTCCGCTAAAGGGAACTTCATGACTAAGCTTACATCATTTCTTGCGATCGCTTTCATGGTGAACTCAATCATCCTTACGACGATGAAATCTCGTGCTGCTAAAAATTCACTCTTTGATAATGAAGCTCCAGTAGCAGCTCCGCTAAACTCTGACGTTGAAGCGATGAAGACAAAAGACGTGAAGTCAGTTCCAGCTCAGGACACATCTGTACCAGCTGCGCAAGCTCCAGCGGCAACAACCGCTGAACCAACTGCACCAGTTCCAGCGACAAAAACTAAGCAGTAATTTAAAAGACCCTCGAAAGAGGGTCTTTTTTTTTCTAAAAATTACTTCTCAAGGCTCTTAAAACCTTCGAAATTTTGGTCTTAACCCAAACCTGACAATAACCCAGGATATTTTTTGCTAAATACTCTTTCACTACCAAGGAGCATTTATGAAAGTTTTTTTCCTCACCCTTATCATCTCAACTTCTGCCTTCGCAGACGTTCCTACTTTTTCTAGATATTCTGCTACCTGCTCTGAAATTCAAGATGCAGTTAAAATGTATGGAAGTATAAATTTTGTACAAAAAGTTCTTATCGGCCATCGAACTCTTAACGTTTTTCCAAATGAATTGAATTGCGGCAGAGGCTTCTATTACAGTGCTAAGTTAAAAGAAACGATGAGCGATGGAGTTAAGTGCATGGTTGGTTATTACTGTGAATTTGACGGTGGAAGTAACGACTAAGCTTTCTTTTTTGCGGGAGGATCCATTACCTTAATCTTCCCGTAATCCATCTCCTTCTCCAGTTT
Source organism: Bacteriovoracales bacterium (assembly GCA_038322885.1). Lineage (GTDB taxonomy): Bacteria > Bdellovibrionota > Bacteriovoracia > Bacteriovoracales > Bacteriovoracaceae > Peredibacter. The sequence continues at coordinate 26,087 of JBBQGK010000044.1, read as the reverse complement.
CTTTGCTTCTTCAAGAGGGAGTTTAGCATAAGGAAGAGTAGGGTCGAATGAATCTGCCAGGGTGAGGTCCTTAGCAAAATCAGACTTCACATAACGAACATGCTTATCAAAAATATCAAAAATATCCGGATCAAGTTTCACTGACTTGGTTTTTCTCATCACATTCATGGCATCAGTAATGGTCAAGACATCATTGTAGGACCTCTTCGTCGTGATCGCATCGAAGAAGTCTGCGATGGCGCAAACCCGGGCGAGAAGATGAATCTCCTCTTTGCCTTTAAGCTTTTTTGGATAACCAGTCCCATTGAAGTTTTCATGATGCTCGTGGATCACGCGCCCAATGATTTTGAGATCAATGCTGGAGTCAACTTCGCAGTGACCCGACAGCAGCAACTCCAGACCAAAATCAGGATGCTTTTTAATTTCGTTATAATCAGAATCAGAAAGGCCTCCTGGATTATTCAGGATATTTGTTGGAATTTTTACTTTACCCAGATCATGCAAGAGACCGCCCAGGCCCGCATGCATCAGCTCGCGTTTCGTCGCCTTGGGATTAATCGCCTTATAGAGGGAGATGCAATACATCGACACGTTAATCGAGTGATCATAAGTATAGAAATCGTGGAACGAAAGATTTCCAATCATTCCGCGAAGAGATTCAATGTTGTGACCATCCAAGACGTCGACCATGTTCTCGACGACTTCGCGACAGTTCTCGATGCCTTCGGAGAGAATCTCCGTGGAAAACTCTTTTCCTGAATCAAAAATATTGTGCAGATACTCGATCGCAGAATCTTTTAAGAGCCCTACTTTCTGAGAGTCGTCAGCATTAGAATGGCTCAGACTTTTGAGGTATAAATTTCTTTGATCTTCAGAAACATAGAGCTGAATGTATTTTTTATGAAATTCATCCACTTCATGCTTATGAAGAATTCCTCCGATCGGAAAAATACGAATGAATTTTTCTTTGCCTTTCACGGCCGAAGAATTCACGTAAAGATCATAGGTCATCGGTTGATCCAACTGGATCAAATCTTGGCGTACAGAAAAGTAACTTGAGTTTTCGCTCATCCGGAAATTGTACCACTTTTAGAAATTGGCGTGAGATATGGAAGAAAAGGTCAGTATCGTGCGGGGTTAGAAGGCAGTGCCAAAAAAAAAGGCCACCCCGAAGGGCGGCCCTAACTAAAATTATAGACTAAAAAGGGATATCGTCAGCAGCAAACGAAGCGTCCGAAGCGATCTGATATTCCTGAGCTGGAGCTTGTTGAGCATAGCTTGTATCAACAGTCTGATTTCCTGCACCAGCATTTGCATTGTTATTAGCCGTTGCTCCGCCAATGAATTGAACTGTATTTGCGAGGATCTCAGTAGTGTATCTTTTGTTTCCATCTTTATCATCCCAAGAACGAGTCTGAAGGCGACCCTCAAGAAATGCCTGACGACCTTTAGCGAGGTACTGGTTACAAAGCTCAGCGAGCTTGCCCCAAACAACGACACGGTGCCATTCAGTTTTTTCTTGTTTCTGACCTTGCTTATCGGTCCATGCTTCAGTTGTCGCAAGAGAGAAATTACAAACCGGTGCTCCACCTGGTGTGTACTTCAACTCTGGATCCTGACCAAGTCTTCCGAGAAGGATTACTTTATTTACACTCATGTTTTCTCCTTAGGCGCATAGGATGCGCAAAAATTTATAAAAGGGATTTCCTATAACAGTAGTCATACCCCAGGTTGATAACGTCGGGAAAAGCATTTTTCTGCCTTTTCCTGACTACCTTTGTATGAAAAAAAAAGGCCACAAGATGTGGCCTGGAAGTGTTGAAATTATTAGTGCTGTAGTGCAGGTCAAAAAAATTAATTCAGGGGCGTTTGGGAATTTTGATAATCCTGGATTTTGCGAGAACGTTGTAAAACCGGGCTATCAGGATTTTGTTTAAGAAAATCTTCAACCTGTCTGCGAGCTACTGTGACATCTTTTTTGTACCACGTAGGATCAAATCCACAGAAGGGACATTTTAAATCTTTGCGATAAAGCGTTTTATAAGTGAGATCAAAAATCGCCCAAATAATCGGCAGAGACATGAAGCCTTTGAATTCGAGCCATGGATAGAGAGAAGCGCCTACAACAATAGTCAGCACAGCAATTTGAACGAAGTGTGAATTCTGCAAACGTCGATGATAACGAAGACTCCGCGGAGATCTGCAGTGAGCACAAAAACATTCTTTTTTGACGGCTTTTCTCATTCTTAAAAACTCCTCTCTCTATTAGACCATGGATCTGAATAATACCTCTGCCCAAGCAAGATTTTCCCTTCTCAAAAAGTGACACTCTAGGCATCCCGCGATGCCTAGGGGTGTGAATTTTTAGATAAAAACAAGGTAGGAATTGCTAGGAGGGGTATGCTGAATTCAACGAACGTTCCGTGTCCAAAGATCAGCACCCTTTGGATTACTTTACTCCTCGCAATTACTGTACCAAAATGGGCTGACGTGATTCCCACTCATTACCTCTTGGACGCATGACGCCGGTAGCAAGTAGCACCTCTGAACGGGGCCAAATAAGCATCTTTTTCTCCGCATCGATCGTGGTATTGATCTCGATTGTCGCGTTCGTGATTAATATTGGTTTGTTTGTTAAAGCGAAAATCAATCTTCAAAATGCGACAGACGCTGCGGCCTACTCAGGTGCTGCAGTTCAATCAAGACAGCTCACAAAAATTGCTTACCTAAATTGGGAAATGCGAAACATCTACAAAGAGTGGATGTATAAGTACTACGTGATTGGGAATCTTAATATCAATGATGTGGGAAATCCGGACGGAGCGAAAGACGGAACGATGAGTTTTCGTCTCCAAGAAGATAGAAACGTTTTATCAGGTGCAGTCACGCAGGATGTTTATAATTTTCCCGCCGTCTGTATTCATCTTGCAACATCAACTACGAACATTTGTAAGCGCTATGCAATCCCAGGTTTACCTGAATTTGGATCTTCAAACTTACCCGGAGCTGAAGAAGCGTCTCGTGCATTTATGGATGTTTTGATCGGTTCAAAAGTTAACGACTGCATTGACCGCACTCGTCTCAATATGTTGGTGGCCCTCACTTGGGCCTTCAATGTGGCAACGACTTCAAATTTTGATCAAACCCTTGTAGGCCAAGGGCCTGCGATTCTCGCGAATCGCCAAGGTGCGTGGCCACGGGCGATTGAACTTGCAGCAAGAATTCGAAACCTCGAATATGCAGCCAACAGGCCTCCGCAAACTGCAGGTGTCTGTGCCAACGCCGGACAAGGGGCAGAGGCCGGATGCTCCGCAAATATTTTAGATATTTCTGGGGACAGAAAACTTGGATCTGAGAGAGTCGTAAAAGCTTTTTATTCTGGTTACCGAAATCTAGGCAATGAAGAAGATGCGGAGATGAAAGATTCTTTTACACTGACTGAAATTCCTCCCAGACCGCTTCAGAGTGAAGGATTAAACTCTGCTAGCTATCTTCTCATTCCGGCAGAGAGACAGTATGAGAAATATTATGTTGATCTAAAACTCATGCTCGTAAATCTTGCAGTCTTTTATGCGGCGTTAATTCCTCGGGCGACTAATGACACTTCTGGTGCCTGTGACATTTCTAAGGTGGCCATCCCAGTTCCCGGATACCCTATGGGGTTTTATAAAAATCCGGACATTCTAACTTACTATGCAGTTAGAGGACAGGCGATGTTCTCTGGAATGTTTAATCCGTTTGATAGAGATGCTATTAGGCTAACAGCATACGCCGCAGCGAAACCCTTCGGGGGAAGAATAGGGCCCGCGATTTATTTTCAACCAAAAAATCGACCTGACTTTGTTGGACGAAACGATAATAACAAAAGAAGATCTGTTCCTTACATTGCCTCAATAAATCTCGACACTTTAACAAAACCAGACGGTACGGCTCTCACTCTTGGCCAGTTCATTCCGGGGGCTCCATTGCCTCTTAATTTTTCAACCAATCCACCTGGTTATTTCTGGTTAAAAGATGAAGCTTCATCACTCGGTGGAGCTCCAATTAATGGAGATGTTCAATTTGGAATTCCAAATCTGGTCTATGATTATCAAACTCCCTTCTTGACCACGGGCTACCAAAATAACTCCGTTAAGATAAATATTTTAAGACCAGCACCCGCGACAGCCAATCGAGACGGTGCATTTGGTCTTTTTTCTTCGGCACAATTTAAGTTATTTAAAGGGACTGCTCTCACCAACGACATCAGCCAGGAAACTTTGCTTAATGAAATCTATCGCATCCGGGCGCCGACACTCTATGAAACTGCTAATTATCTAGTCCCAAGTAGTAACACTCTTAATTTAGCTAACAAGCTTGATACCTTCGGTACTTTTCCAGGGACGGGAGCATTACGAGGAACGACGAGAGTCTACTCGAGCGATATATACGCTCCCCTTTATGATAACAATCAGGCAGATGTTTTATGGAACACGGGTAATGCGTTCGTCAAAACCGTCTTTGACTTTATTCGGGGTCAGAAATCGGCCATTGATAAATATAAAGCTGCTCTCAACCAAGCGGCGAATACAATTTATAATACAACTGGATCCTCTGATGCTCAAGGAGCTCAGGAGGGGTATAGAAAAGCCGCCAGAGGAGTGTCAGATATTACCTTTGGTGCAGGGGATGTCTCGCAACTAACTCCGGCTTCATGCTCGAGTTTAGCAGGATCATTTTTACAGTTTTATTATGGAGATCGTGATTTGGGTCGAGATCAAGTTACCAATAATCAAGGCTGTGCTCCGACACTAGGAACCCTCCTGAGGGAGTACTTTGGCACAGCGGCTCCAGAGTTCAATCCAACTCATTATAAATTTGAATATTCTTCACCTGAAGGAGCAAGTTCAAGGCTTCAAGCTTCGAATAAAAAACTTCTCTCTATTTTTAGTGGCTACGCCCCCGGTCCATTCACTGGGATTGGAGCAGATGGAACTTACGTGAGCCCGATCCCTGGATCTCAAGGAATAACTGAAAAAATGCAGCGCAACTCGTACTCGACTAAGTTTGTCCCGTTAGACTCTGTGCAAAAAGGGAATCGTGGATATGATCCCACTATTAGTTCAATGTCGATTTATTCAGAGGGAGATTCGGCAAATCAGCCAACTGAAATGATTCAAACGGATTTCGCTAATAGTCTTAACCCTGGTGCGATCGGTGCCGATCTTAGCGGCATTAAGTATTAATACTTTCAACACTTGAAAACCACCTCCCGGCCCCCCTATAATCAGGTTGATTAAAAATCATTTCTTCACATCATCAAAGGATCTTTTGTGGCGACCAAGAAGAGCAAAAAACCAGCAAAAAAAGTAGCTCCTAAGAAGGTAGCGAAGAAGTCAGCTCCAGCCAAAAAAGTGGTAGCGAAAAAAGCTCCTGCTAAAAAAGCGGCTCCCGCTAAAAAAGTAGTAGCGAAAAAAGCTCCTGCAAAAAAAGCGGCTCCAGCTAAAAAAGTGGTCGCGAAAAAAGTACCTGCGAAAAAAGCGGCTCCAGCTAAAAAAGTTGCGACACCTGCGAAGAAAACAGCACCAGTACCTAAAGCGGGTAAAGAAGCTAAAAAGCCTCTCGCTTCGGCACCTGCAAAAATTCCGGCGCATGCTCAGCCAATGAATGATGATTACTCTGCAGATACTTTGAATGATGATTTTGATTCTGAATTCGATGCGGATGATGAAGAAGAGGAAGGAGCGGCCGCAAAGCCCGCTGATCCTGCTGATGACGAAGATGAAGAAGGCAGCTACGGTTACGGTTGGGGCTACGAAGAAGGTCTCGACTCTCCGGAAGATGCTGAAGAAGAGGAACTTGAAAAAGATGAGGACATTGATTACGTCAAAGGTCCAAAAAAGAAAAAGCCAGTAGAGGCCGACGAAGAAGATGAAGAAGAAGTTGATGAAGATGAAGAAGATGATGATATGTAAATAAACGTGGCCCCCTTTGGGGCCATTTTTGTTTTAAGGGGTTATGATGAAAAAATTAGAGTTATATTTTTTTGAGGCGTGTCCATACTGCCAGATCGTGTTAACGGCCTTAAAGGAAACAAAGCTCGAGGGCCAGGTCACAATGTATGATGTGCACAAGGATGCCGCTAAAAAGCAAAAGCTGATCCAGGACACAGGTCGTGGAACAGTTCCTTGTCTTTACATTGATGGAAAACCGATGCATGAGTCTCGAGATATTGCGAACTGGCTCAAGAACTACGCTCAACAGAAGTAAGAGGAAGGCCCTTTGGAAATTCGAGATCCCGTTCATGGTTCAATTCCCATTTTTGATTCGGAAATTGAAATTTTAGAGCATCCTTTTTTCCAGCGCCTCCGCAGTATTAAGCAGCTCGGATTTTCCGAATACGTTTTTCCAGGAGCCACTCACACGCGCTACTTGCATTCTATTGGGGTCATGCACGTCTCTTCACTCGTGTTCAATAGACTCTTTCCGGATCAAGCATCTCCTGAGATGCAGCGGTTGAAAGAGACTCTCCGGCTAGGTTGTCTGCTTCATGATATTGGGCACGCTCCTTTGTCCCATTCCACCGAATCAGTCATGCCGATGGTGTCGGAGCTCAAGCTTCCTAAGAAATTTCTCGATTTAAAAAAAGATCGTCAGGCCTCGCACGAAGACTACACCATCAAATCCATCACCGACTCTTCATTCACTCAATCCTTTAAGGGTGTGAGGAAAGTCTTTGGGGTCGAACCCGATGCGGTGGCGGAGCTCGTGATTGGTGAGACCTCTAACCCCGCCTACTTCACGGTGGGTGGGATTAATTATTTCCCCCTACTGCACCAGCTTGTCTCGAGCGAAATGGACTGCGATCGTATGGACTATCTTCTGCGAGATAGTTATTTCTGCGGCGTCTCGTACGGGAAGTTTGATCTTGATTGGATCATTGATAATCTTAAAATCTGTGAAGAAAATAAAAATGCGTTCCTGGGAATTTCTGAGCGAGCGATCTCCACTTTCGACGACTTCCTCCTGTCGCGCTTTCACATGTTCATGATGGTGTACTTCCATTATCGTGCTGTTTGCCTCGAACAAATGCTTCTTCGGTACTTTGAATCAGAAAAAGCCGAGTACTCTATTCCGGCCGATATTGAGGCCTACCTCGAACATGATGATGCTTACCTGTTTAAAGCTCTCAAAAAATCTAAAAATGTTTGGGCACAAAGAGTGGTCAAGAACTCTATCCCTAAAAAAATTCTCGAGACCTTTGGTACTCAACACTTAGAACAAATGTATGAGCTCGAAAAATACATGAAGTCTGAAAAGATTGATTACATCAAGAGCTCGTCTACAGGACGACTCTCAAAGTATTATGGGTCGACCTCACCTCAGCAAAAATACCCTATGAAAGTCATGAGAGAGTCGTCTCTCGCCAAAGGCCACCGAACGATCAAAGATATTCAGGAAGCCACTGACCTCTTCCAAAAATATAGTGAGTCCCACGCCGTGAGCCGCATTCACTGTGATTTTGAAATGCTCACAAAAACTCAGCAATCTGAGATTGAGAAAATTCTGCGGGCGTTTTAGATGTATAAGTTTTTTCTCTACACGATCCTGACGATTTTGTATTTGGGTCTCGCCAAGACCCTTTCCCCCACTGAGCTGGGTGTGCACTATCTTCAGAACGAAAGAGGTTTTGCAAAACTTGCCAAGCGTCCTGACTCCACTCTTATACTAGTCGATACCCATGCTACAGGTTTTTTAATCAAGACCTATTATCAGAAGTATCGTTTGATTAGTGGGATGGATACGGTGGATGAGATTATCGTGCGTACGAGCCGCGAGTTTGCTAAAAAGAATTTGAAATTCATCGGCCTCTCAATTTATCGGCATTCCCAAGACAAAGAAGAATTTCTCCCCGCTCCTCCAGGAACGATGTACGTTGGAAACCGTGAGTTTGGGGAGTGGAAAGAAAACAAGAAGGGCATCATTAAGTGGAGATTTTCAAAGGCCTACAAAAATCTTCCGAAGTATCTAGGTTGGGGAAAATTCCGACCTACTGAAGATTTTCTCCAAGGATATAAAACGAGCCTGAGTTTAAACCAGCCTTACTTTGGAAGGAACAGCGAGTTTGGTCCCACCGGAATCATCACGCAAAAGAACTTTCCCCACTTCTTCAAAGATGAACGCATGAAGAAAGTGGACATGAAGTCCCTTCTTATCCAATACTTTAAAGAGAATTTTTAAGGACATCTTTTATGGCCGAAATCTTTGATCGTCTCGTCATTCGAATTCTTCTCGTAGGGTTTGTCTGTATCATGATCTATCTTTACCGTTACGCTCATGTGATCTTCTATCCGACTGTAAAACGACAAGTTTTAAAAAAAATCAATCCTGCCGAAAATCCAGCTGACAGTCTACATCTATTCTCGCGTCTGGTTGGAATTTGCCTCATTTTTTCCTCGATTTCTTTTAACGAAAGTTCGGGCGTGGTCCTTTCAATCTTCCATTTCGCTGTTTGGGGCGGAGTCGCAATTATCCTTTATCTTTTGTCACTTTTCATCGTTGAGTCAGTTGTCTTCTCTAACTTCGATTACACCGATGAAGTTTTAAAACGCAAGAATATGAGTTACGCGTTCATTAGTTTTTGTCACGCCATCGTGATTGCTTACCTCACTCGGACGGTGATGACAGAATCAGAAAACTCTCTCATCATTTTATTGGTACTTTGGCTCTACATGCTCGTGATCGTAGGCTTCTCGATAAAGTATTATATCTTCATCAGCAAGCTCAGCTTCAGCCGGCTTCTGATTCAAAAAAATCTCTCTCTCTGTTTTTCCTATGGTGGCTTCACAATGGGGGCCGGGTTCATCATCGCGAGTTGCTTTGATCAGGAACACTACGACATTACGGTTTATTGCATCCAAGTTCTTCTCAAAACGGTGCTTTCCCTTTTGATCTTTCCTCTCTTTAAGAAAGGTCTCTTCTACATCTTTCCAGTAAAGCTCACTGATGACCGCGACTATGATGGGCAACTCGACCAGAGCTATCAGAGCTATGGTTACGGAATCTATGAAGGCTGCTTGTTCATCGCCGGCGCAATCCTGACTACGATGATCGTGAACCGCATTCAGTTTGGTACAATTTACCCATTCTTCTAGCCTGAGCTTCTTCTGATAAAATCTCCTAGAGAGGGATTTATGAAGAAGCAAATTGGCCTTAATGAACAGCTCCAGAACTTTGAACATGAGATCAATCATCTCGAAGCAAAAATCCTCGCTTTAGAGGTTAAACTCGATCGCCTGATCCAAATCGAGCGTGATCATTTGATCAGAGTAAAAAATAAAGAAGAACTCTCAGATGAATTTATTCTGCAGGGTAAAAGCTATCAGGATCTCACTCCAGAGAAGGCCTGGAAGTTTTATCAGAAAGAAGATTTCAATTTCATTTTCATTGATGTCTCAAGCGGAGATTTTCGACCACTCAAAAGAATTCCAGAGGCCCTTCATCTCCCTTGGGAAGATTTTAGGAACCGCTTTATCGAAATCCAATCCCGAACGACTCCGATTTTTGTGATCTGTGAAGATGGCACTCACTCCGTTTTGGCGTGTGAGTTTCTCGTCAAGCACGGCTTTTTCAACTGCAATAACATTTCCGGTGGTTACAAGCACTGGAAGGGTTTCCAATTCTCCGACGTAAACGATCAGTCCGCCTAACTAAGAAATTTCTGCCGTCCTCCGAAAAGTTCAGACCACACACTGAAGTGTGGTGAATTGATCAAGGACGAATCACCTCGTGAGATTAAACACGAACGTCTCCGCAATGGCCGCACATCGCGCCTTGAGTGGACACGTAAAAACCGTTGAGAGTGCGACCGGCAAGATTTCGTCGGGAACACGAGTGCGTTCGGCGTCTGATGATGCTGCCGGGCTCGCGATGGGCACAAAGATTAATGCCAATCGTAGATCAGGACTCCAGGCCATTCGTAACGGTAATGATGCGATCTCAGAACTTCAGGTCGCTGAAGGATCCATGAATGAGATGGGAAGTATCCTCACCCGCCTTCGTGAACTTTCAATCCAGGCATCAACCGACGTGCTGGATAACCCTCAAAGAGAAATGCTGAATTTAGAGTACATGCAGCTTCGCTCTGAGATGGATCGCCTTTCACAAGTTTCTGAGTTCAATGGAAAAAAACTTCTTCTTCCGGGTGAGGCCGGTACACGAGACTATCAAATTGGTTTGCATAACGATCGAGATTCTCAATTCAATCTTGATGTAGAACAAATGACGGTGGATGAGAGAAAGCTTGGAACATACGGCACTCATATCGGATCTAAGGAGCAGGCCCAGAATAACTTAGGGCAAATTGATCACGCGATCGAAACTCTCTCTTCAAAGAGAGCCTTTTCAGGTGCGGTTGCCAATCGCTTGCAGAGTTCTGTGGATAACTTAACAGTCTCCAACATTACAAGCTCAGAGTTTCAGTCACGCATGATGGACTCGGACATGGCCTACGAGACTTCAGAAAAACTTCGCGGGGAGCTTAAGCTTCAGGCGACAGGTTCTATCCTCATGCAGGCCAATAACCTCGGCCGCGGAACTCTAAAACTTCTCGAATAATTTATTTGTGAATGATGAAACTAACCGGGGCCACGTCACTTCCGCTGCCGTCTCCAAGAAGTGCGGTTTTAATGCTGACTTCGATCACATCGGCATCCACAATTTTTTGAACTTCTGAATCGCACTTCACGTCGCCACTCAACGGATTCTGAATATCAAGAATGATCGATGAAACTTTGCCTTGAGAGAGGGCGGATTGACCAACTTGAAATCCCTTACAATCTGCAGAGATCACCGGGCTCACGATCACACCGTTACTTAAGACGACATATTTCGCCGCTATTTCCGGACTCACGCTCAAAGTATTCAAAGAAAAAGAAATCAGAGTGTAAAAACTTTTTTTCTGTATCGTAGGTTCACCCATTCGTGTTGTTTCTAATGAGAGAGCAAAGGCAGATGAGATCGTAAGAAAAGAAGCAACAGCGAAAATTGTTTTCATGGATTACCCCGGTTGAGAATGAATTTGGCTGCATTATGGGGAAGGAGAGAGAGGTTTGCAAGGCAGTTGAAAAAAAGGCTTAGATTAATGTGCCTTTCTTCTGATTTTCAAGGAGTTCGCGGTACAAGGTATCGAGCATCATCTCCACCCGATCGAGTTCCACTTCTCCAAGCTTGGTAGTGTACTGCCGCTCGAGATCGTTAGTGACCTGCAAGAGATTGAATTTAAATTTCTCACCATAGTCGGTTAAAAAAACGAGTTGTTCACGTTTATCGAGATCAGATACGGCACGCTTGGTGTAGCCGCGTTTTTCTAGCTCATTTAAATGCGAGGTCATGGTTTGTTTTTTAAGACCACAAGCACGACCGATCATCTTGATGGATGGACCATCATTTTCTGAGAGGTACATGAGAATTTCGAGGAAGCTTGGTCTAAGATCGTTGAAGCCACGGCCTTGAAGTTCTTTGATGAGCTCAATGCTGTAGACGCGATAGATTTTCTTAAGCAAACTTCCAATGTTGGCTATTCTTTTCATATAGTCTTACTATCATACTATATAGAATCAGGAAATAAATTAGAATTTTCGAAGGGGCCTAGACAATTCTTCTGGGAGACGCGCTCTCTTGAGTGAGATGCCTTTTTCTTTATGAGCAACTCCGTTATACCAAAGATCGTAGCGAAGGCGATCCTTGATCGTAATAGGGTGCTCAGTTTGAGCGAATGCTGAGAGGCCGAAGGTCAGAATAAGAAGGGCGATGAGTGCTTTCATTTTTAACCTTTAAAGGAGTTTCTACAACTCTCTATCGCAAATCCTTTGCCGGCCAAACGCCTTCATAAATCAGAGAGATAGAACTCGAAAATCGTCTAGAAACTAGACACCTGCTAATCAGAAACCGAATTTCAGTTAAAGAAGTTCCGGCTGTTTGAAATCGAGGTCGCAATCCCCGCTCCCACACCAAACGTCAGCATACTCGATCCCCCATAACTCATAAGCGGAAGCGGAATACCAACGATCGGCAAGAGACCTGACACCATCGACATGTTAATAAACGTGTGCCAGAAAAAGATCGACATGATCCCGACGACTAAGACGGAATCGTAGAACCTCTGCACGCTCGTGGCGAGCCAGATAAGCCTCATGAAAAAGACCAGATAGAGAATCACCAGAAAAACCGACCCAAAAAATCCGTGCTCTTCGTTGAAGATCGCGAACACGAAGTCAGTGTGGTTTTCTGGAAGATAGTTGAGTGATGCTTGAGAAGAATTCTTAAATCCTTTACCAAACAAGCGGCCCGATCCAATCGCAATCTCTGATTGGATCGCATTGTATCCAGACCCTTTGGCGTCTTCGTAAGGATCGATGAAGGTATGAATGCGCTTACGTTGATACTCTTTGAGACCAAAGTTATACATTAAAACTCCGCCCACAATACAAATCACTCCTAAGGTCGCAATCGTTTTCCAACGAAGGCGCTTGTAGAAGATCATCATCGAGAAGATAAAGAGTAGAAGCATTCCGGTTCCGAGGTCGGGTTGAACGATGACCATGATCGCTGGAACAAAAGTAATGATGCCGGGAATGATGAGCTCTTTGAAACCAAGTTGGCGCTCAGGATTTACTTTTGTGAAGAAGCGGGCAAGAGCAAGCACCAAGCCCATTTTCATAAACTCAGAGGGCTGCATACGGATGGGACCGAGCACGAGCCAGCGCTGAGCACCCATTCCAACTTTTCCCATCAAGAGAACCAGAAAAACCAAAAAGAGAGTGCCGAGGTAAGCAACGTAAGAGACGCGCTCAATTGTTTTTGAATTAATGAAGCTAATCCCAATGGCAACACAGACTGAAATAAAAAACCAGAGAATCTGTGATTTATAAAGGGAATCAAGGCCCTCGCCGGACTGAGAGTGTGTCGCTGAATAAAGATTCAAAACACCCACGAGGAAAATGGCGCCCATACTTCCAAGGAAGCTGAAGTCATATCTCTTTAAAAATTGGACGATCGTTTGGTTCAAGGAAAACTCCTGTTACTCTTCAGATGTATCGACCGGGGCCGGTTTCAAAGATTTTACCCATGTTTCTCTCACGGTCTTATCTTTCTCAAGATTCTCGAGATAAATTTCGGGCTGATATTTTTTCATGTAGGTCGTGATGACAGCTTCAACCACTGGAGTAGCGGCGGAGGACCCGTGACATCCGTGCTCCACGATCGCAGCTGCTGCGATTTTCGGATTATCTGCTGGAGCGAAGCCGACAAAGAGTCCGTGGTGTCGGGATTCATAATCCATGTTCTCACACTTCTGATAAACCTTATCCGCACTCGCACCTTTCACTTGTGATGTTCCCGTTTTCCCGGCCATCTGGATCCCCTGACCACGACGATAGAAGGCCGTGCCCTTGGGATTGTTCACGACCTGATAGAGGCCTTCGCGAATAAATTTTAAAGTCTTTGAATTCTTGATGTTCACTTTCGAGAGGAGCTCCGGCGTGAACGTTTTCACCAGTTCTCCCTCAGTATCGTAAATATCTTTTACGACATACGGGCGATAAATTTTTCCACCGTTCGCAATAGCAGCGTAAGCAGTGGCCATTTGAATCGTTGAGGCGAGGACGTAAGACTGCCCGATGGCACACGAGAGTGTTTCGCCGGCCTGCCACTCTTGTCCGTAACGTTTTTTCTTCCACTCTTTGGTTGGAATGAGGCCCGATACCTCACGCGGGAGTGAAATCCCGGTGCGCGCGCCCATCCCAAAAGCTTTCGCATATTTTGCGATGTCATCGATATCCATTCTGTTCGCTGCACGCTGGAAGAAGACGTTACAAGATTCGCGAATCGCCTTCACCAAAGTAGTTGGTCCGTGACCCTCTTTTTTCCAGCAGTGATAAACCTTGCGGCCTAGCCGGAAAGAGCCGTTACAGTTGACTTCCGTATTCTCATCGATAACACCTTCCTCAAACGCAGCGATCCCCGTGAGGAGCTTGAAGGTTGAACCCGGAGAAAAGTGTTCCTGAATATTTCTATCGCGCAGAGGATGCTCTTTATTATTCACCAGACTTCGCCAGTACTCAGGTGTGAGACCGCGAGAAAATTGTGAAGGATCAAATGAGGGACGAGAGACCATGGTGAGAACTTGTCCGGTTTCGATATCAATGGCGATGATCCCGCCGACTTTACCTTCTAAGGCATTGTAGGCCGCGATCTGCATGTCACGGTCGATGGTGAGCTTAACGTTCATGCCGGAGATCGGCTTCTCGTCTTCGATTCCCTTAAATAAGTTATCGGTGTTGATGTAGCGCTTTCTTCTTCCTCGAGCGTCCACTTCCACAAACTCGTGTCCGTTCTCTCCACGAAGATACTTGTCCAATTGCTCTTCAATCCCAAACTGACCGATGAAATCTCCCAGGCGATAATCCTGGTGATCGCGCTCACGAAATTTTGGCAACTGGATTTGAGAAATTTCTGAGATGTATCCCAGGAGGTGAGCACCGATTTCTTTATCGCGGTACTCGCGGGAGATGAAAGTATCAACGCTGATTCCAGGAAGATCGGCGTTTTGAGTTTCAATCTGGGCAAGCTCATCGAATGAAATATTTTTCTTCACGATGATCGGACGGTATTTTGCTTGATTGGAGTTCTTCTTCAGGATCCCAGTGATCGTCGACACATCAATCTTCATGATCTTGGCGAGCTTATGGAGTGTGACTTCGTTATCCATCAAAAACTGTGGAGTTAAAATCGCATCGAAGCGAGGCACGTTATCCACCAGTAGTTGATCATCTCGTGAATAGATCAGTCCGCGAGGGGCCCACACCACTTCTTTACGTAAACGGTTTTGAATCGAGTAATTATGAAGCGTCTCGCCTTTATAAACCTGCAGATACCAAAGACGAGCGAGAACGAGACCAAAGGCCGCGGTGATGATGTAAGACAAGAGGGTTGCTCTTTCTTTGTGAATCTTGACGAGTTCTTCTTCTCCGAACATTAGATCTCAACTCCGTGATGCCCGCCGTGCGAAGGGACTTTCCAGATCATGCCTAAGATCCAGAACAGAATGGGTGATATGAGAGAAAGAAAAATACTCCCGGGAATAAAGCTTCCCACGATGAGACTAAACTTTTCAAAATCTCCGATCTTTAAACAGATCACAAGTGTGACCGTGATAAACCAAATCACTTGAAAAAACTGAACCACAAGCATCGTCATAAAGGCGGTCGTGAGGTGAAGGAGTTCTTTGAGATAGTTTGCCGAGAGCATCACGATGATTCCCGCAAGCGTCCCTAGGGCCCAGCCTTCGATTGAGAAAATGGAATGAACCATTTGAAAACCGAGGATCATCCAAGGCACGCCTGGAGAATCCATACGGATGGCGAGAAATAAAATAATAAGTACATTGAAAGTGAGGCGGTATTCTTTCCAACCCAAGACCGGCATCAACGTCGATGTCACAATCTCAAGACCAATAAGCAAAGCCACGGTCACAGCAAAAGAAATGAGCATCTGGGAAAGTCTCATCTTCATGTTTTCGTCTCCATAGTGACGGGTTTGTCTTCCGAGGTCTTCGGAAGAACCTCATGACTCTGCACTTCTTCGAGTGGAATTAAGACGAGAACTTCTTCAAGCTTGTCGAAATCTACACTTGGTACAACTTCCAAAGAGAGGGTCATCCCAAAATTTTCCTTCGAAATATCTGTGATCATCCCGACCTTGATGCCTTTTGGATAAATCCCCCCGACTCCAGCAGTGATGAGTTTGTCCCCCACCTCGACCGGCTCGTTTCGCATGATGTATTTAAGAGCGCATTTGAAATTAAAGACACCTTCTACGATTCCGTGAGTACGAGTGCGTTCAACGACGACATCGACCCGGTTGTTTTGATCGAGGATAGTGAGCACATCAGCGTAATTTTCAGTCACGCGGTAAACGTAACCCACCAGTCCATGATCGGTAATCACAGGGGCCATGACTTTAATGCCATGGGCACTACCCTTATTGAGGCGGATCACTTTAAATTCGTTAGCGGAATCCCAACCCACAACTTGGGCAAGAACACGCTGAGGTGAAATACCATCGGAGAAATTCAAAAGATGTTTGAGGCGAAGATTTTCTTTGCGAATTTCTTCCATGCTCGTGAGATCGCTTTCAAGACGGGAGATTTGTTTTTTAAGAACGCTGTTCTCTTTGCTTGTGTTGACGATCATCAAATAGTTTTCCCAGAGGGAAGACATGCTCTTCTTCGAATTTGCGATACCTTCCTGAACCGGTGCCAGGATTTCAGTGACGATCAGATTGAAGAGAGTTGGTTCACCCATGTTGAAGCGTTTCTGCGAGATACCATAAATCGCCAACATCGCAACAATCAGGTTATTGACAATTTTGGTCTTGGAAGACTCATTGATCAGTTTCAAGCGTCATGCCCTTGTTTCAAAACGTATCCAAATAGATTAAACGAAATCTTGCCACACGCCAATCAAGTTTAGAGAGAAAAGTCTTTGACCTCAGCCGATTTCACCCGATAAAATGACTTGCACTATTTAAGCCTAAAGGACAGTCATGAAAAACGCATTCGCGAGTAAGGTTTCCTATTTTATTCTCACCACACTTTTCCTAGTGATCACGGCGAGTTTTTTATTCTCAAATTTTGATAAATTCTCTATGGGATCATCAAAAGATGTGGCCACCGTCGACGGCACTCCAATCACTATTAAAGAATTCCAAACAGCTCTTTCTCGTCAGGTTGAATTCTTCAATCAAATGATGGGCGGACAGATGACCGAGAAACAACTTCAAGAGATGGGAGTCAAAACCAGTGTTTTGGACAACCTGATTAAGCAAAAACTTGTCCTCAATCTTGCTGATCGCATGGGATTCGTTGTGTCATTGGATGAAGTGAAAAACGAAATCAAAAACATGCCTTACTTTAAAACTAAAGAGCAGTTTGATGTAAATCTTTACCGCAACGCACTACAGGCAAATGGGTATACTCCAGCTCAGTTTGAAGAATTGGTCGGAAATGATTTGCGTCAGAAAAAAATCGACGAGCTGTTTAACACTGCGATTGTTTCTGATGCCTACGTGAATGACGTGATGAAATTCAAAAATAACGTTCTGACTGTTCAGTCAATCAAGTTGAATCGTCACTCGATGGCGCCCCTTGTTTCTGTTTCTGAGCAAGAGATCAATGATTACCTCGGGAAGAAAGAAAACAACGATAAACTTCAAGCCGCTTATACAGACAACCTCACAAAGTACCACAAGCCTGAAGAAGTAAAAGCTCGCCACATCCTCATTCAGGGTGAAGAAGCTAAGTCGCTTGATAAGATCAAGGCACTTAAAGCAAAAGTAACGACAAAAAACTTTGCCGAAATTGCGAGTAAAGAAACAGAAGATCCAACCGGAAAAGCTAACGGTGGTGAGCTTGGCTGGTTCTCAGCAGGAAGAATGGTTCCAGAATTTGATGCTGTCGCTTTTAAAATGAACAAAGGTGAGATCTCTGCACCTGTTAAAACTCAATTCGGTTACCACCTGATTTATGTTGAAGATAAAAAAAGTGCTGAAAAAAAGACTTTCGAAGATGTAAAAAAAGAACTCGCACGGCTTGAGATTCAAAAAACAAAATCCTCAGACCTCGATAAGCTGATGAAAGCTGAGGAAGAACGCCTAACTGCGGCGATGAAGTCTAATGATGGAGCTGTACTTGAGTCAACAGCGAAAAAAGTTGAAGGCCAGTACAGCAAGTCAGCCGAAATTAATCAATTTGACCAATCCCTAGGCGGATCAGCACTTTCTCCGGATCAGATTGCAAAAATTTATGCCGCTCCGATGGATACGATCGTGAACCTTGGAAACCCTGGGATGATTTATCTCGTGAAAGTGACAGGCAAAAAAGATGGGGCCTCAGCCCCTATCACGCCTGAGGCGCTTAAAGCTGAAGTCACTAATCAGAACCAGTTATATCAGCGTAAGGTTCGCGATGAAGTACTAAAAGCACTTAATAACAAAGCTAAGGTTGTCACAAAAGCGAATGTGTTGTAATTTTCGGCCATGGCTGACAAGAACTCACGATTTAAAGAAAACATTCTTGGTAAATACTATGTGGACGATTCATGCATAGCTTGCGATGCTTGTTGTGTAGAAGCACCAAAATTATTTGCAATGAACGATAACGAAGGCCATGCCTTTGTTATGAAGCAACCTGAGTCACCGGACGACTTTGTGGATGCTGAGAACGCTCGCGCGGCTTGCCCCGTAGAAGCGATCGGAAATGATGGATAATGTGAGGCCCGGGAAACTGGGCTTTTTTTTTGGTGCAGAATTTTCTAAGCAATGGAGTGCTGATGAATGTTTTGCTGGCCCTGTTTTTTTCTCTTTCTCTTTTTGCCTCTGAAAAAAATCTAGAACATGTCGTTGATCAGGTCATAAGCGCCTTTGAAAATGGTTCGACTGAGATTCAATATAATTACATTGAACATCTTCATGATGGTCGGGGTTACACCGCTGGCAAGGCCGGCTTCACTACCGGAACTGGCGATCTATATGACCTTGTCAAAGGATACTCTCGCAAAAAACCTGACTCACTCTTTACTCCGTTACTTCCTATTTTAAGAAAACGTGCTGAAGATGAAAGTTCATCCGTACATGGACTTAGAAAATTAATCTCCATTTGGAAAAAATCTTGTCTCGATCCGGATTTCATTGCCGAACAGGATTTGGCCGTTGAGCGGATGTACAAGACACCAACGCGCAAGTATCTTCGCAAGTATCGCTTTTCCTATCCCCTTACCTATCTAATTTTTTACGATGCCATTATTCAACATGGAAATGGCAGCGATCCGGATAGTTTCAACGGTATTGTGAAATTGATGAAATCGCGTCCTTCCGATGAAAAAAAATTCGCAAAACTGTTTCTAAAAGCACGCCTCGAAGTACTCTCCGATCCTAGTGAGGAATCCACCGCAGAAGAGTGGGGAGAATCTTTAGATCGAGTTTACGCTCTCCAGAAAATTGTGAAGACTAGCAATTGGAATCTAGAGACTCCATTTAACCTACAAGTTTGGGGCGATTTGTTTAGAATAAAGAATTAAAAAGCCACGCGCAAAAGATCTACGTGGTTCATAAAGAACGCCGAATAGTGATCTCGTTTCACCATCTGCTCTTCGCGCTCCCAGTTTGTGAGGGAAACGGCCTGCCAAAGATATCCAAAGTTATAGCTCGTCGAATTTTTTTGTCGTGAGAAAATATTCGTCTCAGGATATCGGTTGAAGTCTTTTTTAATTCTTGCCATGAGCCCCAAAGCGGTCGTTCGGTAGGCAAAAGCTTCATCAATTAGTTTATTTCGCTCTATCGATTTTTTAGCAAAGCGAAGTGCGAGACGATTCGCCAAAGCATGTCTGATCCGAAGATGAGTCACATCCAGCATAATTTTTAATTCTTCATTTTTTACACTTTCTGTACTTGGTATTTCAGCAAGAGCTCTTGTTAGGCGAAGGATTTCATCTTCTCGTAAGAGAGTGTTTTCGGAGAGTTCCTTGATCGTATTTCGCTGATGAATACGCTGGTCAGGCATCAACTCATCCATCACGTTTGAAAAAGAAAGAACTGCGATCAATTGCTCATCTTTAAAATACTTAGTCTGAAAATCTAGGATATTTTTCCAGGTTTTTTGATCTTCACCTAAAAGCTTCAGGCCTGACTGGGGATCAAAGTTAGAATCAAGATCGTTATTGAGAGTAAGGGTCCAATCAAAGAGCCAGTAACCAGCTTCTTGACCAGTCGTAAAATTGATCTGGCCTTTGATCCCTTCCTTATAAAGGTTTTTCATATCAAGAGCACGCGAACCAAGGTAGTCCGTCAAAAGCAAAGGAACGTCGATATCCATATATACCCAGTAACTGGTCTCCGGGTAATACCAAGTTTCTTTTTTATCTTTTTGCTCCAGCATGAATTTTAAGATGTGACTAAAATCTTTGTTCCCATACATAGGAACATTTTTGTCGTAAAGACTATAGAACATCACCGAATGTGGAAGAAGTCCTAAATCATCGCTCGCATACTGAGGGAGAAAATTGAAGTTACCATATTTCTTATCTTTTTGATTTGTTGATACATGGACCTTCGTGAAAACTTTGATTCCAACTTTCTTTGCCTCACTTGTAATGAGGTTAATCCAGGCAAGATTTTTTTCGTAGTTCACGGAAGTGAACTCACTACTGCCACATTCTAAATTAATGAAATCAATATCAACTTCATTCTTTAGGTCCTGAAGGTTTCTTAAAATTGATCCCTGTGTAGAGAGATGAGCCAAGACTCGCTTCATAGAGAGAAGCTTAAAACTTCTTTGCTGACTAAAGATGATCCCCAGAGCAACCCCACGAGACATGCCTAGGGACTTGGCCAATGCGAAGGGAGCCTTCAAATAATTTTGACGAATGTCCCAGTCGCCTCTTACAAGACTCAGGTCCATTATGTTCTGTCGATTGCGGACATGCCAACGAACTGTATCGATGGCAATCTGAGTTTTACCTTCTAGAAAGCCTTCCATAAACTCACTCGGATGAAGTGTATGTAAATGGAAACCTCGATTCTTGAAAGCAGGTCTCCATTCAAAGGTTTTTCCACACTGAGTTTGGGCTTTCTCAATTGACGGAGAGATTTGAATTCGGGGGTGAGGGAAGAGAAAACCGAGGTGAAGGATTCCATGATACAAAGTAGGAATGCGTTCATTATCCTGGGATTTCACGTCCAGCAAAATTCTATTATTTTCACATACAACACTCACAGTGTTTTTATCACTCTTATTAAATTGAAAATCAATCGTACTCAAACTCCAATGCGCCTCTTTCTGGATAAGATCTAGATCTTCTTGGACGGCATCAAGGTCAGGACCCCAACGGCGTAGATCCAAGGCATGGGCCATTGTGGTCATCATAAAGAATAGGATAAAAAAGGTACTGGTTTTCATCATTAGATCATAAGGAATAAATCGTTTTTGATGATGGGAAATGTAATTTAAACTGAGTGTTGATTTTTTTGACAACTGTCTAAAGTGCAGTAAATTTTTACAAAGTCTCAACACTAAACTTCAATACTAGATACCATTCCTCCAAAAACTACCCCGGAGGTTTCATGAAACGAATTATGCCCCTTTTTGCACTCGCTATTTTAGCCGTTGGATGTGATGCCATGGAGGGAACACTATCTATTAAAGAAGCACTTAACGTGAAGGTTAAAAAAACCGGAATATTCCAAAGTGGCCTTAAAGACCTAAGTATTCCAGCTCAGACCTATACAGCGAAGCTCAACCCAACGTCTGATACTAATATAAATCTTGAACTGAATGTGGGTGGGAAAGACCAGAAAGTTCCCTTTAAAATTGTGAAAGGTACAACTCTTCCTGAACGCGAAGGGAAACTAGAGATTCTGGGCTCGACCAGTGGCCAGCCTTATGATCTTGAGGCCAACGTCGCCACTGATGTGTCCTCTTTTGAATCTTCGCAAAATGAAACATGTATCGCTCGTTATTATCCAGAGCGACGCTGCTATACGACTCCAGGAATACGGGACTGTCATTTTGAGCCAGGACGAGAGGTTTGTAGCGGAGGCCCCGCGTACTTTGATGATCGTAATCCTGATCGTGGAAATCATGATCAGCCAGGCCATGAACAAGGTCGATGGGATAACCATGGTCCAGTACCAACTCCAGGTCCTCGTGGTTGTTTCACAACTCCTGGGCGCGAAGTGTGTTTCAACCGTCCACCGATAACGGATTGTCGGATTGAACAAGTTGCAGTTTACGGAAATCATCTTGTCACTTACGACAACATTACTTCCGTTCGTCACGTGACTGTTGATATCGTCGTTCCTGCCGGTTCACATGTTGGACAGTTCAATTACTCGGCAACAACAAATAACAAAGTTCAAATTAACTCCACTCAGTGTTTATAAAAAAAAGGTATATATGAAATTATTAATGACATCCCTCCTCCTCACTTCTTGCTTTGCCGCTCAGGCAGCGAAACTAGATTTAGTGATGAGTAACTTAACCGGCGGTCCAGCTGCGGTTTACTATGCCATCATCGAAGACCCTAAACAGTTCCCTGATGGGAAAACAATCAAGAGCGGATCAGTGAAAGTTGATGGCAAACAGGACTCGATCACCATTTCAATTGATCTACCTCCTGGATCATATGCGGTCTCAACTTTTCTCGATGAAAACATGAACACAAGGCTCGATAAACGCTTTGGCATACCTTCTGAAAGATTTGAGTTCTCAAATAATCCAAAACTTAAATTCGGCCCACCAAGTTTTGGGGAGTGTGAGGTTCGGGTTCAGGATGGTGCGAGAAATTCTGCTCCGATTCGGCTGAAGTATTTTAAAAGTCACTTAGGTGTTTAAAAATATAAAAGGGCACCCATAGGGGTGCCCTTTCATTTGGAGTTAAAAACTAGAGTTTAGCATTAAGGCGTTAGGCTATTAACGTTTAATGTTCAGAACTTCTTGCAACATCTGATCCGCTGTTGTGATCGTACGAGTGTTGGCCTGGAAGTTACGTTGAGCTGCCATCAGAGAGATAAACTCTGTCGCGATATCAACGTTTGATTGCTCAACTGATTTCGAGAGAACTTCACCGCGACCATCAGCACCTGGTTTACCCATCGCTGCCTGACCAGATTTACGAGTCTCTTTGAACAAGTTCTTACCTGTCTTGAAGAGACCTTCGTTATCTTCGAACTTCGCTACAGAAACCTGTCCGAGTTCCATTTGTTTACCGTTATCGTAAACCGCAGTGAGAACACCTTCATCATTGAATGACATTGATGAGAGAGTCGCAGCACTAGATCCATCTTGAGAGTGGCGGGCCACTGAAGATTTAGAACCGAACTGAGTGGCTGCATCGTTACCAGAACCACCTTCTTTGATCGATTTACCGAAGTCAAAGGCGATTTGCTGATTGGCAATTGCACCGTTGTTGAAGTTGAAAGAATTCAACCCTTGAGTCTCTTCTTCAAGAGTTCCTTTTTGGTTATAACGAAGCTTACCGTTAGCCTGCTCCACCATTGTTCCTGGAACTCCGCCGGCAACGTCATTACCGTCTGCCATTGCATGATATTCCCAGTTACCATCAGTTGCTTTGTTGAAGTACATCGTCACAAGACGTGCTGTACCAACAGAATCGTAAATTGTTACTGAAGAGTTGAAGTTAGATGTCTTGTCTGGATTTTTTGGATCAAACTTCAACGGCTTTTCACGAGAGTCAAGATTCATGTTCATCTTAACTTCAGAAGTCGGCGTTGCTGGAACGTTTGTGTTACCGAGCTTGATCGAACCCATTTTATTAGTGATGTTACCTTTCTCGTCAGGCTGAAAGCCCTGAACTTTGTAACCGTCACCGTTAACCATGAAGCCTTCCTTATCGAAGTGGAAAGCACCGTCACGAGTGTAACCCTTACCAAATGGAGCATCCACCTGGAAGAACCCGTTACCGTTGATGGCAATGTCTGTGATGTTTTGTGTACGAGTGATGGTACCTTGAGTGAACTGCGGAGTGATGTGCGCGAGTTTTGTCCCCGAACCCATTTGGTCACCGCCATCACTTCCTTTGAGAGAATTGGCGAGCATGTCTTGGAATTCTGCTCTTGAACCTTTGAAGCCGTACGTACCAGCGTTGGCAATGTTGTCACCGATTACACCCATAGATGAGCCGGCAGCATTTAGACCTGTAACACCGATGTTAAAAGACGAAAGAATACTCATGCATGTCCCTCCTAGACCTTGGTAGGGGATTCGAAGACTACAGCTTCTCATCCATGGCTTCCAGAAAAGGACCAGCCACCTAACCGTTAATATTGCTAACACTCTATTTTTTCCGCAACTCCTATGCGAAAAAAAACTTTAAAAACTATGTCATAAAAATCGTCGAATCAATCTTGGTGAACACATTCTCATTCATGTTGTTCTTGTCCACCGCTGTGACGACTGTATTTTTATCTACGTCGATCACGTAAGCTGCCTTATTGGTGATCACGAGTGAATCGTGACTCCCTTTTGCGCGCAACTTAGAGACTGCTTCTTTCAGCTTCATGTACTCATTTCCATCAAGCTCTATATTTCTCTCCTGCAATCTTTTCATTGCATGAGTTGATACATTTACGTCCTGGCCGACATTCTGTTTTCCAACTTGTGGATGACGAATATCACTCTGGCCCAACTGATCAACTAGTCCTTTGAACTCGCTCTTCTCACCCTGCTTTAAGGTGTTACCAGTCTCGCCCGCCTTATCTTTCGATGGGAGGGAGGTGACGTTCGGAATAAGAAACGAATTAACCTTGTTGCTCATTTAATCGTAGATTCCTGTGTTGCCTGAGTAAGCGTTTTTCACTTGCTCGGCGTTTACATTTTTCTTAACCGCACCTGATGCGTTATTTGATTGTATCATCGAACCGGCCTGCCCCGACAAGTCGGAATTTAATGCCTGTGCTGCATTATTAATTGTGCCCGAAGCTTCATTCATCAAATGAGTTTTTGTTTCTGGTGTGTGAAAACTAGCAACGTCACGTAGGAAAACTTTTTGTCCATCAACAGTGAGCACGGGCTCACCTTCTTCAAAGTTTACTGATGAGACAATTCCAGTCGCTTCAGTCTTCGCTCCCACTTCCTGTCCGTTCTCATCCCAAGCTTTCACCATCGCCTTGTATGAGCCCTTGCCTGCAACTGTTCCGTCGAGATTCACACCATCCCACACAACTTCGTGTGAACCGCGTGACATTCCTTCTCTCCAGATTTCGCCGACAATGTTATTTTTCTGATCTAGCACGCGAACCAATACTTTTGTAGCATCGCCATCGAGCTTGAAGAGAACATCTCCGTTATCACCATTTTCTTTTAAGTTAATGGTTGATCCCGTCGTCACAACTTTTTTTCCAACAAATGAAGCCGCGTAAAATTTATCCTGGATTCCCTGGTTCTTATGCTGATCTTCAAACTTCTTGTTCAAGTTTGAGAGCTGCTCAAGTTGCGAGAACTGAGCAAGTTCACCAGTGAACTTCGACTGATCCATCGGATTCATCGGATCCTGATTTTGCAATTGGAACGTGAGGAGTTTCATGAACTCGTCTTTGCCCATTTGATTATGAGGACCGTCTTTATAAATATCTTTTGGTTTCTGTCCGACTGCGTGATTGATGATTTCTTCTTTCAATTGTGCCTCAGACTTACCCTTACCCGCTAGCGAGCGTGGTGCCATCTGCACATTTTGAAGCTGCCCTTGAGTGGCAGAGACTGGTCTTCCCATCTCAGGCATTATGCCGCCTCACTGTTATCGAGGAGTTTCCAGAGATCTTGTCTGCGATCAGAATCGTGACGTTTTTGATTTTGCTCAGAACCGAATTGTTTTGCGGTATCGCTTCCCTGTTGGTTTCTGCCGCCCATGTCGAAATCGTTTTTCGCAGTCTGCGAAGGAACTTCAACTTTAAGGTCAGAAACACTCACGCCACTAGAAGCGAGGTGAGAGAAGAGTTCGCGAGCATTTTGATTGAAGAAGTTTTTTCCGTCGAGAGAATGAGTGCCGATGTTAATCGCCACGGCGTCTCCGTTCATCTGGCCCGCTTTCTGAACTGTGATGTCGATCATCCCAAGTTCCTGGTGATTCACTCTCATCTGAACAGTAGGCTCTTTAGCAGCTTTGGCCTGAACGATGTAGTTAGTGATCTGGTCCATGATCTTAGAAGCGTCAGAAGTTTTAATGTGAGACATATCGAAAACTTTTACCGGAGCCGCAACCTCTAGGCCTTTGGCGTTTGCACCATCGGACTTCATATTCAAGATGAATTGCTGAGAGTTCATCGAATTCCCTTGAGCGTCCTGAGCTTGTTGCCCATTAAGTTCATTGATAACCTGGTTCTGTTTCAAACCATTCTCAAGAGCGATTTTTTGTACTTGTGGTTTTTGAATGCCGTAAGCGTTTTGAGCACCTGGTTTTTTTACCATGTTTTTCTGAGCAACAAAATCATCCATGCTCATCAGATTCTGTTCAGAACCAGCAGCGACTTCCATTCCT
>JBBQGK010000043.1:0-31109 GCA_038322885.1 Bacteriovoracales bacterium | reverse complement strand
TTCCTGCCAACGTCGTAAAAAATTATCTTGATTCGATCATCCAAAATTCTACAGCACTTAAATCATCTCTCTTCCGTGGCGGTGGTTTAGAACTTGAAAATATTCCTTCGGTTCTACCTCTTCATAATCTTGGTGGAGGGGATAGCCTTCTTTTGAGTGGTGCACCTAACTCTGCACTTCTGGAAGAACTCAACCAGAAGAAGGCGATGATCGCTTCACTTGAAGCGCAACTTCAGTCATCACAAAATGCACAAAAAGAATTTGAAGCTAAATATAATAAGTCGCAACAAGAACTTGCTGTGGCCTTGGCAAAAATTAAAGAGCTAGAGGCCCTTCTTGCTCAGGCCAAGGGTGGCAGTGGAGATGAAGCGGTCAAAGCTGAATTAGCGATGGTCACTCGCGAGCGCGATGAAATTCGTGATCGTTTGAAAGAATTTGAAATTATCTCTGACGATCTGGCGAACCTCAAGCGGCTCCAACAAGAAAACGAACAACTTAAAAGATCTCTCGCTGCTAAAGGTGGCCCTGCTCCTCAAGCGGCCATACCTGAAGTTGCACCTCCGAAAGCGAAGACTGCAAAGGCCGAAGATGCTGAACTCGCTAACTTTCTGGATGATATCGGTTCACAAAATAAAAATCCTGCGAATGACTCTGACGATAGTAAGGCCTTAGAAGATTTCTTATCAGCTCCAACTCCGGTTGCTCCGAGTGAGGCACCTGCTGCAGCTGAAGATTTATCTGCCTTAGGGGATTCACCTGAAGAAAATAAAAAACCAGAAAAAACTTCAGAAGATCTTCTTTCTGAATTTGAAAAAATGTTGGGGTAAAAAATGAGATTCCTGCTGTCCCTTGCTCTGATGAGCTTTTGCATTCCACTTTTTTCTGCGACAGCAAATCCCAATGCTATCGAGCTCCTCAAAAATCCTAATGGATCCAAGATAAATCTGGAACAAAACGATCTCGTGACTCTTGATCGCTTAGAAAATATGTTCACGATGGACGCTAGAAGTCCCGGCCTCATGGCCATGCTCAAGCGCCACACCTTTAAGCACCGACAAAAAGCAGTTCCTGTTCTCATAAAAGTGATGAAGGAAGCAAAGTTTCCTGATCAGAACCGGTGGCACGCAACGATGCTCCTGGCACAAGTCATGGGTGTGAAGTCAGCTCCCTTTATCGCGAAATTTGCTGACCATCCTCACTGGATGCTCCGACTTGCCTCTCTTAAGGCCCTTCTTGGTTTACGCCAAAATACGTACCATGCTGTTTACGGCAAGGCCCTTCGCGACCCATCTCTTATCGTTCGCATCCAGGCCCTCGATAACATCTCGCAGATGAAGATCACAAGCCTTGCGCCGAATGTCTGGCAGATGATGTACGACCAATCGAATTATTCAGGGGATCTTGGTAAAAGAAAGCGGACCTCTATTGTGAAAAGTATTATCCGCACCGTTGGTGATGTTAAATTTAAGAGAGCTGAGCGTCCACTTGCTCGCTTGATACAAAAACCAAAGTATCAAGATTTGATTGAAGATTTGGATTACTCTCTTGAAAAAATCACTGGAAAAGTTTCTCCAAATTCACCTGAAGGTCGCCGAAAATTTTGGTCTGATGTGGCGATGGTTAAAACGACGAAGAAGATTTAAAGGTCAGCTTTTTCGAGCTGTTCTTTTTCACGGGCCTTATCAATCTCTTTTAACTTATTGTCACGAGCGATGAGTCTCTCCATGCGATAGAGGAGAGTCTTTTCTGTAATTCCGTCGGTCGAAACTTCTTTCCAGCCCTGAAGAAAATCCTGCTCTACAAGCTGGCGCTTATAGATTGTGACCTTCGTTACTTCTCGCGATGATCTATAACCCTTGACCACGTTCACAACGAGTTTATACTTCGCAGCTTTTACTGCATCAGATGAACCAAACGAATCAGCGAAATTGACCTCAAGAGTGTTATCCATCCAACGGGTTTTAATAAAACCTGCTTCCTGGTTTTGTTGAGCAATATCGAATTTTCTCATGACAAGAATCACGGCCTGCCAGGTCTGGTTGTAGTCCGCTTTGAAGACCTTGGCCGGAATTTCCAGCTCTTCAGTCACTTGACGAAACTTTTCGTAGCCCGCGCAGGAGCTCAAAAACAATAAACTGGAGACGATTAAAGGACCAAATTTCATTACTTTTATGTTATCAATGATTTAGATAAAAAGAAAATCCTTTGGAGAATTTCATGGATCATAAAAACCTCTTTACGCAAGTATTACTCACAGAAGCGGAAGCCCTGAAGTCTGCTGCCGAGAGATTCACTGATCTTGAGGCCAAAAAGCTAGTCGATCTTTTCGAACTTCTAGCTGCTACTGGCGGAAGCCTTGTTATTTCTGGAGTCGGTAAATCAGGCCTGATTGGTCAAAAGATTGCTTCAACTTTTTCATCTCTGGGACTTCCTTCTTTTTTTCTCCACCCCACAGAGGCCATGCACGGTGATTTAGGTCGAGTTTCGAAGTCCGACGCCATCGTCTTGATCAGTAAGTCAGGCACGACTGAAGAGCTTCTGGCGCTTTTGCCTTACGTCTCTCTGCCAAAGGAGCGGATCATCGCTTTGGTAGGAAAAGTAGATTCTCCCATTGCTCATAAGTCGGGCATCGTTCTCGATGCCTCTGTTCAAAAAGAGGCATGCATCAACGATCTTGCTCCTACCACCAGCACTACTGTGGCCCTAGGGCTTGGTGATGCCATGGCTGTGCTTTACGAAAATGTGATGGGAGTCTCAAAAGAAAAGTTCGCCGTAAATCATCCGGCCGGACTTTTAGGTAAATCACTCTCACTCACAGCAGAAAGATTGATGATCCTTGCCTCTGACTGTCCTCACGTTTCTGAGGAAGCAACTCTGCAGGATGCGATTCTTGCGATGACTCAAAAACCAGTCGGAATGTGTGCCATCCTCTCAAAAAATAACCTGAATGGAATTCTTGTGGAGGGTGATATCCGCCGGGCGTTTGCCAAATCTCCTGATGCTATTAAAACTCCGGTGAAAAACTTGATGAATGCAAAACCCGTCTCAATCACCTCAAATCTTCTCGCCTTTGAGGCACTTAAACTCATGGAAACTCCCGAGCGCCAGATAAGCGTGATCCCGGTCGTTGATGATGGAATTTTTAAGGGAGTTTTGAGATTACACGATCTCTTTAAGGCCGGATTTCATTCTTCTCTTGCCACCAAATAGCGGCCACAAGAATCATAAAAAATAGAATAAAAGTTGAGACTCCAAATCTCTGATAGATCGTGATCTCGCCAGTGCCAAGTGGAACATTCACGTCCAGGACACCTTGCTTACCAATCCCGATCTGTCGACTCTCGCTGCCGTCAGCAAAAATCACCGAGGTGACTCCAGTGTTGGTACTCCTCACTATCGGAAGCCTAAACTCTAACGCTCGCCACTTACTTAAAAATAAATGCTGATAAGGTTCGGCCGTATCGCCATACCAGGAATCATTGGTGTGGTTAATGATTAAACGATTTCCACCATGCTGGTTAAGAAGATCTCTCATGTAATCTGTCTCTAAAACTTCATAACAAATGGGTGTGACAAACCGAAAGCCAGCTCTGGTCTCCATCACGGGAGGAGTTTCACCCTTGGCAAAAAGAGAAACAGCTGGAACATACTCCACAATTTGCCTATTCAAAGGTCCAAACGGAAGAGTTTCTCCAAAGGGAATAAGGATGTTTTTATGGTAGCTCGTTTTAACTTTATCAACTGACAAAAGAATCGAGGAATTAAAAACAGATTCAAATATTTCGAAAGTTGATTTATTTGGGTCCTGATCATAACCGCCTATGAGCATCTCACTTTTTGTTGCTTTCATGATGTCCACAAAGATGGAATTGAGCATGGTTCGATCACCAAAAAAAGTATCAGGATAGGCCGTCTCAGGCCAGACGATGAGCTCCGGCTCAAACCCATTTTTTGTCAGAGATAGGTTCCTGTAGCGATCATTGATTTCACCAATCGTCGCCTGATCTCCGTTTTCAGATGAGACCTTCATAAAGTTTCCGACATTGGCCTGGACCACACGAACTTTTAAAATGTCCTTAGAAATTGCATCCGTTCCCAGAGGCATGATGTTCAAAACCATAAAGATGAAAAAGATGATCCAGACTTGCGGACGAAATTTTTTCTGATGTAACTGACCTACAACTTCAAGAGCGATCCAGTAGCTCATGAAACTATAAACGACGACCCCCATCACACTCGCAAGGCTCAAATAAGGGGCGAGATGAAACCATGGACTTCCAGCGAAGATGGGAAACTGCTGGGGCATATAGCGCTCAATCATCGAGAGAATAAAAGCAGTCAGGGCCATTCCAGTGGCCGAATTCCAGTTGAAAGTCGGTCGATATTTTTTCCAGATTGCATACAGCCACCAGTGGGGCTGCAAGATCAAAGAGAACATGATTCCAAGAACCCATGAAACGGGCATTGGAAGTTGTCCAAACTCTCTCAAGGTCGCCGGCACCCAGTAGAAACCCGTCACGTTTAATCCAAGATTATAGACAAAAACTAAGACTAAAGTTTGCTTAAGATTTTTTGCTTCCTCCATACGCCAGAGAAAAAGCGGAAGAGCTATAAAAAGAAGGGGGAACCAGCCAGAACCTAAAAAAGATGGGTATGAGAGTGCATAAAAGGATCCAGCAACAAAAGCTATAATAACTGAGGAGAAGAAATTCATCCTCTTATTTTAAGGGAAGAATTACTGATTAGCTACTGCGCGAACTGATGGGTGCATCTTTTCGTTTACGCTATCAGCAAGCTCGATAGCGCGAGAAGCATCAAGCTTACCTGAACCAAGAATCTTACCTTCAAACGTTTTAACTTTTAATGAAGAGCTCAAGATAATGTTCTTAACTTGATCGAATTTCATATCCGGGTACTTAGCTTTGATAAGAGCAGCTACACCAGAAACAAAAGCAGTTGCTTGTGAAGTTCCTGTCATGTAACCAGCACCATTTCCTGGGATTGAAGAGCGGATGCGGTGACCAGGAGCCGCGATATCAACAGAATTTTTACCGTAGTTTGAAGATGGGATGATGTTCAAGTTATCGTCGTGAGCACCAACTGTGATGATGTTTGAGAGACCGTAAGAAGCAGGGTAGTAAGCGTGACGTTTATCGTCGATGTTTGAACGCTCGTTACCAGCAGCTGCGATCACAAGAATTCCTTTTTTCTCAGCTTCTTTCAAGATACGAAGCTCATCAACAGAAGCTTCCGGACCGCCACCTGAGTAGTTGATAACGTCAACGTTCTGGTCAACAGCAAATTTCAAAGCTTTGATTGTTGCATCGAGATTCGCCTGACCTGAAGCTTTAGGATTGTAGTATTTGAGAGCAAGAATCTTAACATCCGGAAAGATTGATTTAACGATACCAGCAACGTGAGTTCCGTGACCATGCTGATCCATCGGAGTGTTTGTTACTTTATCACCAGAGAAATCAACACCGTAGTTTGATACTGAACTCTTACCAGTTGGAACGTAAATATTGTTGATAAGGAAAGCGTGATCGGCCTGGATTCCTGTATCGATAACAGCTACAACAACGTCTTTATTCTTCTTAAAGTGAATCCATGATTCTTTGAGGTTAATTGAAGCGAGGTGTTTGTCTGGATCGATACCCCAGCTTGTATAGCGAGAGAGAAGAAGTTCAGCATTATAAGCTAATGGAGCACTCACATCGGCTTGGGCAAAGCCAATAAGCTTGAAGCCTAAAGTGAGAGTCAGAAGAATGTTTGCAGCCTTTTTCATTTCCAATCCTTAACACAGTTAGGGGAACGATCATGTTCCCATGTAATTAAGTTAAGCAATCGGCTTGCCAGAACTGCGATTGGGGGATGACTAGGGATTCAGGGGGTTAAGACAAGGAATTGGTGTCATTTCCGTCGTTTTATAGGTGCACTGTCTAAACTTTTGACAAAAAAAAAGGGCCCCAAAAGGGCCCTTAAATTTAAAGATAACGGTTATTTATGCCTGACGATAAGTCTGAGCTTCTTCGCGCTCTCTGTCCTCAGCATGCTGAATGCAGAGATCTGCCCAAGGCTGATTCTCGAGGCGCTTAGCTCCGATCTCTTCTTCGCACTCATCACAGTGTCCGTAAGAGCCTTCGTTCACTCTATCTATAGCGGCATCGATCTTACGAAGCTTGGAGAACTCACGCTCACGGATCGCACAGCTCAGCTGCTGCTGAATAAGGGAAGTTGCTAGATCAGTCTCATCTGAGAGATCTTCTTCAGACACATGTAAGTCGTCTGACTTATTCAAGAGGCCAACGTTAAGAATTTGCTGACGATGTTTTAGTAGCAATTGCTTAAAGTGATCTAATTTCTTCTTTTCCACGGGCTGCCTCCTACGGGCTAATAAAATGGGCCAAATATTGAGTAACCCACATCATTAAGTCTAAACCTTGACGCGAACGCACTCAAGTGAGCTGTCTCATCGGCAATATTTTACCAGAAATTCAATAAATCCTCGGCTAAATCGCCTTATTTTGACCTAAATTTGACAAATGTCTTCTGGGGTCGTTAAGGTTGATTATGACTCTTAGAGAAATCGAGGCTTTATGCTGTTAGGCGACAAGGCTATTGCAGTTGGACACATTCCATCTGGTCTCTTTATAGTAACCGTCCAAGACCCTGCAAATGGGAAAATTGATGGTTATCTTGCCAGCTGGATCCAGCAAGTATCCTTTAATCCCTTGATCGTTTCACTCGCCATCAAACCTGGGCGTCCGGCCTATGATCTTATTAAAAGTGGAAACAAGTTTGCCATTAACGTTGTTGGTGATCATGACAAAACATTCCTGAAGCATTTTTGGAAAGGCTACGACCCCCAATCAAATCCATTTCAAGAGATCCCTTTTGAGATTGGTCAGAATGGAGGAGTGATCTTGAAGCAGGCAAAGTCCGCGATTGAGTGTGAACTCATGGAGGGGGTAAAACCTGGGGATCACGATTTGGTTTTTGCCCGCGTGCTCTCGTCTTACTTAATGAATGACGAATCTAAACCCGTGGTTCATTTACGTAAATCAGGAAACGATTACTGATGAATAAATTCCTGCAAAAATTTATTCGTCCCCTCTTTATTAGTATCGTGATGATGAGTGCGTGGAGTTGTGGCAAAAAAACTCAAAGTAATCCTGAGTCCTTCATCGAACCTTTGGATCCAACATCGACTGAAATTGAAGCCTACATGAGTAAGCAGGCCCTCTCTTGTGAGGGAACCCAGTCATGCCCTAATTACATTGCAAAGGTTGTGGTCAATGCTGGCGGAGGAAAGTTTCGCCATTGCACGGGCTTTCTTATTGAAGATGATATTCTAGTCACGAGTGCAAGTTGTTTGCCCCCAATCCTTCGATTAAATGGACAGGATTGCAGTAAAGACGTTTTCTTTTTCTTCGCTCAACCATTTTATATTTCACAAAGAGTTGGGTGTAGGGAAGTCGTCCAAGCTTCTGACTCTGATCTCTCGGATCCGAAATTTGCTCGAGACGATGTGGCCTTCCTCCGAATGAAAAGTCCCCTTCGTTATCGTCGCCAATTGAGAATTTCACGAGATGGAATGAGTGATGGGGAACGCGTTTCAATCGCTGCCGTTGAACAAGTCGATGAGCAGAATGGATTCATCCGAACATTGGACTGTCCGGCCGTCCTTAATTCATGGGTTAATCCTCTCGTCTCCAATGAATCCTCACCGGGCGTGACTCTCGCTGGCTGTGCTTTTAAAAATGGCTTTTCTGGTGCCGCAATCCTAGATCCAAGAAATAAAAATAAGTCACTAGGTGTAGTCTCTTTGGGAATGGATCCTAGGGACCGGAACGATCTATTGAAGAGCGGACTCCTGAACAATGGACTCCAGGAATTTATTCATGGCTCAAACTTTGCCTGTGCTCCAACGATCTATGATACCGATGTGGCCAATGAGAAAGAATGCGGTAAAGAGCTCTCGAAGGTTCAGTTAGCAAAATATCGATCGGCCATGTTTTCAACAAATGGTCTCTTCAATGGCCTCAAGGCCAAGTTGAGCGATTCGCTAGAGACTAATAAGTTCATCCACTATTCGATCAAGTTGACTCCTCAAAATGGCAACGCTGACGTACAAGACGTAGAGATTACTCCAAAATGTTTTAAGGACCTCACTCTCATCCCTAATGAAAAAAAGTTTTACATCTATCACTTCATGCTTCCGCAAAGGACTTTTAAAAAGGTCGTGAATGATCTTGCGAGAGTTCAAGGTTTGGAAGTTGACGGTGGTGCGATCGACTTTAACATCACACTCTTTCCTAAAGACATACTAAACAACGGATTCTCATCAGTCTTATTATGGGATCCTACGAG
Organism: Bacteriovoracales bacterium; assembly: GCA_038322885.1. Lineage (GTDB taxonomy): Bacteria > Bdellovibrionota > Bacteriovoracia > Bacteriovoracales > Bacteriovoracaceae > Peredibacter. Next base: position 22,739 of record JBBQGK010000043.1, on the reverse strand, counting down.
CAGGCTTGTCGTCCGATCTTTCTATGACGTGCCGACTGCTTGTCCGGCCTCACTGCTTTAAATTTCTCCAGCTTTTCCCTGACCTCGCCTTGGTGTTTCGCTGAAATTCATCGACGGCATTAGTATGCTCGCCATAGCTTCTTGTGAAGACATGGGTTCCATCATTTTTACTCACAAAGAATAAATACTCATGGATAGCTGGATTCAAAACAGCGTTTATGGCCTCAAGACTCGGATTAGAAATTGGGCCTTTAGGAAGAGCAGGAATTTTATAGGTATTATAGGGAGTGATCTCGAGAAGATCCGCTTTTTTTATGTTCCCACGATAGCGACTCCAAATTCCGTAGATCGTTGTTGGATCAGATTCAAGTCTCATTCTTTTTTTAAGTCTATTGGTAAATACCCCTGCAATCTCTGGTCTCTCGATCTTCGCCCCAGTTTCTTTTTCTACCATTGAGGCAAGGATCACCACCTGATGCTTACTTAAGAAAGGATGATTAAAGTTCACACTCTCTGTCTTTTTGTTGAAGAGATCAATCATCGCTTTTGCTACCGTTCTGGCCTGCGTGTGGGGGGCAAAACGATAAGTCTCGGGATAGAGATATCCTTCGAGGGAAGGGGCATCCACACTCAACGTGGAAATCAAATCTGGAGACTGAACGACATCCAGAAACTCTTTCTCTGTAGTAATGCCTGCATGATCAAGGAGTCTTGCTACCTCGTACATGTTTTTGCCTTCCGGGATCGTGATGCTATTTAAATTTGGTTGGCCATGAACAAGGGTATCTAAAACTTGTGGCATGTCTGAGCCATGGGTAATGGTAAAGCTCCCTGCACGAAACTTAGTCATGAGACCTTTATATTTAGCGTAGTAATGAAAGAGCCGCGTGTTGAAAATAATCTTCTGATCACTCAGACGTTGATTAATTCGACCAAAGGTTTCACCGTTCTTTACTTCAAACACAACGTCTTGACCGGTGTAGGTCTGTTTGAACATAAATGCGACTGTTGTTCCCACCAGGAGAAGTGCGAGCAGGGGGCCTACAATAAACATAAAAATCAGGGTTTTTTTAATCATCCAGAAATTATAAACGAGACTCGCGCTTCTTGCGGCGAATAAAATCTTCTAAAATGACACTTGCTGCGACTGCATCAATTTGGTGGAGATCTACCTGGAAATTATAGCGGGGAGAGTTTTTCATTCGGGATTCGGCTTCAAAAGTGGAGAGTGTTTCGTCCTGTTCTTCAACTTTCAGAGTAAAATGATCGCGTATCATTTTCAAAAAATCCTGGGCCTTCAAAGTCATCTTGGTACTTTTTCCATCAAGGAGATGGGGCACACCGATCACGATCATATCAATGCTTTCGTTATCGATGGTGGACTTGAGTTCCTTTAAAACAAAGTCAGAACTCTTGTTTTGGATTCTTCCAAAGGGAGTGGGAAAGGGATCACGGTTAACACAGTAAGTGGCAACACCAATAAATTTTTCTCCAAAATCCATGGCGAGAATAGTTTTCAGATTTAATGAATGTTCAGGTGAAACGTGGAATTCGTTCATGGAAAAGTTTTAGCTTAAGCGCTCTCTTCCGTCAAAAGTGGTAGCTGCATGAGTGATGTTCTCTGTTCTTTCTCTTCCTCTTCAAATTTTACACCCACTCCAAGAAGTCTCACAGCTCGAGGATCCTGGGCCCATCTCTCTTCGAGAAGCTCAAGGAAGCTCTCTTCACTGAAAGGAAGTTTTCGCTCAATGGTTGTTTGCTTGAAATCGAGGTACTTGATTTTGACGTGAAGGTTTTTAACGATCCTGTCTTCATAATGCTTCAAATCTTCTTTGACCTCTGCCACCATCTTGAGGATATGCACTTTCATTTCTTCAAAGTCAGAGATGTCTTTGGCAAAAGTACTTTCTGTTCCGAGAGATTTTCTTTCGTACTCAGTCTCAACATCTCTCTCGTCAATTCCCCGGCAGTAATCATAGAGTGTGTTCCCGAACTTACCAAGGAGATGGATCATATCTGAGCGAGAATGCTTCTGAAGATCAAGGCAGGTCTTAAGTCCTATCTCATGGAGCCTTGATGCTGTAACTTTACCTATCCCCGGAATTCTTTCTACTCGTATTTTTCTGATGAAATCGTCCACCTGGTGAGGGGCCACGGTAAATTTCCCATTTGGCTTATTAAAATCACTGGCAAGTTTTGCGATCAGTTTATTGGGAGCGATCCCGGCCGAAGCTGTGAGGCCATTTGTTCGCTCAAAAATTTTTTTACGGATGTCTTCAGCAATAAGGGTTGCCGAGTTATGAAAGAGCGGACAATCGGTGACGTCAAGATAGGCCTCATCGATTGAAACTGATTGCACGAGATCTGAGTATTCCAGGATAACGTCAAAGACAATATCAGAAGCCTCTTTGTATTTTCTCATGCTTCCATTCACGAGAATAAGTTGAGGACAAAGTTTCATCGCAAGCCCCGTAGGCATGGCGGATTTGACACCAAACTTTCGTGCAAGGTAGTTCGATGTGCTGATGACTCCACGCCGATCACTTGATCCCCCTACCGCCATGGGAACGTGCCTCAAGGCCGGATTGTCCCTCATTTCAACGGATGCAAAGAAGGCATCCATATCTACGTGGATAATTTTTCTCATACTATTTAGTCTACGGAAAAAATACGGAAAAGCAATAGGGGATATTTTTACCCGACGTTAAGTCCTAGAAATTACGTTTTCTTATGCGGTATTTTAATAAACTAAAAATTGACTTCCATAGCTTTCAGGTTAAGATTATCTCGAAACCAAATATTGAATTCGTCGACTCGGCTATCCGAGAATAAAATCCCCAAATACTTTTATCTTATGAAATTTATAGTTACACCATTCATTAACATTACCGTGGAGATCAAATGCACTTAAGTGGTTTGCGTGAAAAAGACATCGAAGAATTAACCAAAATGGCTGAAGAGGCACAGGTTGAAAACGCCGCTGGACTAAAAAAACACGAATTGATTTTCGCTCTCCTGACTAAACAATCAAAAGAAAATATCGAAATTTTCGGTGATGGCGTTCTAGAGATCCTTCCAGATGGATTCGGATTCTTGCGTTCTCCGTCTTATAACTATCTTCCAGGTGCGGATGATATTTATGTTTCTCCTTCTCAGATCCGCCGTTTCGGTCTTCGCACCGGCGATACAATTGAGGGACAAATTAGAACTCCGAAAGAAGGCGAGCGCTATTTCGCACTTCTCAAAGTCTCACATATTAACTTTCGTGATCCTGAACAACACAGAACAACTGTGCTCTTCGATAACTTAACTCCTCTCTACCCGGATTCAAAAATTAATCTTGAATCAAAACCAACGGCGTATTCAACTCGAATCATCGATTTGTTTGTTCCTCAAGGTTTCGGTCAGCGTTGCTTGATCGTGGCCCCTCCTAAAGCTGGTAAGACCATGCTCATGCAGGATATGGCCAACTCGATCTCTGATAACCACCCGGATGCAAAACTCATTGTTCTCTTGATCGATGAGCGTCCGGAGGAAGTGACAGATATGAAACGTAACGTTCGCGCTGAAGTTGTGTCTTCAACGTTTGATGAACCAGCAACTCGTCACGTACAAGTGGCCGAGATGGTTATTGAAAAAGCTAAACGTCTCGTGGAAGCGAAACAACACGTTGTGATCCTTCTCGATTCAATCACGCGTCTTGCTCGTGCGTACAACACTGTTGTTCCACCATCAGGAAAAATTCTCTCCGGTGGTGTGGATTCAAATGCTCTTCACAAACCTAAGCGCTTCTTTGGAGCTGCTCGTAACATCGAAAATGGTGGATCACTGACAATTATCGCAACAGCGTTGATTGATACTGGATCTCGAATGGACGAAGTTATTTTCGAGGAATTTAAAGGTACTGGTAACTCTGAGATTCAACTTGATCGTAAGCTCATGGAGAAGCGAGTTTTCCCATGTCTTGATATCAATAAGTCTTCGACTCGTAAGGAAGATCTCTTGATGAAAGATAAAGATCTTCAGCGCGTTTTTGTTCTTCGCCGGGTTTTGAATCCGATGAACACGATGGATTCGATGGAATTCATTCTTGAGCGTATCAAAGATACCAAAACAAACTTGGCGTTTCTGGATAAATTAAACGGGTAATATGAACAAGACGCTTAAACGAATCATTCTTCTTACGACCAAACAATACACCTCAATCGGCGGCCAGGCCGTGATTGAGGGCGTGATGATGAGGTCACCCAATGCCTTTGTGGTGGCCGTTCGTAAGCCAGATGGAACGATTCGCCTTCGCCGTGATCAATGGTATGGCCTCTCTAAAAAATTAGATTTCATGAAGAAGCCTTTTCTTCGTGGAGTGTTGATGCTGGTTGAGACTATGGCCAACGGAATGGTTTCTCTAAACTATTCGGCCAATATTGCTATGGCGGAAGAAGAGCGCGAAAAAGCCTTAAAGAAAGGCAAGACCATCGAGGAATTCGAAGCGTCTCAAAAGAAAAAAGAGAAAGTTGATGTCGCCACATTTTTAACCATGGGTGTTTCATTCGCTTTCGGAATAGGGCTCTTTGTTTTTGCTCCACACGCGATCGCCTTTTGGGTCGGGGATATGATGGGGGAGAACTGGACGCTTGATAGTTTTGCTTTCCACGCCGTGGATGGTGCTGTGAAGGCGCTTATTTTTGTGAGTTACATCTGGGGCATCTCTTTTATGAAAGATGTGTACCGCGTTTTTCAATATCACGGTGCCGAACACAAATCGATAGCGACCTTTGAAGCAGGAATGGATCTCACAGTAGAGAACGCAAAAAAGTTTACAACTCTTCACCCTCGCTGCGGCACTAGTTTCATTTTCTTTTTGATCCTCATTTCAATCATTTTATTTTCTGCAGTTTTCACTCTGATTCCAGTTGGAGCGAACCTCCCACCTATTCTTCGTCACGTAGTGGCCGTTCTTTTCAAAGTTGTGTTGATGTTGCCGGTAGCTGGAATTAGCTATGAGCTCATTAAAACGGCCGGAAAATGCTCGGACCAATGGTGGGCAAGAGCGATGAGTGCACCTGGTATGCTCCTCCAAAAACTCACCACAAAAGAGCCCGATGATAAGCAGCTTGAAGTTGCTCTTTCGTCGATCAAAGCCGTTTTGTTCCTCGAAGAGAAATACAATCTCAAGGATGCGAAGTCGAAAGTGCTTCAGCTTGAAGAAATTGATATCGCCCACCTAGAAGACATTCAAACGGCCAATTCAACTCTCAAAGAGTTCCTGGAATAGATAAGGACCACTGTGTTTGATAAATTAGAAGCTGTTGTACGGCGGTTTGAGATTTTAACGGAAAGACTAGCGGATCCATCACTCTATGATCGCCAGCAGGAACTTCGTGAAACAAATACGGAACGCTCTAACATTGAACCGATTGTCATTAAGTTCAAAGAATACAAAAAAATAAAGTCTGAGATCGAAGGCAATAAAGACATCATTCATAATGAAAAAGATGAAGAGATGCGTGACATGGCCAAGGAAGAACTCGCCGAACTCGAGGCGAAGCTTCCAATCTTGGAGCAGGAATTAAAACTTCTTCTCCTTCCAAAAGATCCTAACGATGATCGAAATATTCTTCTCGAGATCCGCGCTGGAGCGGGAGGGGATGAGGCATCCATTTTCGTGGCCGATGTTTGGCGAATGTATAAAAACTATTTCGGGACGAAAGGCTGGAGAGCGGATGTGGTTTCAATCTCTCAAGGCGATCAGGGGTTGAAAGAAATTATCGTCAACTGTTCGGGCGATAAAGTTTACTCAAAAATGAAGTATGAGTCTGGCGTGCATAGAGTTCAGCGTGTGCCTGATACGGAAGCTCAAGGGCGCGTACACACCTCAACAATCACTGTCGCCGTGATGCCAGAAGCCGACGAAGTAGGGGATGTTGTCATCGATATGAACGAAGTTCGCATTGATGTTTACCGCTCTGGTGGTTCCGGTGGCCAGTCCGTTAACACGACCGATTCCGCGGTTCGTTTGACTCACATGCCGACGGGTATCGTGATCGCCATGCAAGATGAGCGCTCCCAACTAAAAAATAAAGAGAAAGCCTTCAAGATTCTTAAAGCAAAAATTTATGATCTTCGCATCCAGGAAGCTCACGCCATAGAATCCTCCATGCGCAAGGGCCTAGTAGGAACTGGAGACCGCTCCGAGCGCATCCGTACTTACAACTATCCTCAAGGTCGAATTTCTGATCACCGGATCAACTATACGATCTATAACCTTCCGAGTTTCATGAACGGGGACATCGAAGAAGTCATTGATGCTTTAATTGCACACAACCAGGCCATCCTCCTTCAAGGGGAGCAGGAATAAAAACTCTTAAGGTGTATTGGAGTCAGTTTTATCAGCTTCATTATAAAACTCTCGCCCAAAACTATCCTGGAATCAACGAGACTATCTATTTTCGAGAACTGCACGATATCATAAAAAAAAATCTAGACCATTCAGTTTGCTCTTCTCCATCCCAAGCCCTGATCTCTCTCAGTGAAAAACTACTGAGAGGTCTTCCTTTTCAATATCTTCTTAAATCTTCAGAGTTCTACGGCATGAAACTTTTTGTTGATGAGAGAGTTTTGATCCCAAGACCAGAAACGGAAGATTTGGTGGACCGCTTAATGGAATTAAAAAAACAACATGGTCGTCCCTTTTCAAGCGTACTTGATGTCGGAGTTGGAAGTGGTGCGATTCTTCTGGGTCTCATGAACAATGGTTTTGCCATGAAAGGTTGTGGGGCAGACCTAAGTCAAGAAGCCTTGAGTGTTGCGAGGATTAACTCAAAAAGATTGCGTTTAGCTGTTGAGTTTATTCAGAGCGATCGCCTCTTACGAGTCTCAGAACATTTTGAGGTCATCGTATCAAATCCTCCCTACATAAGATCAGAATCTCATCTTAGTGGCGTTCATCAAGCTGTTGATAGGTACGAGCCTCATCTTGCTTTATATCTTCCCGACCAAGAATATGATCTTTGGTTTCAAGAGTTTTTCGCACAGGTTTTTAATGCCCTTCTTCCACATGGTATTTTCGCCATGGAAGGTCACGAAGAAGAAGTCGTGCGCCAAGCAGAGACTTTAACGAAAACTGGCTTTCAAAAGGTGCGAGTCGAAAAAGATCTTACAGGCCGCGACCGCTTCCTCTTTGCCACGAGGCCCTAAAGTCACCTCTTCTCAAGAAAGATTCTCACAGGTAGAATAAGGCTCATTACACCCTAGAGGATAAATATGGATAAGTTGCTCATTCAAGGACCTTGTACTCTAAACGGATCAGTGAAAGTTTCATCGGCAAAAAATGCGACACTGCCCATTCTCGTCGCGGCCCTTCTTTGTCCTTATCCCGTCAAATTTTCTTCCATTCCAGATCTTCTGGACGTCAGTACGATTTTAAAACTTCTTCAAAGTTTGGGCGTAAAGATCACCAAAGAAAATGATGGCGTCATCATCGACGCCACTAAGCTTGAGAATCAGCACGCGGACTATACTTTGGTGAAAACCATGAGAGCTTCAGTTCTCGTTCTTGGACCACTTCTGGCACGCTACGGAGTCGCTTCAGTTTCTCTTCCCGGGGGATGTGCGATCGGGACACGCCCCGTTGATATTCATTTGATGGGAATGGAGAAGCTTGGAGGAGAAATTCAAATCGAGAACGGATACATCAAGGCTAAATCGGCCCGCCTCATAGGAACGACAGTCACACTCCCTTTTCCGAGTGTCGGTGCTACCGAAAACCTCATGATGGCAGCTGTACTCGCTGAAGGAACAACAGTTCTTGAAAACTCTGCGATGGAACCCGAGATTGACGATCTTGCTGATTTTTTAATCGAGCAAGGAGTAAAAATTGAAGGGGCCGGGACTTCAAGAATCATCATTCATGGAATGAAAATCGAAGATCTCAAGCCTTCCAAGAATCCCTATCACATAATTGGTGACCGCATCGAGGCAGCGACCTATATCATTGGTGCCTTAATGAGTGGAGGAGAAGTAAAAGTCACAGGTTTCAATCCAAAGCACCTCGGTTTTGTTTTGGATACTCTCATAAAAATGGGGGCCAATTTAGAAATTGGTTCAGATTTTGTGATCGCTAAGAAATCACCACGTCTCAAGGGAGTTGCCATTGAAACAGCTCCCTATCCAGGGTTTCCAACGGATGTACAAGCGCAGATGATGGCACTCATGAGTATTGTAGATGGTCACTCAATTGTTTCTGAAACAATTTTTGAAAACCGATTTATGCATGTTCCGGAAATGGGCCGTATGGGATCAAAGATTACAATCAAAGGTAACTCTGCTCTAGTTGAAGGCGTCGAATCTCTGAGCGCAGCTCCAGTGATGTGTACGGATCTTCGGGCCTCGGCCGCTCTTGTTCTCTGTGCTCTCGTGGCCAGCGGTCAGAGCGAAATTCAACGCGTTTATCATCTTGACCGTGGATATGAAAAAATTGATGAGAAACTCACAAGTCTTGGAGCACGGATCGAAAGAGTGAAGGGATAACATGGGAAACACCGACTGTATTTTCTGCAAAATAGTAGCAGGGTCAATTCCTTCAAAAAAAGTTTTTGAAAATGAAAAGGTGATTGCCTTTAACGATCTTCATCCTCTGGCCGCAAAACATTTTCTTTTTGTTCACAAGAATCATTCCAAAGACATTGAAGACATGATGAATTCGAGTCCGGATGATATCCGGGACATTTTCTTGGCGATTGCAGATTTTGGAAAGAAACAAGGCCTCAATTCTTCAGGCTACAGAGTTGTGACAAATATTGGGCCTCATGGTGGGCAGACGGTCTTTCACACGCATTTTCATGTTTTAGGCGGAGAGCAGCTCAAAGGATTCGGGAGATAATTAATCGACGACTGCCATCAAGGCTTCGAGAGATTTTTCAAAGTTTTTTGATTCTCCGTACTGATCTTTTAATTTAATAATTATATCAAAGCGTTTGTCGTAATCGTAGTTATGCTTATGGAGCAGGTGACTGAACTGCTGGCTCACAATGAAGATAGTTGAGAGCTGATTAAAGCGAGTCGCAGTGATTCCAAAAGGAAAACCTTTTCCATTAGGAAGTTCGTGATGTTGTTCGATGATAGTGATGGTCTCAGAAGGGATGAGATTGCGATTTTTCTTTAAATTGTCAGCTGTCTCTGAGGGATGTTTTTTAAGTCTTTCCTCTAATTCGCCCCCTTCTTCTTCCCATTTTCTGATAGTCGCAAAATCCTCTTTGGATAAAAGCATGTCGCACATAAACGAAGCGAGTGCGCCTTTCTCTTTCACTTGATCAGACTTCCAAGGAAAGCGATCAATGACTAAGGCCATAATGTAATTTGTAAGTACAGCGAGAAGAAATTCGTCAGAACAATTCTTACGGAAATTCTTTATGAAGGCAAATATAGAAGGTGATTCATTCATTACTGACATGGCCCGAGCATTAATGGTTTTCACGAGCTTTAAAGACTCAGCATCTGCCCCAATTTGTCCAATAACACTCTTCACTACATCATAAGCAGCACTTAAATTTTCTACCCTCTCGGAGTTCACAGTCGCGGGATCATAGAAAGTCTGCGCACTCATGGTCTGCTGGGCCTGATCGAGAATGCGTTTCGCATCTGCCTGATTGATATAAACTTCATTCACTTCTTTCTGTTGAAGTTTTCTCAAGATATCGATGAAATTTTCGTTGGAGTAATTGAGCTTAATAAATTTGGGACCCACTGCTACGTGAACTTCGACCCCTGCAAATTTTTCAGCAAATTTGATGAGGGATGTAACCTGAATCTTTATCAGAGCACCGACACTATTTTCTTCCATGAACTCATATCGGAAAAATGGAAACAATTATGTAATAGAATTAAGTAAGAGAGATGGAATTAAACTAATTAAGTCCATTAAAAAGTCCCGCGATCACCGTTCTTTGCAGCTGATTCAGTTGACCTGTTCGTGCCATGAAAATAATCGGGCTTCTTTCGATCTGGGCAGTTGCCACAAATTGGCCTTTAGAAGAGTTAAATTCTGTGACCTCAAAGGATTCGTGAAATTTATCCACGTAGCTTGTCATGAGCTCTTTCTCTTTTGCTCCACCCTGAACAAAATGACCTTTTTTCGTTCCACTTAATAAAGATTGAATTAACTTAGGTCGCTCTTTCTTTTCGTTGTTTTCATCCTTCTCTTCTGTCTTCACGACATCGTTAAAAAGAATGCTCATATCGGTGGCACCTAGATTTCTTTTCATCCAATACCAAAGCTCTTCAAAAAAACTTAGGCGATCTTTTTTCCAAAGAGACTTAAAGTGTTCAGTGATTTTGAAGAGATTCTCCACCGAATTGAGATTCTGGTGAAGGGTCCAGCGGTTTAAAATCTTGGCATAGACATCGCGAAACTGTTGCGGGGGCAGATTTTCAAAAGCTGTATATGACATACTTTCATCTCGAGCATCAATGACCGGATAAAAAGATTTTTCTTTTTCCAAAACGCTAATGAGCGAAGTGAAGTGCTCATCATCAGCGATCAAAAGACCCTGGAGATTTTCATCAGGAATATCTGTCGCATCCACGAGACGGCTTTCAATCGTATTTTGAGTCCAGTCAAGGCTACGAATAAGGACCTGACTAGAGGAGCGGATAAAGCCGAGTGAAACGATCATACAAAAACCTACCTTTGAACCTAAGGATACTAACAAAGGGGAGTTTAAGTTACAATAAACTCATGGTGCGGCAAGTCCTCATTTTTTTCATTTTTTTCTCTCAAATCTTGCATGCGCAGGACGAGAGATACTATCGTCAGATTTTAACCGGTGAATTACCTAAGGCCTTAGGACCCATTTCAGGCATAGAACTCCCAAGCTTCAATGCCTATGGAAATATCTATCGCCTCGACATCAACGGTGACGGTATCGAAGAGTCCATTCAGCCTCAAAAGCGAGATGGTGTCGATTGGATCGAAATCCGAGACTCATCACAAAGAAAAGTCTTCGAGGCCAAACTTTTGGCCCAGGGTGCAGAGAGCTATCTCTACAAAATAAGACTTGTTTCCCTCTCAACCAAGGCAAGGGCCTTGATCCTCTTTCTGGATGAAGGGTTCACCAAGGGAAAATATTTCGAATCTACGGCGAAAATTTATCTCGTGAGCCTTGATAACAACGATCTCTCAACTTTGAAAATAAGCGATGGGGCCCACTTCTTCCATGAGAAGAAGGCACAGAGAGAACTCTATTGGCGCCGGATTTATAACGTGAATGTTTTCGACATGGATAACGATGGAATTAAAGACATCAGTGTTCAGTACAATAACATTCAAAGAATTTTTCGTTATTTAGGCAATGGAAACTGGGATAAGTTTTAAGAAGCTTTTTTGATGTCTTGATTTTTTCTTGCTTCACGCTCTTTACGATACTTTTCAAGAACCTCAATATTTGAAGCACTTTCGATGCTCGCCTTCTTTCGAAGGTTATTCATCACAAATCCAAAAATGATCATCGGTAGAAGTGCAAAGATCCCAACAGCTGCATAGGTTGTGGTTGACCAGTTAATTCCGTCATCAGAAGTCTGGACCGCATCCGAGGGTAATGGCCCAGCTGAACTAACTTTCACTTTCTGCATATCTGATTCGAGATTATAAAGAGATCCGGCCCCACGAGGAGTTGTTTCAATGTGGTCATCGACCTCAATTCCTACGAAATCCTCTACGGCAGGAGCTCTTCCAGGCTTAGCAAGTACTGAGAATGAAAGGATTAAGGCCAGAATGGTGAATAAGCGTACATACATAGTCGGTAACTCCTTTGATTCTTATCGGTTCCATCTCTCTAAATCTTTAGACTAAAGATCATTCAAAAAGAACCGATAAAAGAATGTGATTCACTGGCACTACGAGGAATGATTCTCATGAAGATCTTTTTTGTTTTTACCTTATTGGCCTTCGGTTATGTCTTTTCACTCTGGAAATGGGGGGGAATGGACAAGACTGTGATGACCAAGTGGAATATGCAATTCGAATACGAACGTAAGGCACAAGTGCTGGCCCGTGAGAATCGCGTTTTGCAGTCAAAAGTTTCTGATCTTCATTATCAAATCTCACAACTCGAATCACGCAACAAATACTTCACGGCCCAGAAAAAGACTGCTCAGGAAGGAAGACAAATTGCTTCAGTCCCGGCCCAGAATCCAGATGATCTTGTGAACTACGAAGTTTACAAGTGGACTCCGGAAAAGCTTCTCGCGATAGGTGAGAAGGAACTTCACTTCAAAAACTATGAAAAATCAGCACAGTTCTACAATGAGCTGATTGATCGTTTCCCTAAGCACACCATCGTAAGTGATCGCGTTCTCTTTGGTGCAGGCGTCTCTGCCTTTGAAACAGGGAAACGTTTTGATTGGTCTGAAAAGCATCTCGATCGTTTGGTAAAAACATACCCCAAGTCTGAGTTTTATCGTGGCGCCAAACTCTGGCTCGCCCTTGCTCAGTATCAGCAAGGTCAACACGAAAAATTTCTCACCACCGTAGAAGAATTTCGTTTGAAGTATAGAAATACAGAAGAGTGGAAAATTTTAAGCAGGTATTATGAGGACATTCATGTCAAAGTCAAAAAGTAGTCTTATTCTCATCGGTTTATTTGCCCTCCCTTTGTGGGCAAAGCCGGTGGCGCAGGTAACGGAAGTATCAGGTTCCGTTTTCTCTATCACTCCTGAGGGAAAGACCGTCGCACTCAAAGTTGATTCCCACGTGGAAGATAAATCTGAGGTCATGCTTGAAGAAGGTGCCTCGATTACTCTGAATGATTACTACGATGCCACCTATCATCTTATCGGTGGATCTCACCTGAAATTTTTTGATAAATCAGTTCAAATTAAGCGCGGAAAAGTGTGGGTTGAATCAAGCGCCACGCGTGCTCCATTGGCCCTCACAACGGCAAATGGGTCAGTGAATTTCTGGAAGAGTGAATTTATTGCGAGCTTTGATCAGGGAACATCTCGCTCACAGTTTCTCGTGGTCAATGGCGAGGTTGAAGTTTCAAATATTCTCGATACCAATATGAAATACACTGTTGCCGCAGGAACTTTTAGTTTAATTGATCCGGAAGTTGAAAACGGAGTTCCTCGTGCTCCCACCAAAGTTGGACTTGGTTCTCTTAATCAATCTCTCGCTGAATTTAAAGCGATGCCCGCAAAAATGAAAACAGAAATGTCCGGAGTACCAGCTCGTGAGATTGCGTCTGTTGACGCAAAAGCAGAAGAGACAGCTAAGCCTCAGAGAGGAGAAATTATTTTCATGTCTCAAGGAAGATTGCCTGCCTCAGTTCAAGGTGGGGCCCATTCGTATTTCAAAAAGAAAGCAGCGAAGAAAAAGACTCTTAAAGAAACCTCAGTTGTCGTTCGTTTTTTTGGAACGAGTTGGACAGGGACAAAACCTTACGTAACGACTACAACTCCAGCTTTATCAATGAAGGCTATTCAGGAGCGGATACCAGCTTCAGTCCGTCCAGTGCAGGTCAATCCAGTTGCTCAAATCCGGCCTCGAAATCTAGAAATGGATAACGAGTTTAGTAGCAGTCTTAAGAACCAGGAAGAGATCCAGCCTAAGTACTCGAAAGAACTAGATGGGCTCATCAGAGATTTAAAGAGTTACTAAGACCACCTTAAGAAAAATACTCACGCTTTATACAAACACTTGTTTAAGTCGATAATTTTAACCCTTCGTAATTGAAGGGTTTTTTCGTATCTCACACAGTCTCTGTAAGAATTAAGCTTTCTTGAGTTTGGTTTGGACCTTTAGGTGTTTATGATGGTTTTCAATCAGGGAGATCACATGGAAAAGAGTAGAATGCATTTAACAATCATCGACGACAACAAAGACCTTTTAGACGTTTTGTCTCACTCGCTTTCAGATTCATTCACGTTAGAAACTTTTTCTGAGCCAGACAAGGGTCTCGATTTCATCCGTAACAACCACACGGATGCTATTCTCTTAGATCTTCACATTCCTGGTAAAGATGGATTCCAAGTTTATGAAGAAGTAAAACGCGCTAAACAGAACCTTCCTGTTTTGTTCCTCACGGGTGACTCAGACATGGGTGCTCGCGTTAAGGGACTTGAGATTGGTGCTGATGACTTCCTCATCAAACCTGTTCAAGCTGAGGAGCTTATTGCTCGTGTGCGTAACCGCATTCAACTCTCTAAGAGAAATCTCCAGAGCAACAAAACAATCAAATTCAAAGACCTCACCATTGATCTAGATGGGCATCAAGTCATTCTCAATAATCAAGCAGTTCGTTTGACACCGAAAGAGTACCAGTTGCTCCTCGTTCTTTCTCAGAATCCAAACCGCGTGATTCACAAAGATGATTTGATTCACATGCTCTGGAAAGATGTCCATGTTGAAGTGAACAACCTTGATACTCACTTCTCAAACTTGCGCCGTAAACTTAAACCGTTTTCGATGCATATTAAAACTCTCAAAAACTTGGGTTACGTTCTTCGCATATAGTTTTAAAAGAGCTATCCTTTGATGATCAAAGGATAGCTCTTATGTTTTATACCGAAGACTCTGCTCTGACCTATGATGACGTTCTCATCGTCCCTAACTACTCTGAAGTCCTTCCCACTGAAGTTGAACTCAAAACAAAATTCTCGCGTAATATTACGATGAACATCCCTATTGTTTCTTCCGCGATGGATACAGTCACTGAATCTCAGACTGCTATTACTATGGCCCAGGAAGGTGGGATCGGAGTGATTCACAAGAACCTCACTCCTGAAGAACAGGCCTATGAAGTTGAGAAAGTAAAAAAGTACGAATCAGGAATGATTACGGATCCTTTTACCGTGACACCTGATCAAAGCATCTCAGCTTTGTTTGAGGCGATGAAGAAATACAAAATTTCTGGCTTTCCCGTCATCGATGGAAATAAAAAGTTAGTCGGAATGATTACCAACCGAGATCTGCGTTTTGTGACTGACACGACAAAGAAAGTAAAAGACGTGATGACGTCTCAAAATCTTGTGACTGCTCCTGAAGGGACGAACTTCGAGAAGGCCAAGGAAATTTTGAAAAACCACCGTGTGGAAAAACTTCCCGTGGTGAATAAAGATGGAGTGCTTAAAGGTCTGATCACAATTAAGGATATCGAGAAGACAGTTCTCTATCCAAATTCAAATAAAGATAAATTTGGTCGACTCCGAGTCGCCGCTGCTTGCGGAGTTTCTGAAAGTGAAGTGAATCGTGTGAAGGCCTTGATCAAAGCCGGAGTCGATGCCATCGTCATCGATACCGCTCATGGACACTCAAAGGGTGTCATTGAGATGGTTAAAACAGTTAAGGCGCTGAACGCCGACGTGGATGTGGTTGCAGGAAATGTGGCCACAGCAAAAGCTTGCGAAGATTTGATCGCAGCTGGAGTTGATGGAATCAAAGTCGGTATTGGGCCTGGATCAATTTGTACAACTCGCGTGATTGCTGGAATTGGTGTTCCTCAGATGCAGGCCATCTTTGATTGCAAAATTCCCTGTGAAAAAGCAGGTATTCCTTTTATCGCTGATGGAGGAATTAAGTACTCAGGCGATTTGGTGAAGGCCCTGGCCGGAGGAGCATCATCGGTTATGATTGGCTCTCTCTTCGCTGGAACTGATGAGGCGCCTGGTGAAATGGTTCTCTATCAGGGTCGAGCTTATAAAATGTATCGCGGAATGGGATCTTTGAGTGCGATGGAAAAAGGCTCGAAAGATCGTTACGGGCAGAGTGCCGTGGAAGAAGTTTCAAAACTCGTTCCAGAGGGAATTGAAGGACAAGTTCCTTACCGCGGATCTCTTGCGACAAATCTCTTTCATCTAGTAGGAGGCTTGCGTGCAGGGATGGGTTACGTTGGAGCACCCAACATGCAACAGCTCAGAGAGCGCGCAAAATTCATCAAGATCACTGCTGCTTCCCTCAAAGAATCTCACCCCCATGATGTCATCATCACCAAAGAAGCTCCTAACTATCGTCAGGTATAAGTATGCAATCTTCTGTTTGGATTATCGATTTTGGCTCTCAATATACCCAACTCATCACGAGAAAATTTCGCGAGCTTGGATTTACATCTGAAATCATGACAGTGGAAGATGGCTTAGAGAAACTCAAAACACAAAAGCCTAAGGCCCTGGTTTTATCGGGCGGTCCACAAAGTGTTTTTGAAGATAAGACCGATTACTCACCTTTTTTAAATCAACAGGATCTTCCAATCCTGGGCGTTTGCTATGGCATGCAGATCTTGGGTCAGTTCTACGGCGGCAAAGTCGAGAAGGGAATTCAGGGTGAGTATGGTCTCGCAAAAATAAAAATGGTCTCTGGTTTTAAGATCAAGGATTGTCCTCAAGAAACCGAAGTTTGGATGAGCCATTCGGATCACGTGAGTGAATTGCCTGCTGGATTTAAGCTCATCATTCAGAGTGAAAATGGTCTCGTTGCAGGTATTAAGCATGATCTGCGACCGATCTTAGGACTTCAATTTCATCCGGAAGTTCATCATACCATCCATGGAAAAGAGATCCTTTCATATTTTTTAAATGATATCGCAAAGCTTAAATCAGACTGGTCCTCAAAAACCATGCTGGAAACTTCTTTGGAAGTCGTGAAAGGTGTGAAGGGGAAAAAAGTTCTTTGTGCTTTCTCAGGTGGAGTCGATTCTCTGGTGGCCGCCACTCTCACTCACAAAGTGATAGGGGCCGACATGTATTGTTTCTTTGTAGATAACGGGCTTCTTCGTCCGCAGGATCTTCACACCATTAAGCTTCTCCAGGAAAAAACTGATCTCAATATTGAAATCGTCGACGCAAAGGAATTATTTTTAACTGCGCTGGCAGGACAGAAAGATCCGGAACAGAAGCGAAAAACTATTGGTAAGACTTTTATCGATGTGTTTGAAAAAAAGGTCCTCGATTTTGAGAAAAATCACGGAATTAATTTTGATTATCTTCTCCAGGGTACACTTTATCCTGACGTCATAGAGTCACTTTCTCCTCATAAAAAAGGCGGAAAGTCGGTCACGATAAAGTCACATCACAATGTAGGTGGACTCCCTGAAAGAATGCACTTAAAGCTTCTCGAGCCACTACGTTTTCTTTTTAAAGATGAAGTGAGGCAAATGGGAATGGAGCTCGGTCTTGTTCGTGACTGGGTCTATCGCCATCCTTTTCCTGGTCCAGGAATTGGTGTCAGGGTCCTTGGAGAGTTGAGTGCAGATTCAATTCGCAAAGTTCAGGAGTCAGATCAGATACTTTTTGAAGAGCTTAAATCAAATCATCTCTATGATTCTACCTGGCAGGCCTTCACCGTTCTTGTCCCAGTTAAAACAGTCGGGGTTAAAGGTGACGGACGAGTTTACGAAGAAGTGATTGCTCTTCGGATGGTCAATTCCCAGGATGGAATGACCGCATCAGTGACTGAGTTCTCTTGGAGTTTTTTAAATAAAGTGTCTTCAAGAATTTGCAACGAAGTAAAGGGGATTACAAGAGTGGTTTATGACATCACCTCGAAACCCCCGGGTACTATCGAGTGGGAATAATTTAGAAAAGAATGTCCGAGAAATTTCCGCGCATGCAGTCTTTTTTATCCGAATCTTTGTTGTCACAGAACAAAACATCGGTGAGGTCTACAGTGTTAACATCAATATTAGCTGAGTCAGCGGTATTCACTAAATAGTTAGAGCCTTCAGTCGAAATCTCAAAACGGAACAATGATTTTGACAGATCATATTTCAAACTAACTTTTTCTGTTGAGTCGTCATCAATCTTATCATTCACCACCATCGAAATGAGATTTCCATTTTTCGCGATGGAGACGATATCCATAGCATCGAGACTCGAAATATTCTTCAATACCGTTGGTTTATCCTGATTAAAGAGAACATTTTCTTTATATGAGGTGAATTCACCAGCGGTGCAAGCAGTGCTTGCTTCTGGCACAAAAGATTCTTTAGAAAAAACGATCATCTTTTGGCCATCAATTCTCATGATACTTTGAAGCTGTGTTTGGGTAAATTTGCATTCAGCTCCATCAACGTCGATGGATCCAGTTGAAACAATACTTTTAGTCATCCCAACACTCACACTCTCAAGAACAAGCTTCTGCGTATTCATGATCGTCTCAAGATCTGATAGCTCGATAGCTTGCGCAAAAGTTGAAGAAGACGCAAAGAGAAAAGCGAGTGTAAAAAGTTTCATAGATGCTCCTTTAAGTGGTCCGTTTATAACCTAATGAAGGCGAGTACACTTTTTATTATCAAGGAGATAGGAAGTTTTACAGACCCCAAAATGACACCAGTTCATTTGGCGTAGAAGCCCTGACAAAAACATGCTAGTTTTTTCAAATATTTAAATTTCGGAGAGGGTATTTATGCAAAAGATTGCAGTCGTAACAGGTGGTTCCAGTGGGATAGGTTTAGCGATTGTTAAGCACCTGGCCTCCCAGGGGATTAAGGCCGTTTCATGGGATTTGAAGTCCTCAACTGAAGGCATACCTTTTATTGCGTGCGATGTAACCTCTGAAGCCGTTGTGAACGAGGCCTACAAGAAGACCGTGGAAACTTACGGCACTCCTACTATCCTCGTGAACAATTGCGGTCTCCAATTCATGTCACCTGTTGACGAATTTCCTCTTGAAAAATGGAACCAGCTCATTTCGATCATGCTCACCGGAACTTTTCTTTGTTCAAAAACTGTCATTCCTGCGATGAAGAAAAATAATTGGGGAAGGATCATCAACGTATCGAGTATTCACGGGAAAGAGGCCTCTCCGTTTAAAGCGGCCTACGTTTCTGCTAAACACGGTGTTCTAGGACTCTCGAAAGTGATGGCCCTGGAGCTTGCTGAGTACAGTGTGACGGTAAATTCGATTTGCCCCGGGTTTGTGGATACTCCACTCATGCGAGCGCAGGTCACTAAGCAGGCCGAACTCAATCACATGACCGAAGATCAGGTGATCAATAATATTATGCTCAAGCCCGCGGCGATAAAGAAGTTCACAACTCCCGAGCAGATTGCTGAGATGGTAACATTTATGATCAGTGAATCGGCATCAACTATTACTGGTGAGGCGTTCAGCATGACTGGTGGATGGGGAATGGGCCGTTAATTCATGAACTGGATGAACTATCACCATCTTTATTATTTCTATCAGATCGCTGAACTTGGTTCAATCTCCAAAGCATCAGTCATCCTCCGTATCGGCCAGCCAACCCTGAGCGCCCAATTAAAAGAACTGGAAGGGCGACTAGGCATTCTTTTTGAAAGAAAGTCTCGGGGACTTATTTTGACAGAGCGGGGAAGAATCGTACTGAAGTATTCACGAGATATTTTCTCGAGGGGTGATGAACTATTGAGCGTTCTGGAGAGAGGAGAGCTCTCACTTCAAAGGGAACTTGTCATTGGAGCTCAGGAAGGAGTTCCAAAGGCGATTATCAGTCAGACTTTAGGGAGATTGTATAAAAAGACCCATCTTAAAATAAGAGTCGTCGAAGGGGAAGCTCCGGTCCTCCTGGATGAGCTTCTAGCGGGGAAGTTGGATCTCATCGTCTTCGATCACGAGTTATCCCACACGGGAGGAACAATCGTCTATCTTCCAATTGGAAAGGAAAAAGTATTCTTCTGGGGAACTGAGCCCTTCAAAAAACTAGCAAAAAATTTCCCACATTCTTTAAGCGATGTACCTATGGTTTTGTCTTGCGTTGGTCATCCTCTTCGACAGACGGTAGAAAAATTATTTTTAGAACATCAGTTGATACTTCGGATTGCTATTGAAGCACCTGATACCGCTTTGATCAAAGAGCTTGGCCGAGATGGAGTGGGTGTCATCGCCCTAGGTGAATCTACTGCGAAAGCTTGGGCCCAAGCAGGTAAACTTTTTAGAATTGGTTCACTCCCATATGTTCAGAAATATAGCTTGGGAATTCAAAAGAAATTTCTCAAAGATCCTCTCTATGAAATTATTTCGAAAGAATTTAAGACCATTTAAATTATTTTAGAGTCATTGGAAGTGAAGCTGAAAAAAGTTTCGCATCAAGAAGATACTGGTGATAGTCGTAGAGTGCCGACCATCTTCTGATATCTACGTCAGCGACGTCTTGCTCCCGAAGATTGACGATAAAAAGATCAGAGGCACCTTGCATCCAACGAGATTTCTCTGCCTCAGCCATTCGTTTTGAATTTTCATATTCTCTAGTCGTAATTTCCCAACGCTCCTTTGATTTAGAACTCGCAGATTGGAAAAAAGAAAATTGTTGGGATAGTTCTTGCTCGAGAAATATTTTTTGTTTCTAGAGGGCCTTCGTCTTATACTCCGTTGCCACCGATTTACCCTTGCCCTTTCTATTTTCGAGTGGAAAATCAAATCGAATACCTAGCTGCAGACTTTCTGGATCATAGGCCGCATTTTGGGATAATTCTCTTGCACCCATCAGGTCGACATTTAAACCAGGTAGCTTGGACTGCTCATGAAATCGAAGTTCCGCCTCGAGTTTTTCCTTCTCTAGATTGAGTAATTTAAGTTGAGGATTCTCTGATGTTCGAGCGCTCAAAGTAATAGTCGGTTCTGGGCCTGAGAGAATGAGATCCGAATATTTTTCTTCTGTAACTAACAAAGGATTTCCCTCAAAATCACGAACGTAAAGACTTAGTTCGGTACGTAGCTTTGAAAGATCGATTTCATTTTTTATGATTTCCCCTTGCCGCTTGTCTATTGTCCTCAAGTTATCAACAATCTTCATTTTCTCAACATCGCCGGCACGAAATTTTTTCTCGATCATCTCATGGCGTAGCTGTGCAAGGTTAAACATGCTTTTGTTAATTTTTAGCTTCTGGGTTTCGAGAACCCATTTAAAATAAAGAGACAGGGCCTTGTGGACGTAGATTAGCTTTTTTAATTTCAACTGCTCATCTGCTTGCTTCACTTCAATCTGCTTGAGTAATAAATTGGTCCGATACTCATCAGTTTTAAAATTACGAAGGATCGGCACAGAAAGTCCCGCAAAGATTTCACCGGCACCAGAAGTTTTATATTTTCCATCGTAGAAGGGGAAATGGCCTAAACCTTGGCGATGACCTGCGATGAGGCTCGTGCCTCCAATTGGGGTCTGCCGCTCAAGTGTCGTCTCGAAGTATTGGTTGTCGTAATTATCTTCAATGCGATTTCTAGATTTAAAACTCAACTTGTGATCGAAGGCACCTTCGGATGAGAGCATTTCTCCTCTAGACTGGGACGCCTTGAGTTGCGCTTCTTCAATCAAAGGAAAATGAGCGAGCACGGAGCGAATGACGTCCTCTTCTCTTAAAGCAAAGGCAGATACACTGTAGAGAAAAAAAAGAAAGAAGTATTTCATGATTTATCCTTCTGTGCCGAATCCGAAACTGCGGATTTATCATTGAGCATCTTATTGAGCTCATCTTTGATCGGTTCTAGAACAGGAGGAAAACCATTGAGCTGTCTCCAGATTTCTTTAAGGACGAAGGTATCTTTGAATTTTATGTAACCCTTAGCGTGGACTCCTAACCGTAAAATTTTCTGACTTGGCCATGGTCCATTCGGTATGATGAGGACTCTGAATTTTCCTCCCAGTGAACTTGCCTGATCAACAAGATAAACTTTGCCCTTAAAAGTACCTATAGCAATGGATGGCCACCCCGCTATTTGAATCGAAGGCCAGCCTTCGAACTGAAGCCGAACTTTCTGACCTTTTTTTAACATGGAAGCATCATTTCCATCGATCCATAGTTCTATTGCTGGTTGAGTAACGTCTGGAGCAAAAATTGCGATAGGAGTTCCAGCTTTAATAAGCTGCCCGCCCTCGCCTGGTAAGATACGAGTAATAGTCCCGTTTCTCGGGGCCAGAATTCTTTGCGTCGACTGGCGCGAGAGCTGAGTCTCTGACTTTGTAAGGATCGCCGTGTTTTTAGAAAATTCTACATTAAGTTTAGAGAACTCAATTTTAGCTTTCTCAAAGTCTTTACGAGACGAGAGTCCTTCTTTGAAGAGTTTTTGCTGACGTTCAAGATCGATCTTCGCAGTTTCCATCATGAGATGGGATGAAGCAAGGCCTGAGGTCGCAGCATTTTTTTCTCGCTCTAGTCTCACGAGATAGGCAGGATCGTTGTCCACAAGGTCTGCAATGACTTGTCCTACCTCAACACGGTCTCCTTCCTTTACGTGCCAGGCTTTCATGAACCCACCAACAGATGCGGTTATCGGTTGAACTCTTTCGTTTGGATTTAT
Organism: Bacteriovoracales bacterium; assembly: GCA_038322885.1. Taxonomy (GTDB): domain Bacteria; phylum Bdellovibrionota; class Bacteriovoracia; order Bacteriovoracales; family Bacteriovoracaceae; genus Peredibacter. The sequence continues at coordinate 475 of JBBQGK010000043.1, read as the reverse complement.
CGCCGTGACTTGACCTTGGCCGACCGTGAATGAGATCCAAGGAAGGAAAAGAAGAATAAGAATCAACATCAAAAAACTTCTTTGGAAAAGTGGTCTAGAAATGTCGAAAGGAAGCTGGGGGTGGACGAGATCTTTTGTTTTATTCATTTACTACTGCCTCCATGACCTTTGAAATTTTGAACTGCCCTGCTTCGTAATCAAACACTGCTTCTAGAGTCTCGGGGAGTTTTGCAAGTGAAGCAAAAATTCCCGAGACGATGATCTCCCCCGAAACAAGCTGGCCCACGGAGAGCTCACCGGCTTGAACGAGATAGCTTCCTGTCGCAAGTAAAAAGATATGGCAAAGTATGGTGAGGAATGAAACCCTAAAAGAGTTTGTTCTTGTAAAACTAAAGTGTAAATCTCTTGCGTGAAGGTATGAGAAAACTGACTCGTGTCCAAGACCTGTACCAGACCGAATAACCTCGAATATTTG
>JBBQGK010000042.1:0-31177 GCA_038322885.1 Bacteriovoracales bacterium | reverse complement strand
GTGGTCGTGATCATTCATCCGTCCTCAATGAGCTCGCTTTAAACCTTCCTCCGAACCTTAAAATTAATTTTTTCGGCCATTCCTCAGAGATAGAACGCCATTATCAGAGTGCTCATGTTTTCGTCCTGCCCTCTCTCTCCGAAGGAATGTCAAACTCTCTACTTGAGGCCATGGCCCAGGGCTTGGCCTGCATCGTGAGTGATATTCCGGCCAATCGTTTTGTTGTCAAAGACGGGTTTGATGCGCTTACATTTACTCCCTCAGACGCTCAAGATTTGGCCCGTCAACTTTTAGCATTGGCCCCTGGTGATCCTGAGCGCGATGAGCGCAGACATCAACTTGGAAGGAATGCGCGGGCAACCGTTCAATCACGATTCTCCATCGATTCGATTGGTGCTCAACTGGTAAAGCTCTACGATCAAAGGCCCCACCTATGATGGTAGTCAATATTATCATCGTGTCATCCTTAGTTATTTTTACACTTCTGGCGATGATCTTTTTCCGCGCTTCAAAGTCATGGACGGCCTTTTTGCTTGCGACGTGTTTATTGATCCGAATGATCCTGTCGATAATCTTAGACGATGGTCTGAAGTACTTTTTTGTTCTCGACAGCATGACCTACGAGTATCACAGCTGGTTACTGGCGCAGCCCTGGATGTCTTCTGATCTTTTCAACCATCTGACCACGGGAAATAATAAGTTTAACTATTACGAGATTTTTCTCGCAGGAATTTTTTGGGTTTTCGGCAAAAGTCCCATCATCGGCATGATTGCTAATTGTTTTATTTCTACCGCCAGCATTGCTCTTCTCCTTGTCATTTACCGCTATTTTATCAGCAATAAAGATTCCACTCAAAAAGAGGCCGTCGCTTGGAGTGGCCATTCGCTGATTATTATCTGCGCGGTCTATCCCTCGTACCTAATCTGGTCTACCACTAACACGAGAGATCCTCTTTATATCTTTGCCTGTACTCTTTTTTTTGCGTGTTTTTTTACCGCCTTCTCGCGTCGATCAAATGCGCCTTTTTACCTCCGCCTTCTAGGGGGAATTGGTGCCATGGTCAGTTTTTGGCTTGTTCTCGGAATCCGCAATTACGTCATTTGGCTGTTTGTGGCGTCGATCGCCTTGGCCTATCTTTTAGTCTTTGTCTCACGTCACTTAACTTGGAAGACAATATTCCTGTCTGGTTTGGCGTGCATTATTGCTGGGCTCTATGGAACAAGTATTCTTTTTCCAGATTTCACGCAGGAAAATCTGCACCAGCTACGAGTCTCGCGCGAGGCGTTTGCTAATCTCGCTCTTTTAGATAGCGTGGCGAAGTCTTCGTTTGGCCTAAACTATCCACTTGAGACTATCACTGATTTTTTGGTCTTTTTACCAACTGTCATGAGTCACTACTTCTTGGGCCCTTTTCCTTGGGAAGTTTCAAGCCTCGCTCAATCGATGGCGCTTCTCGAAGCCTTCGCAGTCTATTTATTGATCTACCCAACGATTTTAGGCATTAAAAAATTGTATTCATCGGCGCGCTTTGAAACCATTACGATTCTCGCCTTTGCGAGCGTGTTTGCCGTGGCCCAATGTTTAGTCATCAGCAACATGGGTACAGTTTTTCGGCATCGAAGCTTGCCCTTTTTGTTCTTAGTCATATTTACTTGTGAGGGCCTATATGAGGTCGCAAAAAAAAATTTTCCGTCTCTTCTCAAGGCTTAACGTCGGTGGACCTTCGCTCCACGTGGTCAACCTGAGTGTCGGACTTAAAGCTTACGGCTTTGATACCACCCTAGTGGTTGGTACTCCGTGCTTATCAGAGGGCTCGATGGAGTACTACGCTCATGAGCGTAAAGCAAACCTCCTTACCATCAAAACTTTTATCGCACCGATATCGCCAATTAAAGATTTCATTACTTTTTGTCGCCTCGTTTACCTATTTTTAACGGAGCGACCTGAAATCGTTCACACCCACACTTTTAAGGCCGGACTTCTTGGGCGTTTGGCGGCCTTCGTGGCCCGTGTACCCGTTGTGGTACATACCTATCACGGGCATTTATTAACGGGGTACAGGAGCTCCTGGAAAACGCGCCCCCTAATCTGGGTAGAAACTTTCTTAGCACTTTTATCTGATCGTTTAATCTGTGTGTCGCCACAGGTAGCGCGAGATTTGATAAAGGCAGGAATCTCAGATCCATCGAAATTTAATATTATTGAGCTTGGTTTTGATATGGCCGGGCTTCTAAAAAATCTCGCTCAACCTTCCACTCTGAGAGAGGAGCTAAATATTCTCCCAACAGATAAGGTTGTAGGAATCGTCGGGCGCTTAGTTCCTATCAAATCGGTAGAACTGTGTCTCGAGGCGATGGCTCCACTCTTACAAGATAAAAAACTTCATTTAGTCATCATCGGGGACGGCAGTGAGCGAGCCGCTTTAGAAAAAATTGCCAAAGAACTTAAACTTTCTCCGACCCAAGTCCATTTCTGCGGCTGGCGCATTCCTGTGCACCAAGATCTCAAGGCACTTGATGTTTGTGTTTGCTCTTCAAAAAATGAAGGAACATCGGTTTCAATAATTGAGGCCATCGTGGCGGGAGTTCCCGTTGTTTCAACTAATGTGGGCGGCATGGGGGATCTTTTGGCCCAAGGCCGGTTGGGGCAGCTGGTAGATTACGACGCACATTCACTGCGACAAGGTATCAGTCATGTATTATCAGACCCCTTGGCCCGAGAGCGCGCGAAGGCTGCGTCTGAAGAATTTCAAGTGCGCTTTTCAGATAAGCGCCTTATCGCTGACATCTATCAGGTATACTCAGAGCTTCAGGTCAAGCAGGACCAGGTACTAGGAAAGGTGACCTTATGAGTAACATTGAAGTCCATACAGTCACCGGTTTTGGTGAAGAGTGGTCGCACTATAATCAGTCGGCCTTGAAACCCCAAGAACTGAAAACCATTTTCGATCAGTACTTCGATATCTTTCCTTGGCCACTCATCAACCAGTCAAGCGTGGGTGCTGATTTTGGATGCGGAAGTGGACGCTGGTCGAAATTGATCGCCCCTCACGTTGGGCATCTTCACTTGATTGACGCGAGTCCAGTGGCGCTCAAGGTGGCCCGTCAAAATTTGCGAGACTTCAAGAACGTCACCTTTCATCATGCCTCAGTTGAAGAAACCGAGTTACCCGCGGAGGGACTCGATTTTGCTTTTTCACTTGGAGTTCTTCATCACATACCAGACACAGCCCGGGCCTTACGAGACATAGCCTCAAAACTTAAAACTGGTGCTCCGCTTTTAGTGTATCTCTATTACGCTTTTGATAATCGGCCCATTTGGTACCGAGCTCTTTGGAGTGTGAGTGACGTGGCCCGCAGATTAATCAGTCGAACATCTTTTCCGGTTCGTAAATTCCTCTCCAAAATGATTGCCATCGCAATCTACTGGCCGACTGCGCGCTTCGCTTTCGTGCTCGACAAAATGAGCGTGCTTCCGAACTGGTTTCCGTTATCCTATTACCGTGATCGCAGTCTCTATATCATGCAAAACGACGCTCTCGACCGATTCGGTACTCGCCTTGAGCAGCGCTTTAGCCGCAAAGAAATCGAAACCATGCTCAAGCTTGCGGGCCTTGGGAACACTCATTTTTCTGATCATGCGCCCTACTGGTGCGCAGTCGCCTACAAGGAACCATTATGCTAACGGGTGCTCAGCTTTCTACAACCATCCTGGCCATCGGTGCCCATCCGGATGATATTGAGTACGGATGTCATGGGTTTCTTCTGAAACAAAAAAAACTCGGCTCAAGCATTCATTCTTTCGTTGCGAGTTTAGGCTCCGCTGGTGATCCATCCTCTGGCCCAGGACGCCAACAAGAATCTTTGTTAGCTCTTGAAGTCTCATGTGGAAAAAATATCACCTTTCGTGAAAAAACGGGCATCACCCATGCTGACTTTAACGACACCGTCGCCGGCCTATTTGCATGCATCCAGGCCATTAAACCAGACATCATTCTCACCCACAGTGTTCACGATACTCACCAAGAGCATCGCCTGGTCCACGAACTCACTCTGGCGGCGGCTCGAAGATCGAAGGCCTCTATTCTTGCTTATGCCATTTTAAGTAACACCCTCGAATTCATGCCGACTTTCTTTGTCGACATTCAGCATGAATTTTCTGCTAAGAAAGAAGCACTCACCAAGCACATCTCCCAGCGAGACAAGTACTACATGTCGACCGAGTACTTAGATATTTTTCACTCTCACAACTACGCGAGCCTTCACGGAATAAGGCATTCCGAGGCCTATGAGATTTTGAGATTTTTCGCATGAGCGATTTCAAAATAGGCAAAAATTGTAAAATCCATCCCAGTGCCATTATAAATGTACTTCATGGATACCTCGGAGCGGGGAGCATCGTCAGCGAGGGCGCACGCATTGAAGGCACTCGTGTTGAAATCGGAAGAGAGGCATTTCTCGATCGCGGTGCCACGATTGGAGGAGGGTCATGTTTTGATCCGCAAGCGATCTTACGTGCGGGTGATTGGCTTCACATGGGAGTGCAGTCCCACATCAACATTGCCTGCGGAGTCTCAATAGGCCATGAGTTTGGCTGCGGGATTGAAACCAAAATTTTTACTCACGGGGCCTACACCGACAGCTACAATCTCGGAGCTCCGGTGCAGTGGCAAGGAGTCGAGATTGGTGACCACGTCTGGATGCCTAATGCTTGGGTGAATCCGGGCGTGAAGGTTGGTGCCAACGTCATCATCACCCCACGCTCACTACTCAAGGGCGAAATTCCTTCAGGGTGCTTGGCAGGCGGAGCACCGGCGAAAATTATCCGTGAAAACTTTCTACCCCGTGATCTTCAATTAGAAGAGAGACATAAACACATCCAGCAGATTTTCGATCAGGCCCGCGCCCGTCATGGAGCGCTTCGAGGAGAACTTCAAATAGCGTCCGAACCGCATCAGTTCAAAGTCATCGATGCAGGTACGGCAGTTCTTTTTTCATTGAAGGAGAAAATTATTGCGGGGCCAGTGACCGATTTAACCGAACTCTTTAAAGATCAATTACGCCGAAACGGCATTAGGTTTCGCTACCACTCACAGGGCTCCCAATGGACACAATGGGGTGATGATCCGGTTTCCTTTTAAAGAAAACCCGGTAGAGCCAGCGAGACCCCAATTTCCAAAAAATTGTATCAAGAGGACCGCACGTCCACAGGAGATGAAACGCCTCGCTCATGTGACGAGTATAAATGCCGTAACCGATTTTTTTTTCCATCCCATGACGCTCGAGGATAGCGAGGGCCTTCGCTTGTTCGACACCAAACTTTGAATTGATATCATCTCTTAAGGCCCGAGTGGTCAGATCAATAGATGTACACATCTTCTCAAAGTCGGTGTTGCTTTCGTGCTGCCGGTACCAGGTCGCTACCTGACGACAAAAGACCGCGCGACCTTTGAATGCCATCCTAGTCAAAAGAATCTTGTCTTCGCTGCCGCTCAGCTCACGCTCCTCCGGAAACATTCCTGAACTAAAAAAACCTTCAGCCTTTAAAAGTGTTGCTCCCAGTGAGAGGAAAGTGGTTCCTAAAACTTCATGAGAGAGATCTCCGTCAGGATGGAGGCAAAAAACGGCGGAGCTCAAAGTCGGTGAACTCACCCCACTCCAAGGCACGCACCACGAATAGCAGATGTCGACTTTCTCATGATCTCTCAGGCTCTGATCAAAACGCACCAAAGCTGTGGACACTAGACAATCATCCGAATCAAGAAATAAAAACCAATCTGCGCCGTGAGTTTTTCGCGCGAATTCTGCCCCTCGATTACGGGCCCGGCCGCGCTCTCCATTTTGCAGGCGCAAAAGGGAGAGGTCCGATGAGACGGCAATAGTTTCATCATTGATCGTTGTGACTTCAAAGGGCCCATAGGCCTCGAGGATCTTCTCAAAACTTCCATCCCGGCTCCCGTCATCAACCACCACTGTTTTGACCAAGCTATTTAAAGGGCGCTGCAAATTCCTTACCGAATCTATCGCCTCGAGCACGGTTGCTGCGCGATTGTAGGTGGTGATCACAACTGTGTAGATCATGATGGCAGCCTTGCAAAACATTCCTGAGCGGCCCAGAGAGAAAAAGCGCAGCTCTCATAGCGTGAGGTACTCGCTTGGGAATCTAGAAGAGCAGTAAAATCTCCTGAGACCTGGCGTTTTAAATCCTTCATGTGATGACCACTTGTCTGGGACCATTCTGCCACGGTTTTCGTAAGGGGGGTCGCAAAGCCTTGTTTACGACGGTCGACGATAGTTGTGCCTAATTCATCACGGTAAGCATCTTTTAAAATACGTTTTGAGTGACGGTAAGTGAATTTATAGGAGGTCGGTAACGAAAAAACAAACTCGCTCAAATCTCTGTCAAGTAAAGGACTTCGGACTTCGAGACTATTGGCCATGCTCATCCGGTCGGCCTTAGGGAGAAGATCACTGAAGAGGTAGGTCTTGAGTGCGAAATAAAGAATCTTCTGGCCCGTGTCCTGGCCTTGTAAAATTTCTTCCCAGTGGTTCAACTTACGCTGAACTTTTTCGATGTTGAAAGGCACATGCCGGGCTAAATCCCCTTCAGGGAAATAACTATTCCACTGCAGCTGCCGGCGGGTCAGCGGAAATGCCACCGCCTCACGCAGCCTCGGCAGCGTCCCTAAACGAGAGCGCATACCACGCGCAGAGCGAGGTTTAAAAATGAGGGGCCTTAGTAAATATTTTAAAAGAGCATTATGATTTTCTGTCAAAAGGCCCGCTTGCATGCGTCGGTATCCACCAAAGAGTTCATCTCCACCATCACCTGAAAGGGCAACCTTCGCGTTCGCCCTCACGGCCCTACAGAGAGAGTAAGTGGGCATGAGGGAGCTATCAGGAAAGGGCTCATCAAAATGCGCCATGATCCGGCGCTGCTCTTCAAAAGTGACGTCACCACCAGTGAGCCTCACGTGATGGGAGCGAATTTTTCTAGCGACCTCTGCGGCGTAAGGAGACTCATCAAAGTCTTTCATACCCAAAAATGCCTTTGAGAATGTGCTCAGTGGTCTCTCCCCCATCAATTTTTGGGCCTCGAGGGCCACCACGCTAGAGTCGAGTCCTCCACTCAAAAAACACGCCACAGGCACGTCAGAAACAAGGCGTTTTTTAACGGCAAGGGAGATGAGTTCTTTTAATTGTACCTTGGCGTCGGAATAACTGATTTTTTGATCAATTTTTCCCAGCGGTAGATCCCAGTAGATTTGTGCTTTTTGTGGAATCCCCTTAACGATGCGCTGGCAACTTCCACCTTCCATTCGGCGTATATTTTTGTAAACTGTCAGGTTATCGAGAGCGCTCCCAAAGAGCAGATATTCGCTAAAAATATCCGGGCAGACTTCAAGTTTTACCCCCATCGCGACGAGGCCTTTGATCTCAGAGGCGAAGGCAAAAACTTGTCCGTCCCAGTAGGTGTAGATTGGTTTTTTTCCGAAAGGATCTACCGCTAGAAACATTTCTTGTTCAGCTATCTTATAGTGAGCAAAGGCAAACATGCCATCAAAGTGCCGCAAAGATGCTGGTCCAAGGGACTCCATCATTTCTAGCACGACTTCGGTGTCAGAAGTCGTTGACCAATCATGTGACTGGTCTTTTTTTAGTTCAGCATAATTATAAATCTCGCCATTGAACGTGACTACACTCGCTTGCTTTTGACTCATCATGGGTTGAGCTGCTCGCGGATTTAAATCAATGATCGCAAGCCTTCGATGCATTAATCCAACTTCGCCAGTTGATGAGAACCATGTGCCTTCACCATCCGGGCCTCGATGTTCCAGAGCACGGCTGGCGCGCGCTAAACGCTCACCGTGCTGATCCCATCGATGGCCTGAATCCCAAAGTCCCGCTATCCCACACATAAATGTCCCTCAATCCCTAAAAATTTCGAAGAATTTCTCAAGAGATTTTTGTGCCGTGTACTTAGTCTGCACGACTGTTCTAGGATCAAGTTTTTGCCATGATGATCGCATCTCTTCGAGACGCGGTATGAACTCATCCCAAGTCGTAAACGACATTCCTAGGGCGTCCTCTAGATAAGGACAACTGCTCGCCCCAGAATACTGAACACCCAAAAATTTCATGACACCTGGATTCCAATGTAAAGTGGGGCATCCCATGCTCCAGGCCTCAAAGGTGGCAAGTCCTTGCGTCTCCGATTGATGCAAAAAAATAACAAATTTCGCGCCATTAAGAAGGATCTTGTATTGCTCGCGAGAGTACTCCCCATAACGGATGGTTTGGTATTTTTCTGCACGCTCATCAAGACATTTCTTCACAAAGAGAAGTTGCTCATCGGGTACTTGTTTGATGAAAATTAAAATAGCATCTCTTGAGCGTGTAGGTAGAGGACTCCACTCTTCAGTATCTATTCCAGCAAACCAGATATGTCCCGGAGCGGGCGTTCTCTTTGCATGCTTCATGAAAAGATCCTGATGCCACTTTGATAAAAAAATTAAGCCATCAATCGCGGGATCGAGCATGATCTCAGCCGCTTCAAAGGGCATGGTCACTAAAAAGGGGCCAGCAAATAAGCGTTTGACCCGACCACTCGCCTTGGCCTTGATGGCCTTACGTAAATTGCGCACGTCTCGGAAGACAACCATATCAAGTGGGGCCTCTGACTCTTCAATTTTTTCTAAAAGCTGAAAGCCATTTTTTTCAAATGAACAGACTAATTGATTAGTAATGTAATGATTACCATAAAGGCCTGAGAGGCGAAAAACTTGGTCCCATTGTCCATAAAGGACTCCTTCTTTCAGGATGACTTTGAGCCTTACCCACAACTTAACAGGCCATGCCACTTTCCAATCTTTAAGGAAATAAATCTTCTTCAACGCGACACCCTTGAATCATTTGTGAAAAAAACTATAATATAAATGACATAGAAAACATTTAAAAGGGCCAAAACATATTCATACTGCTTTGCACATAGAACTTCCCAGTTAAGTGAATTTCATTTAAATTAATCTCACATTTTATCACTCTTAAAATTTCTAATTGCTAAATTATACTTCGCGGAAGACACTGATGTTAAGTATTGTTTAATTTTGTTTCAAAGGTTTTTACATGTCGAAAAATATTCTAGTGACTGGCGGAGCTGGATTTATTGGCCATCATTTAGTTAAGGCTTTGCTCAACGATCATCATCATGTGACTGTGATCGATAATTTATCTACCGGCCGGTTGGATAACATCAATCCTTACCTCAATCATCCTCGTTTTATATTCATTGACGGTGACGCGCGCGATCCGATTTTAATGGACTCTTTAATTTCAAAGTCCAACGTTGTTTTTAACTTAGCCGCTTCCGTCGGGGTTCAAAAAATCTTCAACGATCCGATCGACTGCATCGAAAATAACACCCAGATCGGCTCACTCGTTTTGAAACTTTGCTCGCAGTACAACAAACGTGTTTTCATGTTCTCGACTTCTGAGATCTACGGCAAAAATGCTACATTCCCTTTTCGTGAAGACGCTGACATTACGATAGGGCCTTACGACAAACTTCGCTGGGGTTATGCGTGTTCGAAAGTTCTAGATGATTATTTGGCACGTGCTTATTTTGAAAAAAGACAACTACCGGTGACCATCGTTAGGCTCTTTAACACGATTGGCGCAAATCAAAGCGGCGACTATGGCATGGTCGTTCCACGATTTATTAATCAAGCACTCAGTCACGACCCGCTGACGGTCTATGGTACTGGTCTTCAGAGCCGATGTTTCACGGACGTGAGAGATGTCGTTAGCGTTCTCATCAAGCTCATCGATACTCCCGAGAGCATAGGTGAACTCATCAACATTGGCACTTGCCATGAGATTACGATGCTAGATCTGGCAAAAAAAATTATCGATATGACCCAGTCTTCTTCGGAAATCAAAATAATTCCTTATGAAAGGGCTTATGGCCAAGGCTTCGAGGACATGAACCGCCGAGTCGCTTCTACTGAGAAACTCACTGCCATGATGGGACATGCCTTCGAGTATGGACTTGATGATACGCTTTCTTGGATACACCAAGATTTGATCGGGCCGACTTCCCCAAGTCTTCTTTCGTCGCCACTAGAATTAACCATCTAGTCTCATGACAGACTGGCCAATTCTGATCTTCGTCGTTATTACTTTCCTCTCTTTTACTGGATGTCTTGCTCTTGAGCGGCAGTCTCATAAATTGGGACTCATGGACTCACCTGGGGAGCGTAAACTTCAGACCACACCAATTCCGCGTTCTGGAGGCATGGTCATCTTCATCCTCTATTTACTTTTCAGCAGCTCTATTAGCTTTTCAATTCCAAACACCTTCTTGATAGGGGCCTTGGTAGTTTATCTCGGTGGACTTTATGACGACTACATCTCCATTAACAAGGTTTCGATAAAAGTCGTTTTTCAAGTCATTGCAGTTCTTCTTGCGGCCACTAACTTTTACCTGCAGTACGACCTTCCACCGAGCATTCTAGTTATTGGGGTCGGATTTATGTTTTTGATGATTAACTCGTTTAACCTCATGGACAACATGAATGGCCTGACTGCAGGAATGTCTTTCGTGCTCATCGTCTTTTTCTACGCCAGCGGTTTTACCACCCTGTATGAGATGCTAGCACTCACAGGTGCGCTGGCCGGATTCCTTTTGAGGAATTTCCCTCGAGGTCATATTTTCTTAGGCGATCAGGGGAGTCAGCTTCTGGGTTACCTTATGAGTGGATTTGCCCTTAGGGCCCTGGCACCACACTTTGTCACTGGAGGCCGAGTAACAGATTGGGCCTTTGCCAGTATTCTCCTTGTGGTTGGCTTTCTGCCATTCATCGTTGACACCATCGTCGTCGTCGTTATCCGCATTAAGAATAAGCAATCGATCATGAAGGGAGATCAGAATCATCTCTCACACCAGCTTGTGCGCCGAGGTTTTAGCTTAGTGTTTGCGCCACTGGTGCTTGTCGGATTCCACGCATTGTGTGCGATTATTTGCTACTACTGCCTGACTCACGTCCTGCCAAATTCATTCTAACGACCAGATCCAATGCTGCCTTCAACATCCACTCAGGCAAAGTCGATTGCTTAATCTCCAGCTTCAACTTCGTCTCCTTTGTCTTAAACTCCATCACCGTCATAAGCGCATCGATGGAAGCATTTTCTGAAAGTTGAAACTGCACTTGATAAGCGGGATCAAATTGACTCGGGAGCTGGGTCAATCTAATTTGGAATGAACTGTACTTTGCAAAATCGACCGGCAAAAATCGAACCTGGGGTCGAATCTTCATCGTTATCGTTTTTCCACTGACTTCTTTATTAGTGACAGTGAAATAGCGAGTGAGCCGAGTACTACTTCCCGTATTAGCGGCCGTAGTGAGATTGGTCCGTTCCGTGAGAGCACTAATAAAATCATGACGATTGGTTTGTATGATTCTATACACAGTTATGCCAGCGAGGCTCGCGTGCGCATTGAAAGAATTAAGGAAGAGCAAAATGAGCAATAGTCGTATTTTCAAAACATTCACCTCAAACGCTTTTGTGCATCTATTATCATCATCACACGATTTTTAGATTTAAGCTTTTAAGTAAAATTTGATATATAATCTTATTTTAATTCTTTAACGGCGGGGGGGCCAAAGTTGAAAGTGACAGAGTCTACGACCCTCTTGCGCTATGCAGTTTTAGTGGAAGCAAGCCATGTTCCATCTTGGGCCACTCCAGTCCTCGAAGCGATGGCCCAATCTCCGATCCTAAACCTAGTGACTTGTTTACATATTGGACAAGAAAAATCGGAAGTTTTAGACGAGAAAATTAAAGAGCTCAAACTGGATTTCATCTTGGCCTTGGGTCATTTCCCAATCGCCCCAATATGGTGCTCATCACCGACTCATGGTTTGTGGCGTTTTCGTTTTGGAGACGAGCTTGATTATCAAAAGATGGGCATCCATGAAATCTCCCGGCAGCATATAATTCAACAAGTCGATTTAGAAAAAGTCACAAGTCCAACCATGCGCGTAGTTCTAAAGCGCGGCACTTTTAAGATCCACTTTCGCTCCCTGGATTATCATCGTACTTCAATTATCGAGCGATGCGCTCGGTGGCCAACTCAGGTCGCTGAATCACTTTTGAAAGTACCTGTTAGTACTTTTGAAGAAGCTCAAAGGCCCGCATCACAAGTGAGAATGAGACATGTTGTCCTGGCCCATCTCATCTCGATGTTTAATCGCTTCCTCACTCTGTATAAACGTATCAAGCGACAGTTCTACTATCAGCAGTGGAATATCGGTACAATTCGAAAGCCATTGCATGAAGTGGCCTTAGGTGAACTTCCCTCGATTGACTGGTGGCCAGCTCCATCTTACCCCAACTGTCTCGCCGACCCTTTTACAATTGACGTCGATGGATCCACTCATCTTTTGGTAGAGCGATTTAGTAATGTGAGCCACAAAGGTTCTATCGAAGCTTTTAGTCTTAAGACCGACGGCTTGCCCATTCAGTCAAATGTCTCTTTGATGCGGTCCCATCACCTTTCTTATCCATGCGCCGTTAATTACCAAGGTAAAATATTCAGCACCTTTGAGAACATAGAAAAAACCGATATCAGTATTTATCAATGCATCGTTTTCCCCAATGAGTGGATAAATCACTCGAAAATTGTCACGGGAGAAGCTCACTCTGATCCAACTCTTTTTTTCTACGATGATCTTTGGTGGGTGTTCGCGACACGCTATGATTCTATTTCTCAGGGTAATTCGATTCTCTCAGGTTGGTATGCCCAAGACCTCAAAGGCCCCTGGCTTCCGCATGCCCAAAACCCCATCAAGTGCGATGTCAGTAGCGCGCGTGGAGCGGGCAGGCCTTTCAACCATGAGGGGATCACTTATAGGCCTGCGCAAAATTGTTCGGAAGAATATGGCCGCTCAGTAGCTATCAACGTCATCAAAAAACTCACCCCAGATGAATTTCATGAAGTTTGCTTACGTGAAATCACCCCGGATCCAAAGTCCCTTTATCCCAAGGGACTTCATCATCTTACTGGCGCAGGTGAATTCACTTTCATTGATGGGCGCCGAGACATCTTTAATCCCACGATTGTCTTTGAGAAAATCCTGCAATTTCTATTTCTAAGAGAAAGAAAGGCTCCCATCTTCATCCGCAGATTATTTGAGTACTGCTATTTTCAGAGCTGGAATCATGGTCTCTGGGTTCCGGATGATCGAAAGTTTCTCATCAAAGAGATCCTTCCTCATTATCTTAAAGATTCTTCACGCATGCTATTTGTCGGTGTGCATTCCTACACCAAAAACTACGGTAACAATTATCCGCACCAATTTGAAACTCTCGATAGGGATCCGAAGCAAAGCCGATATGGCGCAAGTAAGCACCACATCGCTGATCTTAGAACTTTTGTACACACGCCCTATGAAGTCGTCGTCGTGAGTGGTGTCATTGGGTTTGGCCTGAATGATTTAGATCAAGTCAGTGAGGCGGTGGAGAGTTTGGCCAGGCTCGTGGGACCAGGGGGCACTCTCATTCTTGGAACCAATCCTGAGACCTTCAGCGATGAGATGCTTCGTCTTTTTCACCGCCAATTTACACCTTCCTCCTTTTCACCAACCGGACTTACGCTTCACTCTTTCTTCTTTCCCCTTTCTTCGGCTCAGCATGACTATCGCTTCTTTAAAAACAAAGGATAGAATATCAAGCAAAAGGTTAACCTCATGGAATGGATTAAACTCCTTGTCTTTTTCGTTTTCACAGCGAGCTGTAGTCATGGAAGAAAAATGCCTGAAGTACCCCGCCCGGTGGAACCAGCTCAAGAGATCGTGAAGGAGTCGCCCCCCGATCGGGCAAATATTGTTTCGATGAAATTCCCGCATAATGTTTCCGGCGAACAGGCTCTACGCTGGCTGATGAACGGTAATGTTCGGTACCAGAAAGGACGGTTGAGGGCGGACGGACAAAGTGAAAGTGATCGTCAAAAGTTAATGGTTGAGTATCAACCCCACGCGATTGTCCTTGCATGTAGCGATGCGCGGGTGCCACCGGAAATTATTTTTGACCAAAAATTAGGCGAGATCTATGTCGTAAGATCTGCCGCAGAGTCCATCGATGCCGCGGGCCTTGCCTCCATTGAATTTGCGATCGTCCATTACGGAATCAATCTGATCTATGTTCTAGGACACAACTACTGTGAAACAATCCATAGTGCCCATCTCTTAAATGATGCCTCGGCTTCAATGACCCCGGCGATTGATGCACTCTTGAAAGATGTCCACTCTCGGCTGAGTCATCAGTTTAGTGATGGTGCCTTAGGGTTATCCGAGGGGTCCCGTCTGAATGCCGAGGGTGTTTCGACTGACTTGCAACTTAAGTCTGCGCTGATCCTCGAGCGAGTCAAGGCCAATCGTCTGACCATAAAGTATGGCATGTATCACTTAGAAAAGGGACAGGTCACGACCTACTGATGCTTAAACATGCCTTCCATACGGTAGCAACACGCTACTTGGTCACTATTATTTTATTGCTCCAATCCTCTCTATGGACTCGTCTCCTCACTCCCGAAGGCCGAGGTCTTTATGCCAAACTCCAAGCAGGCCAAAATCTTTTGATTCTCGTCCTCGGTTTGGGATTAACTTCAGGGATTGTTTATTTTAGTGCTGGTGGAAGAATGGACCGCGCTCGCCTCTGGTCACTCTCTTCGATGATCACGATCGGCAGCACTTTAATCGCAGGCGTTTTTCTCCTCGCTGACCATCATTTTGGTTCAGATTTTTTAGTCCCTCACGAGTACGACCATTATTTTTTCATTTTTTATTTCTTGCTCTCTTTCATCATGACTCAAATCCAACTTACGATGAACGCTTTTTTGGCGGCAGACCTGGCCTTCGGCCGGCTGAATAAAATTGAACTCTGGTCGAGCTCTCTGCGTCTCATCTTCATCGCTGCGGCCTTCGTTGCTCCTAGAGATCAAGTGAATCTCTCACTTCTGTTCTTTCTAGATTTCTTCGCCCATACCATTAAGACCATCTTCTATTTTAAGGCCTTTCGAGGGTTAGACATTAAGACACGATTAGCTTTTTTAAAGTGGCAAGAGGCCAAGCCCGTCCTCTCCTATTCATTTGCTCTTTATCTTTTGTACGTCGTGCAGTTTATGCATCAGCGCATGGATATTTGGCTGATTGAACGTTGGAACGGCTTAGCTCAATTAGGTATTTTTGCTAGCGCGGTGGGGCTCGCTCAGTACTTAACGATCTTACCCATGGCCCTTAACACGGTCCTAACTCCTCACTTGAGCCGCGCTGATAGTCAGAATCCCTATAGGGACTTGCAACGTCTTTCGAGAGTGAATGCGTCAATTTTAATCTTTCCCGTTCTCATCTTTGGATTTTTTCCAGGCCAGATTTTAGGAATTCTCTTTGGGTCTAGCTTTGTTAGTGCTGCGACGCCTTTAAAAGTTTTAGCACTCGCTTATTGGTTTTCTTCCGTCAAACATGTCTTCACTTACTTCAATGCCACCCAAAACCGCTTAGGATATAACCTCATGATTGAGTCTATGGCGTTTTTCTTGGGTGTTGCCTTAAATCTACTCTGGATTCCCCGCTACGGAATTAACGGTGCTGCCTACGCCTACCTTTGCACCTCCAGCGTCTCTACCGTCTTAAGTTATTTAAGCATTCTCTGGTTCGCTCCAACACGCCAAATGAATTTTTTTATTCTCACCCTGAATGATTTAAAGACCCTTATCCAAGCCTTAAAAACTACTTAGGTTTTCTTAATTTTTGTTGCAATTATGTCTTCTAAATGAGTAATTGAGGTATGAAAATCTACTCCATCATCGCTCGTTTTTTAACCCTCCTTTTGACCGTTCAATCGTTTGCTGTTGTGGCGGCCGAAGGTCAGCGCCTGCCCTTAGATTACACCTCAAACACTGATTCATTTTTAGTTCAAAAAAATGACCAATCTCCCAAGGCCGGAAGTGTGTACATGACTCCAACAAAAAAAGACGAAGTTCTTTTTAAGGCAAGCATTTGGGGTGCCGTCCAGTATCCCGGCGTTCACTACATACCAATGGGCACTCGTTTGATTGATGCTCTTGGGATTGCCGGCGGTCCGATCGAACGAGCTGACATGAACAATATTACTCTCTCTAGTCATGAGGCCCAAGGTCTTAATGTCTATAATTTATCGCTCTCCGATGCTCTGGCTGACAACAACAAGAATCCATTGCTGAAACCCGATGACGTACTCGTCATCCGTGAAGATCGCTCACTTCAAAAGGCTTCCCTGTATTTACAAGTTGGAACTTTTATCATCTCTGCGATCGCTCTCGGAGTCCTCATCAATAACACCAAGAAGTAGTCCCCTTGAGCGTAAAATCAAAGACACTCGGTATTTTACGTAAAAAACTTTTTGTTGATACTTTCCTCGAGCAACCCCTGAGGATCTTTGTTAAAGGGGCACCCTCTACGGGACTGCGTTCCAAGTTCCTTCCAAATCATGATCTCTTTCCACCCAACTCACCTAGGACCCTTGAAGATAATGGGCGCAAAATCACGTTCAACGTCGGTGAGTGGATGGAATGGGCCGCCTATTTTGGTTTATTGAATACTACCGCCGAGCATATCCTTCCCAGACTCAAGAGTGGTGATTACGTCGTGGATATCGGAACGAATATTGGCTCTGTGATCATTCCAATGGCAAAAAAAATTGGCCCCACAGGAAAGGCGTATGGGTTTGAGCCATCTCCTGGAAGATTTAAAAAGTGTCAGGAGCATTTAATCTTTGAACAGATCACCAATGCGGAATTGATACCAAAGGCCTTAGGTTCTTCCGAGGGTGAGGTTATTTTAGAGTCTCCCGATGAAAGGAACGAAGGCCGAACGAAGATCAATCTCTCTGCGACAGAGGGAGAGCGCGTGAAAAATACGACCCTAGACCGGTGGGTAGCCGAAGAAAAATTGAAACAGATTAACTTCGTTAAAATTGACGTCGAAGGATTTGAGTTTGAAGTGCTAAAAGGAATGAAACAAGTGATCCACCGCTTTCATCCTCTGATCCTCGTTGAGATTGATCGCTCGAACCTTTCTCAAGCAAAAAGTTCTCCTGAAGAGGTGATGGACTACCTAAAAGAGGCTGGATACGTCTTAAAAATGTCTGATGGAGGGCCAATTATACTTCCCCTGTTAGAGCACTTTGATTTGCTCGCATTACCGACGTAAGGTGATTGCCCTGGAACGAGCAAAGGATAAGTGAATGTTTCAAAAGGCGAAAATAGAATTAAATTCGACAAGCAGAATTTCAGGAATCGATTTTTTAAGAGCAGTCGCAATTATTTCGGTCGTCCTATTCCATTTTGGTTATCTCCCCTACGGGTATCTTGGTGTCGATCTTTTTTTTGTGATATCCGGCTTTTTAGTTGGTGGCCCACTCCTTCAAGCTCTTTTATCAGGGAAGAAAATCTCACTCACTAACTTTTATATTAAAAGAATAACTAAAATACTTCCGTCGTATTTTTCTTTTTTAATCGCCGGTGGTTTTTTGAGTTATTACTTTTACAGAGAGACATCTGCAGATCTCGTTTTATGGTCCTCAAACGTCTGGAAATATTTATTATTTCTCGTGAATTATCAAGGTCAAGGGAGCTACATCTTTGCGCATTTATGGTCTGTCTGCATCGAGGAACATTTTTACATACTATTGCCTTTGGTATTCTTAGGGCTGTGTCGGACTAAAATGACCAGCAGGAAATTTCTCTTTTATTTTTTCACTTTTTCTGTGATGGCGATGAGTTTTTTCCGCTACTGGCTTTACCTTCACGGTAAGAAAACTATCGTTACAACCCACTCGAGATTAGACAGCCTAGGTTGGGGAATCGCCGCAGCTTTTATTGTTAATGATATAGTTTTAAACAAATCAATAAGATTATGTGCAATTTTTTTTGGGATTATCATTTTGGCAACCACGATTTTTATCGATTTAAAGTTTCAGAGTCCGTTATTTAAAAACGTTTTTTTTCATGGACTCTCTCCCATCGCTTTCTTCCTCATTATTATTTATTTCGCTTCTTCAAATATACCTAAAATAGCTTGGCTTCAGCTCATTGCCTTCTATAGTTACAACCTTTATTTGTGGCACATGCTTTTTTTGCCGCTTGTTAAATCGACGTTTGGATCTGGTTTCATTGGGTTTGTGACTTATGCTTTTGCAGGCATGCTTCTGGCCATATTGTTCACAGAGATGATTGAACTGCCAGGTCTTAAATTAAGAAAATACTTTAAGGACTTATCGTAACTATCTGCAAGGATGGTATGAGAACATTGTTGGATATGAAGTACGAACGCCAACCTTAGCCACTGGATAAAAATCATTATGACTTTCCTTTATTCCCTTTTTTCAGCTGTCTTACGAATCTACGGCAGGCCTCGCACAGAGTTTAGGGGTGTTTCTCGCTACCAAACTTTTATGACCTTTTTAATTCTCAAGTGTCTCGTGACTTGGGCAAAAATCAAGGGCTCAGAACCTAAGAGCACCAAACTTTTTGGCTTTTTGTGGCGCTTCCAAAAATTTGAAGCCTTCCTCTATGTTTTCGAAGAAATATTTATCGAAAGGCCCTACACATTTAACACCGACAAGGCCCGGCCCTTAATTATCGATGCTGGAGCTAACACAGGTATAGCGGCGCTATTTTTTAAATTAGAATTCCCAGACGCAGAGATCATCTGCTTCGAGCCCGATCCAAAAGCTTTCGAAATACTCACAACCAACATTTCTAACTCCGGCCTTAAGGGAGTTACACTCGTCCCAAAAGCTTTAGGCAAGGCCAAGGGCGAAATAACCTTCTATCAAACCTCCGGCACCGTCGCTTCCGTTGGCTCAGGAGTTATCCAACGATCAGAAAGTGACATTGTTATCAAGGTCGAGACAACCTCACTCGCAGAATACTTCGAAGGTCCTGTAGACTTTCTGAAAATGGATATCGAAGGTGCAGAATTAATGGTTCTTGAAGAAAGCATGGCCAAGCTAGGTCAGTGCAAGGAGTTGGTGATCGAATGTCATCATCGGCCAGAAATTCAGGATCATCTCTACAAAATTCTTAAACTACTAACCATGAGTGGATTTACTTACCGCTTAAGTTCTCAACCCCCAAGGCATGCGTTCAACACACCCATGGGTCAAGATATCCTCATCCAGGCCAAAAAGCGCAGCCCCTGAAGGGAGATTACGATTTATTCCGTGAGCTTGAAATTGAGGTGCTTTGTTTTTTGATACCAGTCCACGGTATTCTTAATTCCTTCTTCAAACGAAACTTCAGGTTTCCAGCCAAGGAGCCTGTTTGCTTTTTCAATGTTTGCCCACGTTTCCTTAATGTCCGCAATGTGAAAAGCGGCGTTGCGGATAATGGCCTTTTTTCCAAGCATTTTTTCGATCATCCCAATAACTTGATTGAGGGTAATTGGGTTGTGTCCCCCACCAAGGTTTATAACCTCGTACCCAACTGGCTTCAGCGCCTTGATCGTGCCTCGAGCAATGTCATCGACATACGTAAAATCACGTGACTGCTTACCATCACCAAAAAGCTCAAGCTCTTTTCCTTCATCGATCCATTTTACAAAGCGAAAGATACTCATATCTGGTCGGCCAGCAGGTCCGTAGACGGTGAAGTAACGAACTACGCTGATGTCGATTTTATAAAGGTAGTGATAAGTGAATGCCATCAGTTCGGCCGCTTTCTTTGAGGCCGCGTAAGGTGAGATGGGCGTGTTCACTGGGAGGGTTTCGTCGAACGGCATCTTCTGGCCGGCATAGAGGGAAGAAGTGGACGCCAGGACCATTTTATTAACACCAGAATCTTTCATTTCGTTGAGTAGGTTCAAGGTCCCCATGGAGTTGGTCGTCATATAAACATCTGGATTTTCCATTGAGTAGCGGACTCCCGCCCGGGCCGCAAGATTCAATACTCCGTCAAACTTGGTAGATGAAAAAAGTTTCTTTAGAGAGGATTTGTCCTCAATATCCATCTGCTGGAAAGAAAAACTTTTGCTCTTCTTTAAATTTTCGAGACGGTGATTTTTTAGAGAGATATCATAGTAGCTATTAAGATTGTCGATCCCAAAAACAGTGTGCCCATCGGCGATGAGGAGTTCAGCAGTTTTAGACCCAATGAAACCAGCAGCACCTGTCACTAGATAATGCATTATAATCTCGCATCACTTTGGTCACGTTTTAGAAGTCCCTTCAAATCGTAAATGACCGTCGACGGAAGTTTTTCTTTATTCAAGTTCAGTTCCTTGAACTGCTGGTGCGCAACGGCCAGAACAACCGCTTCGTACTCGTGGAGAGTATTCAAAACGTCCGGAGATCGTAGCTCGAGATTAAATTCGTGTTTCACTTCTTTAGCACTGACCCAAGGGTCATACGCATCTACGAGGCACCCATAATCTTTGAGTTCGTTGATGATATCAATCACTCGTGAGTTTCTAATGTCCGGACAATTTTCCTTGAACGTCAGCCCGAGAACGAGAACTTTAGCGCCTTCGATCTTGTGAGATTTTTTGATCATTAGTTTAACAATTTCTTTGGCGATATAGATTCCCATATTATCATTAATTCTTCTTCCCGAAAGGATCACTTCTGGGTGGTAACCAAGGGACTCGGCTTTAAAAGTTAGGTAATACGGATCAACACCGATGCAGTGACCACCGACGAGACCGGGGCGGAAAGGAAGAAAATTCCATTTGGTCCCTGCGGCCTCAAGAACTTCAATGGTATCCAGGCCCATCCGCTTAAAGATCAATGAGAGTTCATTAACAAACGCGATGTTGATGTCTCGCTGAGTGTTCTCGATCACTTTCGCTGCTTCAGCTACTTTAATGGATGAAGCCTTATAAGTTCCGGCTTCTATGATAGATGCATAGAGAGCATCTATCTCATCAGCAATAGCGAGGGTGGATCCAGACGTAATCTTTTTAATTTTTGTAACGGTGTGGAGTTTATCTCCTGGATTGATTCTCTCAGGACTATACCCGCAGAAAAAATCTGTATTAAAAGAAAGACCAGAGTTTTTTTCGAGAACTGGAACACAATCTTCTTCAGTGCAACCAGGGTAAACTGTAGACTCGAAAATAACAATGTCTCCTTTTTTCAAAACCTTTCCTACAGTGGTTGAAGCCTTGATGAGAGGTGAGAGATCGGGTTGCTTGTATTGATTTATGGGTGTCGGAACTGTCACAATAAAAATACTGGCAGTCTTGAGGTCTTCGATATCGCAGGAAAAGTTCATCGTTGTGGCTTTCAGATCTTCCTCGCTCACTTCGAGGGTATGATCACGGTTCTGCTGAAGTTCCTTGATTCTATTCTGGTTAATATCAAATCCGATAACGTTGTATTTTTTGGCAAACTCAACCGCCAATGGAAGACCTACGTAACCTAACCCAATAATAGCAATCTTCTTATTTTTCATTCTCAAGCCTCATGTTTTAAGGCCTGATACTACTCATTACAGACATCTGCGTAAATAAATTAATAGACTGATAACTAGACTGAACACGGGCGTTGCGCTTTCCACCAGAGCACTTAAGAAATGCGAGAGAGACTTAAATTCAGTTTTGGAACTGACCTACCCCCAAGCCTACCTCTAAATACTTTTCAAAGAGAAAAGGTTCATTTTCTTAAGGTATTAAAATGATGGAAATTACATTGAATATGCTAGGAATTGAAAAGAGTTTTAAAAATGGTGCCCGGGACTGGACTTGAACCAGCATACTTTTTACAGTGCTACCACCTCAAGGTAGTGTGTCTGCCATTTCACCCCCCGGGCATCATATGGAAAGTAGGGGTTCAATTTATGAGAGTTGTTAAATCTTGTCTAGAATTTTATCTCTAACGTGGGATTAAATCGTCCACGTCTCCTAAATAAAACTTGATTCGAGACAGGCTCTCTTTTAAACCTGAAAGCTGAGCGTCCAGGATGAAAAGTGATTGATCAGGAAACTGATTCTCACTTACCACTCTTCTGGGCTTGGCCCCGATCACTTCTTCCTGCATGAGGAATTCAGCGTCTTCTTCCTCAGTGATGTTAGATCCAGTTGTTACTGGGATCACGATCTCACTAAAAAGGGCGAGCACGTTCACAGGTTTGTTTTCTAATTCGTTCTTGTCACTAACTCTCATTCTCAACCTTTTTTGTTCTCTTCTTATGAAGTGAACTTCCAACCTGTTTCAGTGCATTAAAGATGCCATTTCATCGGGGTCATCGTGGCACCACTTAACTTCGTATAGAGGTATTAAAAACCATAATTAGAGGGGGTTGGTGAAAATTGGAATCTTCATGTAAAGCTTATAGGCTGTCTAATAATGGTCCATTTCAGGCACTTAGAACGGGGTCAAAGTTACCTACTGGCCCCACGCAACAGAAATTATAGAATGATGTTATGAGTAAACCTAACTGCTCGCAATGTCGGCATTTTTACATCACCTGGAATCAGAAAACGCCTAACGGTTGTCGCCGTTTTGGAATTCAATGCCAGGACAAACCATCAAACGTGATTCAATCCGCAGGTCTTGGTGACTGTCAGGGCTTTGAGGAAAAAGCAAAAAAGAAAGAAGAACCGAAAGGTTTGGATCTAAATCGAAAGGATCTCTGGTAGTCCCTTCCCCATTTCAAAATACGTTGGGGATATCTCTTGGATGATTCCTCCGCCCAAGCAAATTTCACCCTGGTAAAAAACGATCGATTGCCGTGGAGTCATCGCCCGTTGAGGGTGATCAAAAATCACTCTCGCCTTACCCTCTGAGACAGTCACTGTGCAGTCTTGCTCGTTTTGGCGGTAGCGAACCTTCGCTTGAGCGCGAAACTCGCTTTGAGGCATCTCGGTGAGCCAATTAAGCTCAGTGGCAATGAGCCCATCAGCATAGAGCCCTGGGTGATCGTCACCCTGAGCGAGGATGACTTCATTTTCAGTGTGCTTTTTAGCGACGACAAACCATGCCTCTCCTGGGCCGCCGATACCCATGCCTTTACGCTGGCCGAGAGTATAAAAACAAGTTCCATCATGTTGCCCCAAAACTTTTCCGTCGGTGGAAACAAAGTTTCCTTTTTGAGTCTTGATGTATTGAGAGAGAAAATTTTTAAAGTTCCTTTCACCAATGAAACAAATGCCGGTGGAATCTTTTTTTGCCATGGTCGCGAGATTAAATCTTTTAGCTAACTCCCGCACCTTTGGTTTTGGTAAGTGGCCGATCGGAAACAGTACGTGCTTAAAAACACTCTTCTCCACAGCATAGAGAAAATACGTCTGATCTTTATTCTGATCAATTGCCCGGAGCAGTTGCCCTGAAGCATCCACCTGACAGTAGTGCCCGGTCGCAAGGAAGTCTGCTCCTAAGAGACGTGCTTTCTCGAAGAAGACTTTGAATTTAATTTCACGGTTACAAAGAACATCTGGATTCGGTGTGAAACCTTGGCGGTAATCATTCAAGAACTCGGTAAAAACTTGGTCTCGGTACTCTTCCACAAAATTCACTGAATAGTACGGAACATCGAGCTTCTCACAAACCTTGATGACGTCCTGATAGTCCGCATCCGCCGAACAGGATCCATCGGGATTTATTTCATCCCAATTCTTCATGAAAAGACCAATCGTGCGGTAGCCTTGAAGCTTAGTGACAAGTGCCACCACCGATGAATCCACCCCACCGGACATTCCGACAACGACTGTTCTCGCGGCATTTTTTTGGTAGTCCTCAAGGGACAGTTCAATGCCGTACTCGCGAAGTAGTTCTGGTTGATAGTCTAAATTCATATGAGTCTTTTAACTGAGAATTGATGATTTTTAAAGTCGAAGGTTGCTTTTTACAACCTCCGAACTCATCAGAATCCGGTCAGAGGGCCTATGGGTCTTGAAGGCCCTCTATTTAATGATGTCTAAAAGGGTACAAGCAACACCTCCGGCGATGAACTGAAAGCCTGCATACAAGGTTTCATGGTTCAAAGTTTCCGGAGTATCCTGAGCAGTCTGAAAAAATTTCGGATTAAAGTCATCTTCCCAGTTTTGGCTATAAGTTATCGTAGGAAATGCCAGCTCCTGATAGCGGATGTTATCCGAATTTTCAAAGCCAATGGGTTTTGCTTCGAAGGTCACCTTCTTTGTCATTTGGACACCGGCAGTTGCCATCTTCTTGACGAGGTTTTCTTCGTCGACATTTTTTCGAAGGTAAACACTCATGTTGCCAATTTTTTTTGTCTTATCAAAGAACGTCGAATCCTGGCCCAGCATCTCCAAGTTCACAACCCCCATCACATCTTTACCACTTTGTTGAAGGGCACGAGCGTGGTGAAACGAGCCAAGAAATCCAATCCCCTGCCAATCGAGGAAAACTACTTGTACAGAATAATTGAGATCAAATTCCGCAAGAATATTAATAATCCCTAAAGCAACAGCAACTCCACTGGCGTTGTAGTTTGCTCCAGGCATGGGAGACTTTGTATTGATCATGAGAGAATCTGGATCTTGAGAAACCGTATCGTAGTGAGCGGTGATGACGAGGACTTTATTGCTATTGATGCCGGGTTTTTCCCAGATGATATTCTCACCCTTATTCACCTTCAATTCCTGAGCCTTCTCTTTCATATAATTCGTGAATGTTTGAAAACGTCTAAAGTTTGGTGATGAGGTAGGAATTTTTCCAACGACTTTCTCGTCGAAATCTTTTTGATAAAATCTTTTTGCCTCTTCAACGTCTGGATCAAAACTCACAGCACTGAGCTTCCCGGTGTTTTTGGGATCAAGCTTTGCGATCGTCGCCAGCAGATAGTTTTTTGCCTTTTCATGTCCTGGCATTCCAATCATTCGTGAGGGAGCGGACTCACTCACAAGACTTGAAACCCAAGACGAAATTGTCTTCTGAGGGATGCTCTGAATTTTCGCTTTTAACTGAAAGTAAGTCGCCGGAGACTTTGCAAGCGCAAGTGAACTTAAACTAATAATCGCAAGTGTAATCAACTTTAACATGCTTTTTTTCTCCTTCAGCAACTTGAATGACTTTTTCTTCGGGAATAAATTGGACTTTACCAGTGAGAAAAACTTTTGAGTTTTTTCCTCGTTTTCTAAAGACACTGAGGATCTCGCCCTCTTTCAAGGCCACTTTCTCATCCCACTCAATGAAGGCAGCGGCATTACTTTTGGGATGGATCCAACATTCAACAAAGACATCTTGGGATACTCTCATCCCACCATGAATGGGTTCGAGCCAAGGAGTTTCCTCAGTGATGATGCATTCGGTGAGAAGAATTTGGTTGCGCTTAAAATAAGAATCATCAGACACCAGAATTTTTTTCTCCTGATAATTATAATCGACAAGGTACAAATCTTCTTTATTAACGGAATCCTTCGGCTTAACCAGCTCACCATAAATATGAGGAATGATTCCGTCGTGTTCGGTCACCGTTGAATTGTCTGAAATGAGAATCATTTCTCCTGGTTTCTGAAAGCGCGGGGGAATCTTTTTGAGGGTGTACTCCTTGGCGACTTCGTCCCAAGGTAAGCAGTGATGGATCTGGATTTTCTTGCTCGTTCCGGAGAGACCAAAATTTTCCCCCAGTCTCAAGACTTCTTTTTTTTGGAGGTCAGAGAGAGGAAGCTCAAGGGAATGGAGAAGAGTCTGCGGAAGGCGCGAGAGCATCGCAGACTGGTCATTGAGTTCATCGTTGGATGAATGGACAAAAGTGGTGTTGTGAACATCGTGGTGAAAAAGTTTTGCAAAGTGTCCGGTTGCAATTTTTTTAATCCCCATCTGATTCGCGCGATCGTAGAGCGCAAGCATGCGCACATCATGGCAGTGCCAACAGGGATTAGGATACGATCCCATAGCGCGGTCAGCGAGCCAAGGTTCAACCACGCGCTCTTTGAATTCTGAATTTATTTTTACAATGACATGAGGAATTCCTACTTGATGACAGAAGGCCTTAATACTTGTTAAGCGGTCGTTATTAATTACGCAGGATAAAACTGACTCCTGCTCTCCGGGATAATCATCCCAACCCGTAACAACTGTGATTCCAATCAAATCGTGTTTTTGAATTTTAAGGAGATAGGCAGCAACATATGAATCCAGGCCACCAGAGAGGCCCACAATCATCTTTTCCGCTTTAGTGTTCTTGTCGGGCATGTAGGCCTGATCAAGTTTCTTTTTCATATCCATCTAAGAATTATAAGCGATATTTTCTTAAGCTTCCATCTTGTTTCGACCGAAAAATAGATCAATGGATAAGCAGAAAAATTTCGGGTTATGCCTGTATCAGAAAGATAAAAAAGAAGCGCTGGTCTTAAAAGACTTGCTACAACTTCTTCGGACCTATGCTCCGACCAAAGCATCAAGCTTTGCCTATGTTTCTTCTGAATCTTCCCTACTCCCCAACCTCACACTTTGGGAAAATCTTAAGCTTGAAACGGGAGGGACAGACTGGAGTGAATTTAAGAATGGTCTAAATCCTGAGTGGTTGTCTCTTGTAAACCTTCTCCAGGCACCAGATCTGATCACCCATAAATCTTCACCATGGGAAAAATTCGCAGTCAGCTTGCTCAAAGGTGTGCTCGGTCCTTCTCGCCACATTCTTATTGATATGAATGAAGATCACCTCTCTACTTTTATGGTTAGGGCCTTAAAGAAAGCGTGCTGTCAGGCCGCTTCGACAGATAAATCCATCACTCTTGCCTCAGCTTCAAGTGCACTTTGGCTTGACTGCGCTCATAGTATTGTCAAAAGAAACGGTTACGAATTTATTACTGAAGAGTTAAATATCGAGCTTCTTACTCGTCACTGGGCCGCTTAATTTTCAACGAACAATTCATCTTAATCGCCGTGGTGGTAAACTTATTCATCGGCTTGATGCGAATTTGTAGCGACCAATTACCCGCCTGAATATCAACTGAAGCAATCTCTCCAAAGGGCATGATCTGAAATTTTCCTCTGAAAGGATTGAGATCAGAGATTTCGTGAAGCGTGATCTCACTCTCAAGGTTATTTTTAAAATCATGAAAGGCCGTGACTTGGAGGATATCAGGAGAGCTAAAACCCATGAGGGCACTTAGACTTTGCTCGAACTTTTGCGAATCTGCTGCTTGGGCCATTGAAAGGATCCGGTGAACTGAGCTCGCAAGACGAGCATAGTAATTTTTTAGAATTTTTCGATTCTCTTCCCCTACCTCGCCCGGAAGTTCTGAGTGTCCATGGTTGATCCAAGAAGAAAAGTCGCCCTTCCACTCAAGAGAGTTATGCTCATGAAGATCTCGGGCCATACGCTCATACTCAAGCTCCACCTGTTGGTTAAACTCGGATTGTAGATTTGCATCCAAGTAAGAAAAATACTGAGTAAAAAAACTTTTAATACCCCCGCTCTTGGTATTAACGTACGCCCCTCGTTTGTTAAGTTTTAAACTCACAGGAAGAGGCTTTCCCTCATGTTCAACAATCAAGTCGGCCTCGTGCCATTCTTGCTTTTTAACTGAGTTGACAAGCTTCCCCATCAGCATGGGATGCTTTGGCGTAACTTTGAGGTACGAGGTGATTTCTAAATAAGTTTTCTGGGCGACAGTCTCAAGAAATTTTGCGAGTTCAGGGTAAAACTGCCGAACCATCCGGTCCTGTTGAATCAGAACGTTGAGATAGTTTTTATCGATACTGTCTAGAAATTGTATTTCTTGCTTTTGCGCTCGTGCAATATTTCTCGCTACGAGAAACTCAAAGAGGGAACCTTTGACTTCGTTGAATAGGGATTCTCGAGCGATATGATCTTTGTTCACAGAACTATTTTGCCCAATAGGCCTCTTCGAGTCCATCCTCTTTTTCTGGAAGTCCACGCAAGAGACGCGGAGAGTTCTGGCTCAAAACTTCAAAGGAAACTCGATTGGCATATTTACTGATCTGCGAGATCGATGAATAAGTCAAAAAACTTGTGACATGTTTTGGAGAATTGGGAACTTTTGTTCGGTGGTAGAGATTGGCAGCAAGATCATGCAAGACAGCCGCAAGTGCCGCATCCCCTGCACCATTGGTGTTCTTGATCATCTGAGGCCCACCCAAAAACGGATTGATGTGAGTATAAAATTTCACCGGGTCTTTACACTCCATGCGCCGCTGGGCACGAGAGTATTCATACATATTGTACTCTTTAATTGATTTAGTATGGAGTGGCTCATTTGTTTCTCGCGCGTGTTCGCGGTCTGTCAGAGCTCCGATATAAAGACCACGAGCACCCACAGTGAGAAGAACCATGTCACAATAATCGAGAATTTTCTCTGTCGCGAGAAGTGGGTCCGTAATGCCCGTGAGTGAGAAAGCTTCCTGTTCATTCATCGCTACAACTGAGGCGTATTTGGGAATGAACTCAAGGAGCAGGTCTTTTTTCTCCTGCACCAGACCACTTGTCCCGAGTGACAGGACCACTGGAACGTTGGCGGCCTTGGCTATTTCTACTGCGCGCAAGGTTGATTTATAAATCGCCGATTTTTCATCTCTCATGGTGTAGGCAGAAATTAAAATCGCGGCGGATTTTTCGATAACTTCCTGAGGGATGAATGCAGGTGAAAGATCATTCATACAGCCCTTACTGATAGCGAATGTTCTTTCTCCATCGGGAGCAATGAAACACAGGGCACGCCCCATAGGACGCGGACTTGGTTGCAAGTAAGATAAGTTAACTTTTGAACTCGTGTTACAGATGTATTTAAAGGCGTAGTCACCGAGTTCAATGTTTTTGTTAATGGTTCCGAGGGCCACTGAAGGGCAATCAGACAGGATTGAGAAATTATGAAGAGTGTTCCCAACCGCTCCACCTGGAAACTCTCCGGTGATGACTCCTTGATCTTTAAAGTTCCAGTAAATACGTTCGGCCAGTTCATCATCGATGATGAAAGATTCTGATTTTTTGAAATGATGACTCGCTAAGAATTCATCACTCACTGGGATCTCAATATCTACCAATAGTTGATCGATCCCCACGACATAAACATTGCCAGGACGATTGATTTCATCATCAAACGAGCTTCTCTGTTTTTTTTCTTCCACAGGGAAATAGTGCTTGGTATTGCGCCGGCCAGGAAACTTCATAAAAAACCTCTAAGATTGTGGAGTCTTTATAAACCAGATGACTTCGGTTTAGAAAGAGATGCGTGGACTCTAGCGTAGATTTTATGGTAAATTTTTCACATGTTTGGTCAAAATCATCCTCCTAAATCTCCCCTGTTTGATTTCTATTCTCCTCTGGGAAACCATTACCGGGGAGTCCTCTCGATTCCTCATTCCGGAGAGACTATTCCTCCTGAGTTTTTGCCCTATCTCTCTGGGGACATTGAGGCCTATAAAGAAGATGTCGATTTCAAGGTCAATGAGCTTGTGGATATCCGCAGGCTTCAAGAAGAAGGCATTGCGGTCATGGTGTCTAACATCCACCGCATCTGTGTTGATTTAAATCGTGCCGAAAGCAATTGTGTTTTGTTCTGGAAAGATAATACTCGGGGGAAAAAACTCGTCACTCGAGATCCGAGTGAAGAGCAAACTCAGTTATTCATCGAGAAGTATCACTCGCCTTACTACGAATTATTAAGATCACTTTTGAATGATCTTGAGAAACGTAAAACGGGCCCAGTTTCCATGGTAGATCTACACAGCATGCCATCGACTCCAACGGCTTACCATATGAAGCAGAATCCTCTCCAGAAAACTCATCGACCGGATTTTTGTCTCTCGGATCGTCGAGGGAAAACGTGCGTACCAGAGTTCATTAGTCATTTTGAAAATAACTTTAAAAGTCGCGGATATGAAACGACTCAAAATGATCCCTACGTGGGTGGCTATTTGACTGAGTATGTGGATCATTTCCGAACGAATAATATTCAAATTGAAATCAAGCGCGAAATCTACATGGACGAGATGAAGAAAATTCTTCTCCCGGAAAAAGTTAAGGTCTTAAAACCAAATCTAACAGATGTTCTAATTTCAGGTTTTAAGGAATTTTCTTCTTAGTGAACAATCATTTCTTTTGAGTCATTTTTTTTCTGTAATTGCTTGGCGTCTTTCAGATAAAGATTCATCCGCTCATCCGGAGTAAGATCAACCGGGGCTGGCCCCTTGGACTTTTCTCTCTCGGCCTCCATCTTCTTCTCTTTATCTTCAATCTCAATCTGTCTGCTCAAAACGACCTCGGGGTCATCGTTGTCATCAAAAACGGCTTTTGTGGTGAAAGACTTTCCATATTTTTTGAGAGCGAAACGATAAAAGGGCTGAATACGCTTGCTGTTTCCTCGCTCGCGTTCCATATAAAAAATAAGCTCTTTCAAAAGCTCCTGGTTACTTGTGTCCTGAGACCAGGCACAAAA
The DNA here is from genome assembly GCA_038322885.1 of Bacteriovoracales bacterium. Classification (GTDB taxonomy): domain Bacteria; phylum Bdellovibrionota; class Bacteriovoracia; order Bacteriovoracales; family Bacteriovoracaceae; genus Peredibacter. Next base: position 773 of record JBBQGK010000042.1, on the reverse strand, counting down.
AAGATACTGCACTCCCTCCTGATCAACCTGTCTCGCAAAACCCAATTGCTTAAACTCAGTATAAAGGATGCGGGCGACGGCAGGATCAACGGGTGCAAAATCTACTGAACTTAGAAATTTATCTCGGAGTTCTTTAGACTCTTTATTATTGATCGCAGTCCGCAAAATATAGGAGTAAATATTCCCGCTTCGCTGGCTCATGACCAATTCAACTTTGTAATCTTTGTTGGTTGAGTTCAGTTCGATTAAGACTTGTTTACCGTTTTGATTGAGCCCGTAACGTTTCGCCTGCTTCGGGATGTACTGAGTACGAAGATGCACCAAATAGAGATCATAGAGCATCTCTTCAATCGATTTTGGTTCTACTTTTATTGCTTTAGAAAAAATATCTGGCCAGAGTTTATCGAGTGGAACTTTGAGTAACCTGTTTCGCACGTAAGGAAGTTTAAAAAGTTCCTGGTCCAAAAGGTGATCACGGAAAAAATTCACGGGAAGCGTATAGATCCTCGAAATTTCCCGGGCACCCGAACTCGCTATAGAAATTCCGACGTGAGGGGCCGGGTGACTATCTCGAAATTCGACAATCGGAAAAGTCCGAAAAAGCGGATGCCTGACTGGAAGCGGAATCAAGGTATTATTGAGAGGGAAAACTTTCCAGAGTTCTTGAAATTTTTCTTTATAGGGATCGACCTCATCAAGCTCCGGTGAAGAGAGGTAGAGCTTTTTAAAATCCTCGATCTCATAAAACTTGTTCCACTTCTCCCCATGCAGCC
>JBBQGK010000041.1:0-31326 GCA_038322885.1 Bacteriovoracales bacterium | reverse complement strand
CAATCGACGCCACTAACGCCGTCATCACCACTGGACGAAGGCGCGAGATAGTTCCTTCAAGAACAATGTCTCTAAGACTCTTTTCTGGATGCTCAACAATCATTTGCCGGAAGACTGTGAGGAGTACAATCCCGTTTAAGTGGGCCACCCCGATGAGTGCAATGAAACCAACTGCTGCCGAAAGACTGAAGTGAATGTCTCTAAGATAGAGAGCGAACACTCCTCCAAATGCCGCAAACGGTACACAGATGAAAATGAGAACAGTATCTTTCACTGATTTTAGATCTCGCCAGAGAATAAAAATCAGAAGAAATAAAGTGAGGGGGATAATAACCATTAAGCGCTGCTGAGCGTGCTCAAGATTATTAAAAGTTCCTCCCAAATGAACTTCGTGGCCTTCTTTAATTGGCCGTTTACTCACAATCTCCCGGATATCACCTACAAAACTTAACGTATCACGGTCCCCAATATTGAGTGAAAGAGCTCCGTAGCGTCGCCCCCAGTTGCGAGCAATCGTCGTCACTTTCTCGATCACTTCAATGTCAGCAATCCTCTCTAAAGCAACTGTTCCTCCGTCTGGCAAGACGACCGGAAGTGACCTGATCGATTCAATACTTTCACGATGAGATTCTGCAAGGTGGATGATCAAAGGAAATTTCCTGACTCCTTGAATCCACTCTCCAACTTGAGATCCTTGCAAAAAAGTTACAATGGTCTGATTGAATTCATCAAGCCCAATTCCAAGTTTAGAGAGTTCCGAAAATTTTGGTCGGATATCAATGATTTTTCCCTTACGAAGAGCAGTCAGTGCATCCATTTCAGCACTCTCGAGTCCCTTAACATCTTTTACATCTTCTTGAAAGGCATCGATCATAGTTACGAGATAGGAGAGATCAGGTCCGATGACCCTAATCGAAACGTCAGCACGTGAACCTTCGAGCATCTCATTAAAGCGCATTTCAATGGGCTGAGTTGCGCTGATTTCCTGCTCAAACCCCAAAGCTTCGATGTCTTTAATAATTTTTCGAGTGAGCTCCCCTTTTGTTTTCACAGACCACGTCTTTCGGTCTTTCTTTAACATTACAAACGTGTCGGAGAGATGAACCCCCATAGGGTCAGTCGCGGCATCGGTGGTGCCAATGCGTGAGAAAACTAACTCCACTTCTGGATGTTTTTTAATGACGTTATCGACAAGCTTTTGCTGGGCCACCGATTCAGTCAGAGAAATCTTAGAAACCCGAGCGATGTTTAAAACTAAATCACCCTCATCAAGCTGAGGTATAAAATCGGTTCCCAGCCTGGAGAAAAGAAACCCACTCACACTTGCGATGAAGAGGGCAATGCCTATGAGAATTTTCGGACGATCAATCATTTTATTTAAAACGATCTGGTAATTAAATTTAAGGTGGCGAAAAATCCAAGTATCCTTGTGGTGCTCACCCGGACCGGGTATTTTCACAAAGAGAGAAACCATCACAGGAATAAAGAAAATCGTTAAAATCAAAGCAAAGCCCAATGTCATGAGAACCGTAAAGGCCATAGGCCGGAACATTTTCCCTTCGATCCCTTCGAGCATGATGATCGGCAGGTACACCAGCATGATCATGATGAGACCAAAGACCAGGGGTTTAATCACGACCCTTGCCCTGGAAGATACGATCTGATCCTTAGATAAATTTTTTCTCTCAATCTCGGTCAGAGTGGCAAAGCTCGCGACCAACGTTTCCACCAAGACCACAGCACCGTCAACCACCAGTCCAAAATCAATGGCCCCAAGACTCATGAGATTGCCCGAGATATTAAAGTACTGCATCCCATAGGTCGTCCAGAGCATGGAGATCGGAATCACGAGAGAGACAATAATCGCAGCCCTAAAGTGACCAAGAATAAGCATAAGAATCACAATCACGAGAGCGGCCCCTTCAAGAAGGTTTCTGATCACCGTACTTAAAGTCGCGTTCACAAGATAGCTGCGTGAGTAGAGAGTTTTAATCTGGACGTCTTCAGGCATTTTTATTTTCTTGAGCGCCTCTTCCACATCAATTGAAACGATTCGTCCATTCCCCCCACTTTTCATAAGGATTGTCCCCATGACAGTTTCATTTCCTTCCAAAGTCGCCGAACCTATGCGAGGAGCAGAATCAATTGAAACCGAGGCGATGTCTTTGAGGTAAATCTTATTTCCATCAAACTTCATAGCAATCGGAATATTTTGAAAATCTTCAGGAGTGGCCAGCTGAGAAGAAGCGCGGATGATGTAGTTTTCTTTTTGAAGTTCAAAATACCCGCCACCAAAACTTTCTCCGAGGCCTTTGAGCTTAGAGAAGACCTTGTCAACGGTGAGACCTTGTTTAACCAAGGCCTCTGGATTAATGTTGATGTGGAGCTGTTTCACATGCCCACCATTAACATCTACGTCTGCAACGTCTTTAATTTTTCTTAGAAACGGTCTAATCTCGTAGTCATTTACTTCGCGTAAATAGAGTAGCTGATCTATCTCTGAGAGATTTTTTTTCTCGCTTCCCTCTTTAAGTGACACGGAATACATGAACACTTCCCCGAGACCAGTGGAGATCGCCGCGAGCTCTGGAGTGAGTCCTTGAGCAATACTTTGCTTCACGTTCTGAAGTTTCTCTGAAACCTGTTGGCGAGCACGATAGATATCAGTTCCGTCTTTAAATATAAGGGTAATCTGCGAGAGACCAATTTTTGATATTGAGCGCATGTCGATGAGGTCCGGCAGTCCCATCATTTCAAACTCGATGGGCTGAGTGACCGTGAGCTCAACTTTCTCTGGGTCTAGACCCAAGGTTTTGGTATTGATCATAACTTGCACGTTGGTGATATCCGGAACGGCGTCTACAGTCAGATCATTCACACGGTAAGCAGCGAAAGCAATAAAGCTCAAGACGATGGTAAAGACCCAGAATTTATTTTTAAGGCCCCAGTCGACCCAGCTATCTAAAAAAGAATGTTCCATTAAATTTTCTCCCATGAAAAGTTCTCTCCACGCATGAGCTGCAGAAGGCTTAGATTTTCAAGATAGGTAAACCAAGAGAGATAAATTTGGTCCACCGCCTCATGAGACTGAGTTTCAGCTTGGATGAAAGTATTCACATCGAGAAGACCTTTTTTAAATCCGTCTTCAGCTATGTCCATGGCACGCTCTTGATACGGAATATGCGCATGAGAGAAACGTTCAACTTGTTTTAACCAGAAAAGAACGGCCTCATTTTGTTTAAGTTGTTTCACTTCAACTTTTCGGCCAATATCACGAAGGTTGTGTTGATCCCTTAAAACTCTCGCCCCCGCTGCTTGCTTTCGGTCGTAACCAGAATCCCAAATCGGAACGTTGAGTCCCAAGATCCCATAGGTAAAATGGTTTAAGGGATCAACGTTTTCTATACGATACCCTCCCCCAAAAAAGATATCGGGTCTGCGCTCTTTTTTTGAGAGTTCAAAATCTAACTCCGAACTCATTGTCAAAAATTTTGCCTCGAGAAAATCGGGATCACGCTCAATACTTAAGCTCGATACAATTCCCACTTTAGCCGTCGGGATTTTAAAATCAAGTTCAGTTGGTATAACTTTTTTTCCGACCCAGTACTCGAGTTCATCTAAGGCGACCTTGAGGTCGAACTCTTTTTGATCGAGCATTTTTTCTAACTGAAGAAGCATAGCTGAAAGAATGTTCAGCTCAACTTTTTGCCTGATACTCACTTTTGGTCTCGTTTCGAGATATTTTTTAATGATTCCTAAACGGCGAGCGCGTTCATTTGAATGGGCAAAGAGCTCTTGATAAACATGGACTCTCCAGCCAGCAAGTATCGCCTGATGAACGACCCAGTTTTTGAAAATCTCGTTGCGATTCTTTTGCGCCTTAAGCGCCATGGTCGCAATTTCTTTTCGAAGGGAATATTTATCCGATAGAGGCATTGCTTGAGTAATACTTAGCTCGACTGTGGCACCCTGAACGGATCCGGACTTCAAGGTTCCGAACTGACCCATGAGCTGAGGATTTTGCCATCTACCGCGAATTTCCGAATCTGAGAGCAAAGCATGCTCCTCACTTTCACGGGCCTTAAGCGTTTCTGAATGATCGATCGCCCAGGTTTTTATGTCATTCAATGTTACGGCGTGAACACCCATCACCAAAAACACGGATAAAAAAGTAATCATATAGACTCTCAAAAAAGATTAAAATGTTAGGGCTAAAAAAGAAGATTTAGACGAATGAAGGTGGCCGCAAAAAGTCCAGCTCAAAATACCCCATAGGCAAAAGGCTTACATGATAAATGAGCATTTCAACGGTCGGAATTTTTACAAGGCTTGGGATAAAAACATAATGAAAACTATGATGACAGTGGTGATCACTTACATCTGGAAGAGAATTCGTTGGAAGAGCTGAAGGAGAATCAGGGTTTAAACTCACAGAAGAAAGAAGTTCTGATCCATTGGCATGTGTAAGAGCACAACAATTATCCAAATCAATCGCAGGTGCTAATAAAAACGCAAATGAGAGAAAAATCATTGTTACAAACTTTAACATAGGCCCATTATCCCCACCCTTTTTACTGTCGTCAACTGAGTTTGACCCATAAAATTATGTTTCGGCTAGCATGACAAAAAATCTATTATCGCCTTATCTAGCTAGTCTGATCCTTTCAAATCGATTAGAATCAAGTTCGTGAACTACGCCACCTACATTTCCAAAGAAGAAATTAACGAACTTCCTATGTTTGAATACTATGGGGAAATTGTTCTTATTGAGAACCTGGATCAGGCCTTGGAGTGTATAGAAAAACTCTCTCACGAGAAATTCCTGGGCTTTGACACAGAAACACGACCGAGTTTTAGTAAGGGAGAGTTTCATCCCGTTGCTCTCCTCCAACTCGCCTCAGAGAATTGCGCTTATCTATTCCGTTTGAATAAGTTTAAGTTTCCCAAAGAACTTGGCGATCTCCTGGCACGTGAAGACATCGTTAAGGCGGGAGTTGCTATTCATGATGATCTCAAAGGTCTTCAGAAGCTTCGTCCCTTCACTCCAGGCGGATTCATCGACGTCGCCAAAGAGTCTGAGAAAAGAGGAATTACAACTTTTGGTTTGAGGGCCTTGACTGCGATCTTTTTAGGTTTCAGACTTTCGAAAGCGGCCAAAGTCACCAACTGGGAAAAGCCTGAGCTTACTGATCCACAAATTATGTACGCAGCAAGTGATGCTGTCGTGGGTTTGGGGATTTATTTGAAACTTTTCCCCAGATAGTCGTCCCAGAATTCCCTAGGCATATTTTTCCAAGAACATGAACTTCATGACTTAACTCTCCTTAGGATTGGCACAACACTGGCATTGATAATTTGTGTAAAGTCTCCAAGGACGGAAGACTTAATAGCAAAGGAATCATGGATGAATCTCGAATGCACAACTGATCTAGTCGTTTTCTCACTTACTCCTTATCATTCTGAAAATTGCAGGACTTCTAAGGTGGTGAGAGATCTATCTGCTAAAAGAAGAATCTACTTTATTGAAAGCCCCATTTCAGGCGTCTCGACTTTTCCAACTTATTTTCTTCAAAAAAATGAAGAGGGCGTAACCGTTGTGAAGCCTTATCTTCCAGGCGACACGTCGGTATTTGAACAGAAAGAAATGCTCCTTCAAATCATCAACACGCTGATCGAAGATGAAAATATTTCTCACTACAGTGTTTGGAGTGATACCCCAAAGGCGATGCCCTTTATCCGCGAATTAAAACCAGAATTTATTGTCTATGATTGTTTGCATGACTACTCTCAGACTCACCAGGAGCTTGAGAGTGAGATGTTTAAACGCTCCGATGTGGTCCTAACCTCTGGCCTATCGCAAATGATCCCCGAGCCGATGTCACACTATTTTGCTCTCGAAAAAGCTCAAAATATTGGGCCAAAATTATGGGCGTAAGCGGAAAAAATCAAGCTACTGTCTTTATCAAAGACGGAGGGATATATGCGCCTATTTTTGATCTTCACTTTCATGTTTTCATGTGTAGCTTTGGCGCAAACTCGCTACGAGATAAAAGGTTTTTATACCTCTCCAGGAAAACTTCGCCCCACTCCATACTCTTTGAATTGGGTCGAAGAAAATCAAACGGTCAGGGGATTGTATAAAGACAACTCGGTGAAAGAATCAATCAGTGTGACGGCCCTAAAAGATAAGAACTTTCGAATTTTTCGTGTGCCGCTTACACCAAACGTCATGATCATTGCCACCCTTCCGATCGACGATACCCAGAAGATGATTCCAGTTTCGATAACATTTTTAGATGAGAATTCGATCCCCTCATCATCTCTCGTGATAGAAGCAAGCTTTGTGAAAAATTCCTTGGCGCCCCGTCAGTCGCAAGAAAATACTCCGTGCCGCGATGGTTTCGGAAACTTAAAGGGCATGTGTGGGACCTACCGAGGTCTAGTGGTAGAAGAGCAAGACTCGGGCAATAAATGTGCGCTGACGGCAACTTCAAACCTCCCAGAACTCATCTTGAATGAAACGGGAGAAATTGATGTAAAAGTCCCCTCTCTCAATACACTTTCGGCACCCCTTCATCACGTAGGCCGTATTCCTTTCAACGTTGATAAGTCCTCCGTAGATGTTCTGGGACGCGTTTGCCGAACTCTTGATGGAACAAAGTTCGCTACTGATGACTGTAAAAGGCTAAACGTAACCGGCGAGTTTAGTCGGGGACTCAATAACTCTCCCCATTTCTTTGGAACTTACGTCATCGTCGATGAAAATACTAATGAGAGATGCCAATACCGGTTATCGGTAGATAGAACTGAATCTCGCACGACTTCACTCTAGTATTTATCTCTCACCTCTCCATTAAGTAGAGTCTATAAGTTTCGATAAGACACTTATGAAGAACCTACTCCTATGCCTATTGTTTCTCTTCAGTGTGCTCTCGCACGCTACGACTCTAACGACTAACAGAGGAACCATTGTTCTTCCGGAAGAAAAAGGCTGGGAAGTTTCCAAAGAACTTTTTGGTATCCCCTATATTTTCTTTTCTCCCGAGATGAACGGTGAGCGCTCAAACATTAGCTTCACAGCAACTGGAGTGAACTCAGACATCAAGCTCTCTGATCTCAAAAAAGATCCAAAAGGCTACGAAACCATCAAGAACAACTGGGCAAAAACTGTGGGTGCGACTGTCACGGGATTTCATCCTTTCAAATCCTGGAAGAATGCTGAAGGCCACGCTATCTATCAAGTCGGTGTGAACTACAAAAACGAAGACGTAAACTACATCGAAGATAGCTACTACATCGATTGCAGATCAAAAGTATATTTCGCTAAATCTCTTCGTCGTGAAGAAAACCAGCCTCACGCTGCTATTTTCTCTGAGATGATTCAAAAAATGGATTGTGGTCTATGAGACAATTAATTTCTTCTTTTCTCATTGTGACACTCCTCTTACCAGGCATGGTCTTCTCAGCTCCGGCGAAATTTGCCAAGGCCGATATTGAAAGAGAAGTTGATCTTGCTAAATCAAAACTTGCCGATGCTCATCGAAGTGGATGCTTGCCTCCGGCAGGCACAGCAAATGAAAAAGCATGGTTTGAATCTCATCCGGTAACGGAAAATTGCTACGAGCTCCTGGGTGATCTTAAAAGAATTGAAGCGCAATTAGACCAACAACACCTTGCCCTTTCCCAGATGGAAGACGGCACATGTCCAACTTGTAAAAAAGAAGTTCAGCATCCTGGATCATCTCTTGTTGCCAATATTGGTGATATCCAAAATGCACAGAACGCCTGTACTCCACAAAAAAAACAAGAAGTATGGAGTAAGTGCGGTAGTGATGTGGCCTGTCTCTTTGTCTCAAATGCTCTGAGTGTTCCGTCGATCATCTCACCGGCCATAGGAAACATGCTCATCCCTGCCAGTATGAAGAAAAAAGGCTGTACCTCAAGCGATGGATGCCTTAATCAGGTTGCTCACGCTTTTGTGAGCTCAGTATTTTCATTTTTTACAGGTGCCTGGGACCTTCTTAAAATGGGCTACCAGGCCGGGGCCCGTGGAGCATCAAACCTCTGGCACTGGATGACGGGAACTGAAGATCACTCTTCTTCTGCTCAGCTCGCCCTTGCCAAAGCATCTCGCGAGCCTGGTGTCTTTAATATGCTCATTCATGATTTCCCTGGAACCATGGCCAAGATCTGGGCGGGTCTAGTGGGCGCTATCAAGCACTGGCTCTCCCACAATATGTTCTGTCAGGAGTGGAGTGGTCGCCCTCAATTCTCTGAATGTAAAAAACCAGCAACTGGACTTGATTGTCTTGGTTGTAAATCGCTTGTGACGGGACTCTGTTCAGTCAGTGGTGCCTTGGTTGCAGAAATTATTCCTGCCTTCTTCACCGGAGGACTCGCCACTGCTGCAAAATATGGAGTTGAAGGAGCTGCAAAACTCGCAAAACTTCTGCGCGTGAGTGAGGCCACGATGAAAACCATCAAAGCTTCTCGACTTGCAAGAGTTGCTGCGGCAGGCGGCAAAGCTGTCGTGGCAGTAGGCCGCGTTTCTGGTGTTACACTTGCTGCTAAAGAAGTTTTGAGCTTGCTTTCAACTTATCTCGCAAGCCCAGCAGTTCGCGCGCTCAAGGCATCTCTCACAGCTGTGTCCGGAGCCTTCCGCGCTGGGAAAGTTTATTTGATGGCAGGACCTGCTGGTCCGGTCTTAATCACTGCAGGTCAGGCCGCAAAATTCACAGGAAAAGTTGTGCTCTACCCGATTGATAACCCCATGATCAACGGTGCCTTCAAAGCTGGTGGCGAAAGTTTCACCGCTCTTATGACTAAATCGCAGAAAGCGGCTAGCGTTCTGTTCGCAGCTCGCGCCGAAAGAACCATGGCCGCAGCTCCGTTACTGGCCCATGTCCCCACTGCTGAAGAGAAAGCTTTTGCGGAAGCGTATGTGGCAATGAAGGTCGATTATACAGATGCCTCGAACCGATCTTTTATGAAGGTCCTCAGATCCTCGAACCGGGTAGAGCTCGCAAGCACCGCGCTCAAGCCCGGAATGCCATACTTTGACATTGTTGAACCTTATTTTCCGGAACTTCGCTACGGGGCCCTCGCTAAAATCTCCAGTCCCGATGAGATCATCAAGGCGGAAAATGATTTCAGAAAATTTGTCGCTAGTTTACCTGCTGGTCCTCAGAAAGATCACTTACTTAAAAAATTTCAAGAAGGACTTTCGGGCCAGGCACGCGCTGCTTTGATCCCGAGTACAGTTTCCCGTGAAAGAGTCATCGCAAACTCTTCACTTCCATCGACAGAGCGAACAACTGCCGCGATCAATACAGCAGGCATTGATGCCTCAAAACTTCCGCCGGCAAGACGCGAACAGATTGCGGCCGCTCTTAAAAAAGCCACCGAAACTGGAGACGCAGCTGCTCTTCGTGAAACGCCTGAGAGCATCGCTCTCAAGGTAAAAGTTTTAAAAGACGCAGGCCTCTCAGAGACTGCGTCCAATAAAATTGTGGACGCGGGTCTCGTCAGCCGCGCTCGAGCGGAAGATCAATTGCCGAATTTAAGTTCAATCATCGTTACTCCGGTTGAACCGGCCGAACTATTGACTATGTCGACGTCAAAAGAATATGGGCCTATTTTGAGTGCGGTTGAACCAGCTCGAAGACCGGCCACCGCTCGAGCACTAAAAGTGTTGGAAGAAATCAACCCAGAAGAGGCCCCTGCCCTTTACGCAACTTTCTCAAAACGCTTTGCTCAGGTGAGAGCGGCCTCAGCAGTCGATTCAGATGCAGAGAGTTTACTGGCAGAAGTGATTCGACGAAATCGTGCCAAAGGACTCTCGGATTCTGCTATTGAAAGCAAACTTGATGAGGCGTTCGGTACTTGTAAATGAAATTTTGGATTCTCTTTTATCTTCTTTCAAGTGCCTTCACTTTTGCTGAAGATCAGGATCGGCTCAAGCAGTTACTTAACCTTGATCGCTTCACGGCCTACATTGGTTCTTGGGCCTCTGTTCAAAGAGGGAAAGACCGACCTGAGATCGCTCAAGCGATGCAGGAGATAAAACCCCAAGAATTTCTCAAGATGGGAATCGATCCAGTAAAACTCGCAGATGCAAAAAACTACGATGGTATCATCCTCGACGTCTTAAACAAACGTCACCCTGAACTCAAGGCGACAGCCGAACAGGTGAACTGGGGCTATAATTTTTTAAAGATGAAAATGAACGAGGGGTTTGTCATAAGTCCCATCGGAGTGGTTAAAACAATAAACCCAGATTCTCCAGAAAAACCGATCGTCGTACCCACTACCGTTCAACCCACAGATGGATCTGAGATCCTGTTAAATGTCGGAGACTATTCGGCCAACCGAACGACTCGAGCAGTTTTTTGGGAGGCGACTGAATCACAAAGAAAAATTGAAATGTTTGTCGGAACTGCGCGTAGTTTCAAACAGGAACTCGTAAGACGAGGATCCAAAATCCTTGCACTCGTGAACACACAGGCCAACAACTACAATCCTATTTTATTGATCCAAGACCCGGGTGAGAAATCATTCCACTATGCCATCTCCGAGATAGCTGGCCAAGATCGATTATCACATCTTGGTTTAGAGGCATCCATCCTAGGCCTTGAATGGACGGATAAAAAAGCCATACCTCCGATTTTTACGGTCGAAAGTGCTGAGGTAAAAATCCTTCGCGAAACTGACGTTCTCACTAAAATTCTCAATGTTCTTCCTCGAGCCGATCACGTCGTCATTGGACAAAAAGGTGCTTTTGAGCGGACCTTTGATAGTTTAGGAAAGATTCATTCTCTCATTGATCTTTATACTTCAACGCCAACTGACTTTGACGTCGATGGCACTAAGTTCATGACAAAGGTCGGTCGTGAGAGTGAAGAAACGATGGTTGAGTTTGTGATGAAGTACGCCAGCGACATCGACAAGATCTACGAAAAACAGATACCCTCACTCACCAAAAAAAATCTTCTCATCCCGGACGCGGAAGTCTACACAATGGATCGCGCCAGTTATCAAATGGCCGATCGTCTGACCATTGATCAAAGCGGTAAGGTCCATAGATGGAGACTTTTTTCAAACATGTGGGGCGATGAAATTAAACCCATCGCTGCGGCCCTGAAGGCGACTGGCTACAATAACATCTCCTACATCGGTACGGCCGGAGCACTTCCCTCTTCTGGGCTTAAGCCCGGTGATCTCGTGATGCCACAGTCCTCACTCAATTCAAATGGAGTGAACGAGCCCATCAGCTCGAGCCTTGTCCCCTCGAAGGCCAAATCCATCAAAGCTGTTGCTCACGTAGGAAGCCCCTTTGAAGAAACGGAGGCGTGGCTCAAATCAGTTGATAAATCAGCCCAAGCGGTGGAGGTCGAAACAAAATACCTCGCTACCATCTTCAATGGTAAAGACGATAAAGTTAATATCATGCTCCTCATCTCGGATGTGGTGGGCTCGAAAGATGAAAACCTCTCGACTGCGACAAGTTCGGTTCGTCGAAATGCTCAAATCAACGCGATTAGCACCGTCATCAATAACGGCGATGTAGTCAGTACGATCGCAGCTCCGAGCTCACCTACAGGAATTCGTTCATGGATAAAAGAAATTGTTCCCAACCGTGATCCGGCCTCAGCGTTTCAACTTTACCGTGAGGCGACACTCAAAGGCATTACCACAAGACCTGAGCTCGAAGCGTTTATAAAATCTCAAAAGAGCTTTACCACCGCCAAACTTGAAACTTTTTTGGATGGCGCGGATTATCGATTGGCCTCCCTCGCTCAAAAAGCTGGGATTGCGGGAGCACTTCCTGATGTCGCCCTACCTACTCCATTTGTTGACGGGCGATTTAATCCAAGCTCGGGCCCCGTGGAAGTCTATCTTCATACTGAGAGCCCAGCCATTAAATCAAGTCTTGAACAAATAGTAGCTGAACTTAAAAAAACTGATCCTGATTTTGCTAAATATTTAACTATTAAGATCTCAAATGATCCTGCTCCCGCGAATTTTACAAAACTGCCTCAGGTTCTCTCAGGCGACTCTCCGACACTCCTATCCCTTTATGAAAAATCTGCTCTCGCTTTTGGTGGACTCGCTGTTACTGAAACTCGCACGGGTGGGTTAAAATTCGTTCCGGTGACAGACACTCCCAATCCATTAATGGCCAGTGCTTTCTATAAACCGGATGATAAAGTTGCGGGCATATTAAAACAGATGCGCGAGCTGCCAGATGGACTTGATATCACCAAAAGTTTCCCTCCACCAAGTGGATGGGGCACTCCTCACACCTCCTTGAGACAAGTTGTCGTTGACTCCCTTCCAGATGGAGAACTCGCTCAAATTGTTCCCATCCTTGATGATCCTTCAAAGAATCTCGTTATTGAACTTCGTATCACGAAAGAAGGTTTAAAAAATCCTGCTGTCATTGCTGAAGAGTTTACTCACCTCACTCAAATCATGAGTTCCGATTACGGTTTTAGCCATCCTTATGAATGGGCCGAGACCGTTGCCAATGCCCGCAGAGGAAGTCTTCCATCGCTTGAGCGATTAGCTCGAATGGAAGTTGATGCCATGAAAGACGCTCAATATCTTATTACCACACTCCCATTGAATAGCTATGGGGCCGTCGATCTCTCTGATCCAAAGATGGAAGAATTTATTGTAGCACGCCGAGCTCAGGCCGAGGACATGTACGCCAAGGTGAATAAAGACTTCCTCCTAAATCAGGCGAAACGAAATAAGGCCTGGGATCAAATGAAAATTGTATTTGATAAATTAGAAAAAGATCCTTTAAAACTTAATGACCTGATTTTAAAAAATGATCGTCAGGGAGTGCGCAAGTTAATAGAAACTTACCTCCCTTGGGATTTAATGGAACCCGCTGAAACCAATGCCTGGAGAACCTGGCTTGATGCTATGGTGAATCCAGACCCGAAACGGATGCAAATTGTTTTTCGTGGAATGGATGACTATCCCGTTTTAAAAAATCCATCAGGCCAGCCCGGAATAGTCTCAACGGTACTTTCTAAGAATCAAGGAAACTACACACGCCGTTTGCGCTCACTTACAACTTTACGTGAACGTTTTGGTGGGAGTAGATATATGATCAATCCCAACAGTGAAAACGTGCAAGAGATGGCCACCTTAAACAATAATCCCAGTGTGCTTGAAGAAATGAAAAAGCATGCTACTGATCCTCGTGGATCTCCTTTCATTTCTGTTTCAGATAATAATATTGCAAATCGCTTTGGCTACAGTGAACGCGTGGCCTTAAGAATCGATGAACGACGCTTGGTCTTCAATGCCATGTCCTTTGGTTTTGATGAAAAAGAACGACTGATTCCTTTAGTGATTTTTCCGGATGAGGTTCTCTATTACCAAGGCAAAGCGAACCTCGCGCCCGGAGCAACGCTCACTCCAATTGATGGCTCTGATTTCCAGGTGAAGGTTGAAAAGGCACTTGGCAGACCGCTTAAGCCCGAAGAGCTCTCGTGGGGAATTGACAAAGATGTGTTTCTAAATGAGGCCTACGAACGAACTTATCCGTTAGAGCTAGATGCCTCAAAGCTTCCTACCACCTCAAGCTGTATGGTTTCTGGGCCCTGCGATTGCGTCTATAAGACACTCGGCTCCCTCCTCTCTCCTTAATTGGAATTGACTTTCATTCTTAGACTATGATGTTGTTTGAGCATGAAATTGTTTCTTTTTATTTTTATCCTGAGCTTACCGGTTTTCGCTGCAGATCTTTATCACGGCTATCCTGAGATGGAAGCTGCTCTCAATAACCTTGCAGCTCAATATCCAGAGCTCGTGACCCTGTCAGTGCCCGGTTTTTCGATCGAAAAAAGAAACCTCACTGTTATCAGTATCGGTAAGAAACGATCTGATCCAAATTCTCCTTCCGTGTTTTTTGTTGGCGGACTCCACGCTCGGGAAAGAATTGCAAGCGAATTTCCTCTACTCCTTGTTCTGAAAATTTTGAAAAATAAATCTGATCCACGTATTCAATCCATTTTGAGTTCAATCACCATTCACCTCATGCCAATTGCAAACCCCGACGGAGTGGAATTTGACCGCGAGGGATCAGTCCGCAAAAGCTGGCGAAAAAATCGCAGAGATAATGGAGAAGGTGCGTTTGGTGTGGACCTGAACCGAAACTTTGGTTTTGGTTGGGGCAATGAGGGGGCCAGCTCATCTCCTTTTAGTGATATTTTTAAAGGCACCACACCTTTTTCTGAACCTGAAACTGTGGCGATTCGTGACTTTACACTCTCGCATCCTGGTATCAGATTAATGCAAAACTATCACAGCTACGGTGAGCTCATTTATTACCCATGGGGCAGTCAGTATCTACCAATCAAAGATCAAAGGGATTTGAAAACTCATCGCGATCTCGCAGAGATGATGGGAAAACTTACTGGATACACACCACTTCAGACGTCATCGGCTGAGCTCGTGACAGGAGACATGTGTGACTGGGCCTACGGAGTAAAGAAGATCATCTGCTTTGGGATAGAATTTGACCCCAAAGACTACGATAATGTGGGCCATTATCTGCCTTACCATTTAGCGGCAGGAGTGCTAGAAAAAAACTGGGAAGCAACTTTAAAAGTGATCGAATGGGTTAAAGAAAAAAACGTTCATTGATATGGATCAGTTCTTCAACGGATAATCAGGCTCAAGAGGAACTCTATTTGGAATTCCAGTCTGTTTACTCAAGCACTGCTCTTGAATCGAGGGAATAATTTGATCTTCCTTGTACCCTCGACTTACAAAAACCGAAGTCGCCCGTCCATACACTGTCTGACAAAACTCTTCAGGAGAAAGAATTAACCACTCTGGATGCACACTGAGCTGAGTGTTTCGGATCTCATAATGGATCTTATACAAGTCATTGAAGGCCTTGATTTGTTTTGCCATCACTTCCTTGAACTTTTCCGAATCTTGCAGCTTATTTAAAATCTTCGCCTCTCGGTCCAACCTGAAACTCTCAAATCCCTTAATTGATATAATAGAAGGGGCCTTGTACGTTGGGATCAGACTGAGGTTATAGCCAAGATCCTGGGTCTTACGATCGTCCAGGAAAATCTCTTTGAGTTCACATTTCAAAAGTTCTGAGGCAGATCCACGAAAAAAATTCGCGGAACAACTGGCCTGGGCCTTGAACCATAAATACGCCTTCTCACCGGTCAATTTACTCTCTGTAGAAGCTTCGTCAAACGAGTCCGTCGTTCCCTGCAAAATAGGGTTTAGTTTTTCTTGTAACGCCAGAGCATTAGCTGTTTTGTTGTCGTCATTTTCGTCATTTGTTTTAACATTCGCCGCTAGTTGCAAATTTACCGAGCTGAATTCTACGCCCGAAGCTTCGAAGGTCTCACGTAATTGTTCTGGATCCTGTTTCAAGGATTGAATGTTTACGATGCAAGTTTCAGTTTCATTTGGATCAAGTGGAATTACCGAAAAAATACCGGCACAGGATTTAACAATTTCTTCACTGGTGATGCTCGGAATATCTTTTATCTTCGAGACGAGTGCTCGCTTCACCTGAAGAAGTTTTTCAGCGGGGATCTCGCTGCACTCAGGCTCCTTTGTGAATTCAAGACCGTTGAATACTTTATCCTTAACAAAAGCATATTTTTCCGGACAAAGATTTTCGAGGAAAGCAGGATTAAAACGGTAGGCCGACACCGTCTCGGCAAAGTCCTCAAAGGCGTTTGAATCGCCGTAGTTTGAAATCTTACAATGTGAAGGAGTCGAGATAAACTTATCGACACCCGTTTTTTTCCAACCAGCGACCTTGAGCCAATCTGGTCCACTGTCCATGTCATTCAATCGAGTGGCGATATTGTGAGCAAATTCATGAAAAGCCGTATACCGTCGCATGCTCGGATCAAAAGTTGACCATTCATCATAAAAAGAAACAGTGTCGTCGGCGACTACGCTCACGTTTCCTGGTAATTTACTTTGTACGCCGTGCTGCAGGTGAACCATGGGCTGATGAGCTGTTCCAAGTTTCTTAAAGGCTTTCGGTAAACTTTGAGTCGCAACAAGAAGGTCTTCGAGTTCATCATCTGAAAATCTGACCGACTTTTCAAAAGCAAGCTCGGAGGAGTTTAGTGAATATTCTCTTAAGAGAAAAAGAATCTTGGGCCCTTGTTGTCCCCAGATCTTCTCCACGGCACACCGAACTTTTTTGCAGACTGGATTGATGTCATAATTCTTTTGAATATTTTTTTGTTTGGCGAGAGGCCTGAGATACTCGCCATCTGGACTCCTCAACGTCGTTAACTCAGAAAACGCTTGAATGAGTGCCGGATCTTCATCACTGAACTGGACACCTCTGACGATTTTTGAAACTTTCTGAGCACCGGGTTTAATACCTATTTCGATGTCCTGAGGTAAAACTTGGCCCCTTATCAAGCACTTCGCTTGATCAAAATCGCTGCTGGTTGCTGAAAACCAACTTATTTTTTCTTTCAACTTTTCGATTTCAGGAAATCTTGGAAGACCCGTATCTGGAGGACATGGGTTTGGGTCAGCGTAAGCATCTACGGTTACAAGGAGGAGTAATAAAAAAATGATTCTCTTCATGACCTAAACTATATCGGAGGATTTATTGAGGGATATAAGCCCAAACGACTCTCATCTCTAAATAGGTAACTAGTCCGATCTACTTTTATTTCGTAACTCTCGTCACCCAATTAATCATCTCTGTTGTGACATTATAATCGAGACCATCGCTATCATAGAGATGAGCGAACTTTCTCCAAGAGTTCGGTGCTTCCGGATGCGCGCCGGTCACATATGAGCGGCCCTGTCCAAAATTCGCTCTCACAAAGCTTGGTTGTTCAGTTCTCTGGTAATATCCACGGATCTCAGAAGTCTCAAGATCATTGTCGTCTAAAATAAAGTAAGGTCCACCCTCCCAGTAAATCTGGCGAGAGCCCTTGCCCAGTCTCATCGTTTCAATCGTTGGGTAGCCTTGGGCCTCATAGACAATGGTTTTACCCGGTATCACCCCCAGACCTCGAACCCCTGAAGTACCGATTTCTTCGGTTGCGAGAAAGGCCCCGGCGCAAAAACCAACGTATCCGCCTCCATTTTTCACAAAATTTCTTACCTCTTCCATCATAGCTTCGCCCATGGACTCTGATTCTTGGACGGCGTGCCCACCGGGTTGGATCCAGACCACGGCATCTTGAAGTAATGACTTATTATAATTTGAGGGAGTCACCACGTAGGCCGCAAGTCCCGCCTGCTGGGCGGCTGTAACCGCCGCTGAGACACATTCCTCTTCACAAGCACCATCTCCGCCATAGATCAGGGCCTTAGGACGCAGAGACTGCGCAGAGAGAGAAAGACTCGTGAGAGCTAAAAGGCAAAAAATTGTTTTCATAGAAAAATTTAAACATGCAAAGG
This sequence comes from Bacteriovoracales bacterium, assembly GCA_038322885.1. Classification (GTDB taxonomy): domain Bacteria; phylum Bdellovibrionota; class Bacteriovoracia; order Bacteriovoracales; family Bacteriovoracaceae; genus Peredibacter. The sequence continues at coordinate 13,893 of JBBQGK010000041.1, read as the reverse complement.
CAGGGAAAAAAATCCGGGCAAAAAATGCATAGGGGCAATGGAGGATTTTGCCTCTTTAGGCAAAAAAAAAGGCCCCCACAATAAAGTGGAGGCCCTAAAAAATTTTAATGAGCGTCTGGATCTTTACGTAAGGTTTCCTTCACTTCGTCTGTTTTGTGAGTGAAACGGGCCATAATCCCTTCGAGCTTAGTTTGAATTTCTTCTTTCTTTGCCCCGTACTTCTGTTGGATGAGTCCCGCGATTGAGGTGAGATTTCCCTCAGTTTTATCGAGCTCATCGTCTGTCATTTTGCCCCACTGAGTGAGGATTTCTCCCTTGAGCTCGAGCCATTTTCCTTTGATACCGTCTTGATTTAGCATGTTTCCCTCCTGAGGATTGCGTTTTCAGAGGAGAATAGTGCACATTCGAGGCCAAAGAAGCCGCCCCTATGGAGAGAAATGCGGCCCCGAGCTAATTTTGACAAAAATTATTTGCTCAACTGTAAAAAATGTTCAATCCTATACGTATCTCTGAATTTTAAGAGGAAAACATACACCTGGAGGATTCCTATGGCGAAAAAAGCCACAAAAAAAGCCCCTGCTAAAAAAGCTACAGCAACAAAAAAAGTAGCTACAAAAAAAGCTGCTCCTGCTAAGAAAGCTACAGCTAAAGCTGCTGCTCCTAAAGCAACTGCTAAGAAAGCTGCTCCTGCTAAAAAAGCTAAGACAGCTCGTAAGCCAAATGCTGCTTTCATGCAGACATTCACTCCATCAGCTGAGCTTTCTGCTGTAATCGGGACAACTCCTGTTGCTCGTACTGAAGTTGTTAAAAAACTTTGGGCTTACATCAAGAAGCACGATCTTCAGAACCCTAAGAACAAGAGAAACATTCTTGCTGACGAAAAACTTGCAAAAGTTTTCGGCAAAAAAGAAGTTACTATGTTCGAACTCGCTTCACTCATCGGGAAGCACCTTAAGTAATTACTAAGTTGTTCAAAGGCCAGCGGTGAAAACCGCTGGCCTTTTTTTTTGCTTAAAATGGATGAATGACTTTATTTTGAAAGAGTGGCCTGCATAGCTTGAGCTAATTCAGGATTTCTTTTAAGTAGTTTTTGAATGACACTTTTTCTCGCCGTTTCGCTCTTACTCTGGGCGAGCTTGAATTTAGCGAAGACATGAGTGATCTGTATTTCAATGCCAACAATCGATTGAAGCTTATTCTTATGGTCGGTAATATTTTTCTTTATCACAAATTGAGGATCATGTTCTTCTGAGAGACGACAAAGTACTCTGACTAAAAAATCTTCGTCATGTTTTATACTCACTTTACCTTTTACATGAATCGCAACATAGTTCCAGGTCGGAACATTACCTTCTTCACCGTAGTCATCGGAAGAAATGTAACCATGAGGCCCATGGAAAATGACCTGAATCTCTTTTCCTTCGAGATCTTTCCAGATGGGATTGGCACTCGCCAAGTGACCTAAGAGTTTATTGTTTTCCAAAAGAAGCGGGAGATGAAAGCTTTGAATCTCTTCTTTATCGATAAAAGAAAGGGTCGCAAAAGGCCAATCTTTGATGACTTCATCAATGCGTGAGCGATCAGTTTCAATGGCGTAGGCCGGTGAGTACATATGAAATCCTACCATAATTAAGGAAGCCTTATGATCAGAAATTTGATTTTGAGGTATAGTAAATCTTGAGGTGTCTATGAATCGCAAATCAGCTCTTGTTACCTACTCCATCTATGTTATCGGTTTTACGGGTGTGGCCACTCTTATACTTTGGACTCTGTTTTTTCGTGGCTGAAGCCATTAATTGACTACCGTAATCCGTTATCAATTCCTCACTTTTCCCTCTCAAATGGTCGATTAGTCTTTGATGAAATGGACCCTCTTTGTTTTTATTTTTACGGTATCTGCCTTTGCAAATGATTGTATCAATTGCGAAGGAAGTTATTCGAACTATAACACAAACCCTGCACCCTCAAGATGGCCAATAGAACTCATCAAAATTCAGAATGTTAATTATCGCAAAGATGAGAATGCAGAGTTTTGCTATCGCCCCCCAGAGATCGTTGACACAATTGTCCTTCATCACAGCAATACTTCTCCGAGTGTCACAGCGTATGAGCTCAACGACATGCACATTGATCGAAGTAGCGAGGGTAAACCTTGGTACATGATCGGGTATTCTTTCGTTGTTAATTCTGCTTATCCAGGATTTCAACAACCGCCGACTGTCGTGAGTGCCGGTCGTCCTCTCAACATCGTAGGTGCTCACGCGGGAACAAATATTTACGTTCCAATGAGTCGTGCTCAATCTCAGGCGATTAAAGATGGAAAAGTCACATGTGGAAAAAAAGGCGAAACATTTGCTTTTAATTCAAAACTTGTCGAAGGAAATAAAATCTCGGCGAATGTTTCGACCATCGGTGTGGTTGTTGTAGGAAACTACGCTCCGTATTCCAAAAGAACAAATCCAACTGGGTTTCGACCAGGCCACGCTATTGTTCCGAGTGAGGGGACAAAAGACGCCATCGCGCGTACGATTTGTCAGCTACAGAAACAATATCCTAGAATGAAGAGTATCAAGTGGCACAGCTATTATCATTCAACGGATTGTCCCGGAACCGTGAAGGACGCTATCTCTGATATCATCAGCAGAGCAAAGAGGCTTGGATGCGATTTTCAATAATTTTTTCTCTGTTGTTTATATTCTCTTTTTCCGCCATGGCAGAAAGTGATGCCGATTTTAAAAAGCTCTTCACCGACTACAATGACGTGATGACTGGCAATAGTCCTGGGCTTGTGAATGAAGTTTTTACTCTCCGATTTTTAAAAGACTCGGGAGGAAAAGAGTCCCTTCTCGCAAAAATTAAATCCGATAAGGATAAAACAAAAATTGATCTCTCGAAAATGAAGTGGCGCAAAGGTCAGAGTGGACAGTTTTACTTTGTGAAGCTTGATCCTCAATCGACCTCGGATATCGTCGTTAAAAAAGAAAATGGAAAACTTAAAGTGGATCAGACCTTAAGTGACTCGAACTAAACCCTTGAAATAAACTCAAACCATACCTGTCATCAACAAGTATCACAGACCTAAATTTGCCTCCTTCAAATTAAACCAAGCTTCTCTATAATTTAAGAAAACCTAAACTTTTATCCGGAGACCTTATGAAGTTATTTATGATGATTGTTCTGTTTGCTTTGACGGTAGGAATTGTTTCGTGTGGAACTGGGGGCGGATCACCCGTTAATTTAAATTTTCAATTAAAGGGTGGGGATAAATAAGATGAAAAAAATACTTTCAATCCTCGCCTTATCACTTTCACTTCCTGTTTTTGCCACCCCTACTGGTGACAAAAATCTCAATGCAAACTCATTGAAGTTTAAAGTTTACCGTATGGCCGTATCGACCTCTGCACTCTGCACCTCACCTGTCGTTGTTATTAATAACGGATCGACTGCTGTGGAAGTTGATCTCAAAGGCGCAGACCCCGTTTTTGGAACAGGCTTCGTTCCCAATGGTACTTATCCTTGTATCATGTTTGAAGTCGACGATACGATTAAGTACGCAGGCGAGAACTCTACGTCAGGAAACTGCTCGCCAACTTCTGAGACGTCGCGAGACCTTTGCCGATTAGATAACAATGGAACAACAAAGCTCATCGATGGTTCAATCTTTAATTGTACAAACTCCGTTGATAAAGTTGTACTCTATCTCTCAACCAATACAAAATCCAACCCGATGAATAACTCATTCATTCCACCAGCTGGTGCAAATAGTGATGATGGAATTCATCTCGCTTCACCTCTTGTCGTTTCAAATTCAGGATCAGGCAAACTGGTGGTCAACACTGACGGAAAACTCTGCGACAATGAAAATGATACAGGATCAGATTGTGATGGTGCTGGGACGGATCCACATTCAAAAGCGGCCTGCCGTTTAACAGGTGCCGAATTCTCTTTTAGTAACTAAGTCAAAAAAAAGGCATCCTGGTTTTCCAAAGAAAACCAGGATGCCCATCAAAAAAACTTACTTGTTCAAGAAACCTGAAATTCCTTCTGGTGAGAGAGCTCCGTAAACCTGTACATCTCCACCTTTAATTTCCCAAGGCTGCTCGAAAGTTCCGGAGTTAATGGCAAGAGTCGCACCCCGCTTAATCACATTTTGTAACCAAGGCTCTGTGATCGATGCAAGTGGAGCATACTTCAAGTATAAATCTTTTAGTTCTTGCTCAAGTCTTTCAGCTTTAATGTGCTGAACAGCTCCAAGTAGATCCTTGCAAACTTCGTTGTACTTATCGTAATCAACCACTTTCAGGACAAGGTTTTCATCAGTCATCATTGAACCATCACGAGATGCTTTCACAATCGCACCTTGCTCAAGCAAGGTGTTCAAGAGAAGCCAGTGGCCGCGGTGGTGGGCCTCAGATAAGCTCTTCTGTTTTGAAAGATCGCGTAGGAAATTTGCGTTGTACGCATCGTACATTGCATTTCTACTTTTAGTGGCCTCTGTCTGATCCGCAAACATTCCAATTTCAGTCATAATCGGATCCGCTGCAAAAGTTAAGGCCGCGAGATCAGCTCGCTGCTCTTCCATCGAAGAACCAAGGGCACCAAGCGCAGAAATAGGATCTTCTTTAGGACCGTATTTAGTCGTATTGTAAGTACCAGATCCGTGGCCAATGATTTCGTGAAGGAGAACAAGAGTCTGTCGACCTTTGGTCCACAAGTTCACAACATCGTTCACAACTTCAGTAGGTGAATAAGTTTCATAAACCTGACGACGATCGCGAAGAGTGTTCGGATCAAGATCAAGGCCTGGAAGATCGAGTCGAATCACGTTTTTTGCACCCACGTCGCGTCGGATATCATCGTAGTTTGGAAGATTGTATCCGCCAGAACGGAAACCAGAAATTTCCTGGAAGTAATAAACCATCATCGCTGGTGGTGAGTATCCCTCTGGGAAAGTTTTCTTATACTGACCGTAAGGCATTTGGTCTTCGAAGGCCTGTGCGTGTGAAGCGAGTTTTTTTGAAAGGGTTGTGGTCTTTGGATCCACAATCTGAACGTAAGATTCCCAAGAACCAACTTGAGTTAAGTAGTCAGCGTAGACCTCTACAAAACCCATCATGAAATCAACTTTAGAATTTGTTCCGTCCTTAACCCATTCAACGTTCATTTGTCGGAAGTCTTCAACGTTACCTGTTGTGAGGTAGCTTATAAGATAACCAATCTGACGTGCCTGGTGCTCTGAGGATGAAAATTCAATGGCCTGGGTAAGCTCGGCAACAACTTTTGTCATAGGAGCGCGAACTTCGGCTGGAAGCTCTGGATTATTTAACGCCTGAACCTGACACTTAAGCCCGGCCGGTCCACCGCGAACGATGCGGCAGTTCACGTCGGACTTTAGGCCTTTTGCAAGAGCAGCACTTACTTCTTGATGAGTGATTCCATGCTCATAAATATTTGTTCCCGAATTCTCAAGGTCAACCCCTTCAGAATCTTCGGGACGTTGGATCACTTCGAAAGTTGAGTCAGTCATAACCCGTACGGCCTCGTTGATCGCAACGAGATCAGCGCGAGTCGCATGACGTTTAAAAACATCTAGAATTTTATCTGCAGAAACTTTGCGTAAAAGATATTTACGGTTTGCAGTAGAATAAGGTCCAACCTGATCTTCAAATTTAATTGCGTAATTGACGTATTCGTTAAAAGAATCACCAAGAAGCGACTTGGTAGAGGCGATGTTGTTTTGAGAAAGAGAAGTTTCAAGAACTTTCTTAATCAAAAGACCATGACGGTGGTTTTGATGAAGCAAAATAAATTTTCCGGCCTTGGCCGCCTCAAGGAGATGGGCCGCAAGCTTTTGCTCACGTGCTGAGAGACTATTCCACACCCCCTTACGAGGCTCAGAACTTGTGATGCGAATGGATTCAGGGACAGTCAGTGACTCGTAGGTCGCGGCAACTGAACTGAGAGAAGCCACAATAAAAAAAGAAGTCATTAAAGGTTTGAACATAGAGTCCTCCATGGGTGAATCCTCTATGAATATTCGAGTTGAAGTGATCTCGTCAAGCAAAGCCGATGGTGCCAAAAAGCACCTTGTCCAGATCGTTTTTATGAGGGTCTAAATGGCATTTTATGCATTCTTGTTCGTCTTTCTATCTAAGAGATAATTTATTGATGGGCATATTCTCGCTTTTCCTTTTGATCTTCTTAAGCTCAGCTTCTTTGGCAACTGAACACTTCACGTCCGTGTATTCTGAAGGCAATTCGTGGAGGGTAGATCATTTTACAATCGAAGAAGGAAAACTTCAGGTCCTGCAGCAGTCTAAAGCTTTTATCCATCAAAGCTCTGCTCAAAGGTTCTCGCAAAATATTCTTGAACAAAACGTTCATCACCTTTCTCCTTTAAAACGAGTCAGGACAGAAAAGTCGGTAGGCCCTCTTTGGGTTGCCACTGAATCTTGGAATGAGGACTGGGAAAAAAAATATAGTGAATGGATCGAAAAAAATCTCACTTCTGATTTTTTTCAAAAATATAATCTTGCAGTTGATTGTGCTGATGTTCCCTATTCTCTGAGATGGATTTTTTCACGCATTCATAGCCTTCCGGCGATGGCGACTCTCTCTGGTACTGGGACTGTTGTAACTCATGAGGTAGGTCGATCAGCGTGGGCGAACCTTCCCACAAATAAGGACTGGTCAAAAGATCAGAAATTTTTGGCGGCCCTCAATTGGCTTCTTGATGTTACGTACACAGGCTCTCTTATGGTTGACTCTTACCCGATAGCTTTAAATGATCAGACAGTTCGAGCAGGAGTTACCCACATGCTCTCCTCGCATGCAGAGATCATCTCGCATGTTTCAAAGGATCTCTCTGAAGTCCCTGTCACAACCATAAGCTCAAGCGTTCCCCGAGCAGTACGGATCATGAATAAGCGCTCTTTTCTTGATCAATACTCGGTGAAAGCGTCTCTCGGTGGCTTTATGCGCTTTCGCTGGCCAGTGAAAACAAGCTCGGGTTGGAAGATGATAGCAGGCGAATCTATGCCAGCTTATTCACTGGAGCAGTTTAAAAAAAATCTTTGTGAAAACCAAAACCACTTTGCCTTTTGTCTCTTTGAAAAAGCGAACCTTAAGTTCTCTCCCCAAACAATCATGACAAAGCTCACTCGAGACCTTGAAGCATCTCTTTTATTTCGAGATAAAACAGTCATTGAGGGGAAAAATTTCTGCAATCAAAATGACTGTAACCCTGGCACTGATGGCTGGGAGAACTGGAGTACTCCGTCCCGCGATGAGCGACTTCAACAGCTCTTTGAAAATTCAGAAAACCTCGCCACGGTTTTAAAGCAATCTGGGACTTTTCAAAAATGGCTCTCAAGCTTCAAATTACAAAATAGGCCATCAACCTTTTCACTCCTTTCTCTCAAAGAGAATTTAAGCTCAGGCCTTATCTCATTTGATCCCAGGGACAGCATCTCAGCTCGTTGGGGGGATTCATCTGCCGCTATCTTAGAGAGTGTGAATTCTAAATACCGAGATGGACAACTCTCCCGCGAAGAATCCATCACGGCCTCAAATCATTGTCGCAAAAATGCTGAGGCCTGTAAGCAAGACTCTGAAACATTTGCTAGACTCTCGAGCCTTGATATCGACTTTTATCTACGAAATCTCGTGTCAAACTGGATGAAATTTTGTGACTTACATTCTTGTCCTACCAACCCTTATGCATCGATCTTTCAAACCATCTGGCTTAAATCCCCTCTCCCTTGGGATTCGGAACCAAGCCGTCGGGGAGAAACAGGAAGCCTCCGAAATGGAACCCTCTTACTCGCTCAAAGTGTTGAAGCTGGCGTAGCAGGTACTCTGATTCTAGATCACACTCGACTTTTTCGACTCCAGGATCAAAAAATTATTCTTCGATCAGATGCCATTGCCTTTGATAAGACGTCTCAGAGACTCATCAGTGCCTCAAAGGGAAAATTAACACTTTTTGATCATAAGCTTCAAGAGATCAAATCTTTCTCTCTCCCACAGGCCAATTTTCAAATCCATTCTTTTGATAATGGTTTATTTTTTATCTATCAATCCACTGAAGGCTTCACTTTTAATTCGGCCTCTGGAATGGCCGGTAAGATTCTTCCTTTCAGAAAAATCCATTTCTCGGGCGAGGATTCTCGCTCGGTTCTGATTGAAAGTGATAAAACTTTTTTAGTCAGTACATCTGGCAAAACATTAAAGACAACTGAACTCTCCTCCAACGAACCCATCGGAGACTTCATTCCCTTCACTGAAGAAGAAGCACTCGTGACTTTAGTTACTGACATAACTCGGGTTGGCTTTTTAAGTGCCAAGGGTTTCACTGAGCTCGATAAAAATGAGGCACCCAACTTTCATCTGCTTCGCCTTAATTCTTCTTTCTACATGGTTAAGAACACTGATCCGGCCCGAGGTTTTTCACCGTCGTTGATCTTTAATTCAAAAAAACAAATCTGGAAGTCTTCAGGTTATTACTCAAGGTCACTTTTGCGCGGACGTGATGAGCGCATGGTTTTTGAGGCGAATTACGATCAAAGAGATCTTTATTTTTTCCAGGGAGATAAAATTGTAAGATCAAATTTTAGCTTCATAGATAAAGATCCTGTCGTCAGTGCATCACCGGATTCACTCTACGTCCAGAAACATGACGATGAATCTCAAGTACTCGATAATTACGGACAGGAAATTTCGTCTTCTCGGGAATTCACTAAGGGTCAATGTCAGTCTTCGATCTTTATCGATCAATGTCAGGGAACTGATGCGTCTTTAGGTTTTGCTAATGCTCTTAGGCAAAATGTAGATCTCGACGGGTTTCTGAATTATACGCTCTACACGCTCACAAACACTCCTCTTACTTACGGCATTAAGTTTTTTACGGGGGAAAATCTTCAGGACGGGGATTTAAAAATTAAAATAGGCTCGGGCATTCAATTAAGCCGTGGTGTCGTTTTGTGGTATCTCTAAAAACGAATCATGTTAAAATCTATGCATGTATTATGCTGTAGATTTTGGAACATCGAATTCCCTTCTCACTTATGTCTCGGCCGACGACAAGGCAACTCCTATATCCCTAGATAAGAAAAATGGAACGGTTTTGCGATCCCTGCTTTATACGCCGGAAAAAAATCTATGGTTTTTTGGTTCTGAAGCGATTGATGAATACGTGAGCCGAGAAGGTGAAGGTCGTTTTTTTCGTTCGATCAAAAAATTTTTACCCGAGCCGAGTTATACCACGACCACAGTTCATAACCGTAATTTAGGCATCTCTGATTTGATTGCCGTTTTTTTAGGCGAAATGAAAAAGCGCGCAGATGTGGCAACGGGTAAGCAAGTTGATCGCATCATCCTTGGCCGGCCTGCCTTGTACTCCATGGAAAAAGATCAGGATCAGCTGGCCCAAGATCGAATGGAAAAGGCCGCATTAATGGCGGGATTTAAAGAAGTGATTTTTTGTCCTGAACCTATTGCCGCGGGCCTTGATTATCAGCACCAAGATAAAAAAGAAAAGCTTGTCTTGATTGCAGATTTTGGCGGAGGAACTTCGGACTTTACCCTCATGAAGTTTCATCATAAAGCCTACTCAAAAGAAGATATTTTAGGCCTGTCTGGGATTTTCATCGCCGGAGACGTCTTGGACGGGGTCATGATGAGAGATTTTATTTCGCCTCATTTTGGTTCTCAATTTCAGTACCAGTTGCCTGGAAGTGAAAACGTCCTGCAGTTTCCAAGAAACCTTTTAAAAAAAATTTGTTCCCCGGCCCACATCACTCATTTAAAAGAAAAAGATACTTGGGAGTTTCTTCAGCACATTAAACACTTTGGTCTTTCTGAAACTGATCAGAAGAGAATGAAAAATCTCTTCACTCTGGTCGAAGGCCAGCTTGGTTTTCCTCTTTTCCATGAGATTGAAAAAGTAAAAGTGGCCTTGGGAACGAAATCTGAGGATCTCTTCTCGTATTCATATCTCGATATGCAAGTAGATCAGCCGGTGACTGCGGCCGGTTACCGAATTAGTGTAAGGCCCACAGTTGAGGAAGTCATGAACACGATGATGGATGTATTTAAGCAGTCAGGCCTTAGGCCCGAAGATGTGGACGAGGTTGTCCTGACCGGAGGGACTTCACAGTTTCCTCTGATCCAGCACAGGCTTAAAGAAATTTTCGGTGAAGGTAAAATTCTCGAACATAACATTTATCAATCCGTAGTTTCAGGGCTCGCGAAATTTGCTACGACCCTATGAATTGCCAAATCTATTTATAATTCTTAGTACTTCCATCCATCCGTTGTGACTTACATTTAAATCTAAAATCTGAATGTGGTTTATTCTTTAACTTACCCTGCTCAAAGATGCGTCTTCTCCAACGCTTGAATGCAGGGGCCTCAAGATAAAATCGCATAAAATGAACCAACTCAGAAGGTGAGATTTGAAACTGCAAAGCAATTGCTGCATAGCTTGTTCGATCTTCCCAGGCCATGCGGATGATCCGGTCGCGGTCTTCGAGGTCATAGGATTCAAATTTTTCTTTCATGATTCTTGAAACACTCACTATGTTACCCCCACAAAAGTCAGCACGAGTTTAGTAGACCATAGACAAGTTCTGATGAGGTTACTTTTAGTCAGAGTATCGATCACCAGAAGATCTTTCTTTTGTAAAAGACGGTTATGAAGGGGAACTTGAAGAAAAAAAGTCGATGCCCAGATGAGGATCACGAGCCCAAGGATGGAGCAATTAATAACTCCAGGACTGATGATCATCATCCAGATGGAGATTATGAGCTCCGACATCATCAAGGGTAGTACGATCCAGGTAATTCTATTTTGATGAAAATTCATCGCTTGAGGAAAAGTTGATTCCTCAAAGAATTTAAAACTCGGGTAATGCAAAACCTGTATCAAAAGAATAAGCGTCACAAGTCCTACACTAAGAAGTCTTTGAATCCCCATTAAACTCATCATGCAAGTCGTTTCCCATTGAAAAGATCATTCACCACCTTGAAACGATGACGGAAAATTTTATGAATGTCCGACTTGATCATAATGACTCTGACAAGATCTCCAATTGGGCCCATTGGGACTTTGTAAATCACACGGTCTTCAAGGAGTGTTCCGGCATGTGAGGCCTCAAACTTATGGGTATGGTGCCAGAGACTATATGGGCCTTTGAGTTGCTCATCAACAAACATATGGGGTGGTGACCAGCGGCCAATCAGAGTTCTCCAATGGGCCGGAACTCCTTTAATCTTGAGACGGTAATCAATGAGACTGCCTTCTTGAATGGTAGGAGTTGACATTTTTTTTATGTGAAAGTTGAGCCATTCGGGAGTAATGACTTCGAGATTTTTGGCCTCACTAAAAAATGAGAAGACTTCATCAACTGGGCGTGGAACCCATTGAGAAGCTTCAAAAACGTACGCACCTCTTTTTCCTTCTGGAACAAAAATTTCCTCAAGGGCAGAGTCAATGGTGGGGTGTTTATAAGTAAATCCACTCTCCAATGTATGCTTTGGCAAAACACGCTGGGAGTCGAGGATGACTGAAGACATTTCCCCGAAAATTAATTTAAGCATAAAAGTAGGAACTGGAAATATCGCGGGCCTTGCAAGAGCTCTTGAAAAGGCTTTCGTGAATTCTTTATTGGTCACAGGATTTGGAGCAACGGCGTTGAAGGTTCCTGAAATTTCCTGGTTCTCAAGGCTTCGAACATAGAGGGCCACAAGATCGTCGACATGAATCCAACTCATCCACTGCGATCCATTCCCTATCTGCCCACCAGCACCTAAACGGAACGGCAGTTCCATTTTTTCTAAGGCACCCCCGTGACCTAAAACAACTCCGACTCGCAAAACAACCAATCGGTTTTTGAAAGGAGAATACGCCTTTTCCCATTCTTCACAAACATCGGACAAGAATCCATTTCCCTTGGAGCTTTTTTCATCTAAGGTTTCACTTCCTCTTGGGCCGTAGATACCTACGGCAGAAGTTCCAATGAGGGCGAGATTTTTATTTTGGATGTCATTCATGGCCTTGACTAAATGAGCAGTGCCGACTTTTCTTGAATCCATAATTTTAGACTTTCTCTCATCACTCCACCGACCATCAGCAATAGACTCACCAGCAAGGTGAATGACTGCATCAGCATCAACCAGAGTCCCATGGGGAAAGGCTGATTTCCCATCCCACTGTACGTACTCGGCCGGGAGGGCAAGAATCTCTTTCGCCTTCTTCTCAGAACGGGTTACGATCTTGAGATCGTGACCTCGCTTAAAAAGTTCAAGGCAGAGTTTTCTTCCCACAAAACCTGTTGCACCAGTTACGACCACTTTAAGTTTCACAAGGTATCCTTTTTTTAGGAAATCGATATAGTTCATACTACTATGAACCATATTAAATTGCAATCGAATTCCCATTGATATATAGTCTATTTAAATCATTAAAAAGGTTCACATGTCTCTGAACAAATACCCCAAAGGTTTAATTTCGCTGGCCAATGGTGTTGGTGACTTCATCCGGTATTGGGGTTTTAGAAGAATTCACGGACAAATCTGGGTGATGGTTTACCTCTCTCAAGTTCCGGTAAGTGGTACTGAACTTGTCAAAGCACTCAAAGTTTCAAAATCTCTTATAAGTCCTGCCCTAAAAGAGCTCGAAGATCACAGACTAATTGTTCAGGTAGAATCGGAAAATAGTAAGACCAAGCGTTATGTTGCCTGCCCTGATGTTTATGAAGTCATCAGAGAAATTCTAATCAATCGGGAGATGCAAATCCTGAGTGACATCCAGTCCCATCACAAATACGTCACCAATGTCAGTGCCGCGAGTGAGATTGTGGATCTGGACAAGGAGAGGCTTAAGGAAATGGGGGATATGATCAAATCGGCGAATTCATTTATAACGGCCATCGTGAAAGTGAATTCTTCTGAGTCTCTCCGTTTTCTTGCCAGTTTACTGGCGAGAAAGTCATAGATACTAAACTTAAAAACTCTCCTATTCACCCATTTAAATAAGTACCCTTTTCTACCGATGAGAATCCAACGGAGAAAATATATGAAAATGTCATGCCTCGTTCTTGGAATTCTACTTTTGGCAACATCGTGCTCATCCACCATGACTAAGGTCAATGATGGTTCATCGGAAGTTGCAAGAGATTCGAGTCTCTTTGAAAGTGCTGCGGGTAGTATCGAGAGAGCTATTGCGACTGAAAAGCGAATCGAAGAAAAAGTTAAATAACTAAATAGGATCCGTCACACTTAAGATGTCTTCCGCCCTCCAGTTCGGTAAATCATAAATGAGCTCGCTCAAAAGAAGATTCATCTTCGCCTCTGCTTCTGCTCTTGAAAAATGTCCTGAGACACCACTCGCCGTCTCTCTCCAATCCGGCGACTGAACCAATCGACTGCGAAGAGCAGCTAAAAATAAATCTACCCAGGCCGGAGCACTGAAAGTAAAATTCAACGAGAGTGCATCACCTTCCGCCTCAGTGCTATGCCATGATCCTCTAGGAACAAATAAAACAGAACCAGGTTTTAGCTCAAACATTTTTGCATTCTTGGGCATCTCTTTCGGCATCGATTCCACATAGGTCGCAAGTTCTGGATCCATCTCTTGCCCCATCGTAAAACGAGTCAGTGGATTATCTACAGAGCTGTTAGGAGCAATCCACCATTTCTTTGTTCCGTGGAGTTGCAAAACAAAATTAATATTCTGATCAAAGTGAGGGGCAGTGCCTTTTCCATCTGGAGTGGCATAAATCAGGCAGCGTTTATAAGTGAGAGCAGAAACACCGAGATCAATTCGAAGGTTTTCCAGCCACTCATCCAAAATGGGCGCGAGTTTATTCGCCTCTTTAAAAAGAAGTCCCATGC
>JBBQGK010000040.1:0-31373 GCA_038322885.1 Bacteriovoracales bacterium | reverse complement strand
ATGAAGATTCAAGGGGTGCAAATGCATCTTCACTAAGGGTAACCCTTTCTTGTTGATTGAAGTTTCCCTCTAGGACAACACCGTTAGCCGCTGTTGCTGTCTTATATTCCTGCTCCCTAAAGATGAGCTGGTTTTCTTCAGGAGTTCTTACGAAAATTAAGCGCATCGGCTTAGTCAAACCTTTCAGCCTAAATCCACCTTCAAGTAAAAGATCGAAGTAGTAATAAATCTGACGCTCAGATTTTCCTGGAAAAAGAGCTGCAAGTTTATCGAACCCAGACTCCCGCAATTGAAGGCGGAAATAGGTACGATAATCAGTATCGATTTCGCGATTTAGAAAAACTTTGTCCGTCAGAGCAGTCTGAAGGAATTCAGCAAGAGCTTTTTCGTGCTCAGGCTCAAAGTTCAGCCTCGTCGTGAGCTTCGTTGAGAGACTCGCTATACGTGCAGGATCGGTTGCATGATTATGATCCGTGATACTTTCAACATAATTTTTCCAGTTGTTGATAAGTTTGAAATCATTGAGACCTGTTAAAACATTGTCGTAATGTTCAACAACAAGAGGAAGAGTTTTGATTGAACCATCGTGCATATAAGGAGCAGTCACCGCCACGTTACGAAGAGGCGGAACTCTGAAAGCATAAAGATTGGCGGCCGACGGATCCCATTGATAGCGACCAAAATCATCTCCATCCTGTTTACCTGGACCAATTTGGGCCACACCAATGTTATGGAATTCGAAATTAGAAAGATGCTCACCTTTGTGACATTCTCCACATTTTCCTTTGTTAAAGAAAACATCCATGCCAATTTTTTGGACTTCCGTCATCGCTTTTAAATCGCCTCTTAAGTAACGATCGTAGGCCGTATCGGTAAAGGAGAAAGCAAAACGTTGAAATTCAGCGAGTGCATTTCCAATGTGACCAATGTTGATTGTTTCGCCAGGAAAAACGGCCGTGAGTGCTGCCTTCATTTCTGGATTTTGGTTAAGTTTCTGAACGATGAGATCCCATATTTCTAGTTCGTCTTTTGCATTCGCAATCGGGTTACTTCCTGGAGCACCAGTCATTTCATCGTGATTGGCGATGGGAAATATCGCTTGTGCGGCGAGAGCACTATTTAACGTGAGAGCAATATCTGCCCGAGAAGGATTCATGCCACTAATTTCTTTTACCGGAGTCGTAAACGATTTTGTTAGTGGGTCAAAGCTTACGCGCCCATCCCAGAACATGGTGTGAATACCATTGAGGTTGTAGAGAGCAGGAGTATTTCTTGCGAGCATCACCCCTGAACCTTGTGCTCGGCGCGAGTTCGCGGTGTTTTCACCGTGAGAACCCTCACCAACTCCAAGAGGCAGGCCGTCCATCGTCATGTTGGCTGGGAAGTGGCAGTCAACGCATCCGATATTATTATTTCCAGAAAGCAGATTTGAGGTGAATAGATTTTGGCCTAAATTGAAAAGTGGGCGATTGATTCCTTTGGGGCCATTCAAAGGCTTGAGTTGAAATTTTTCAATGTATCCTTGAAGCTTTTGGTCCATCTCGGTCTGAGCAAACGAGACGAGTGGTAAAAGCATGAGAGCAAAAATCAATTTCATAGCATCTCCGTTAATAAGTTTGGTATACCAAACCAATAGACTAAAAGCCAAACAAATTAACTGAAAACTGCAAATTATACAGTGCGAAACTGAATTTTTTGGGATGATAGAATGTTTTTTATATTAATACCTTATAGGATGAATCGAGCGCGCTCTTCGGGGGTTGGTAAGCGGCACGTTTGTTTTCTCCCAAATATGCGGTAACGATTTGCGGCGACAAGATCATAGCCCCAATTCAGCGCTGGATCTGGCAGAATCCTAAAAACAGACAAAGTCCCATAAAGGCCACCAAGTTTTTTAAAGACATTCATCACGGCCCGCGCCCTGAGCTCTTTTTGACCATCAACCATCACCACAATAGAATGAAGATCTCGAACATCCTCAACCGGAAGAACTTGATGAGCATAATCACTTTGCAAGGGAGAAAATTTGAAAATTTTCTTCTCATCGATGCGCATAATGAAATCAACAAAGCCGTTACACAGCCCACAGACTCCATCAAAAAAAATGACATTTTTATTTTCAGCCTCACTCATACAAAGATTGTAAAATGATTGATCCAGTGTGGACAGATAAACTCGCTCCTTTAGTTGAGCGGGACCATTTCATCCAAGAAGCGCTAAGTAAGCGAGGGGATCTCAATGATACGTATCATCCGGAGATGGAAAAAGTTCATCTTGAGAATTCCCTCAAACTTGAAAAAATAATCGAAAAAAATGGATTTCCAGTTCTCTCGAATGCAGGTGATGAAGGTGTCCGTTTAGCGTGGCTCATCATTCATCATTCAATTTCTCGAAGTGATTTCATGCGCGAGTGCCTGACGCAAATTCGCCTGGCCATGGCCGCGGGAGACTGGCCACCAGAACTTCTCGCTTATCTGGAAGATAGAGTTGCCTACTTTGAAGGTCGAAAACAATTGTTTGGAACTAACCTTGATTGGATTGATGCTGAACTTAAACCCACGGAGATTGAGGCTCCTGATCAACTAGAGCACCGTAGAAAATCCATGGGACTTCCAGAAATGCGCACTGATTTCCAAAATGGTGAGCGTCCACCAGCTGATCCGGACAAAAAACAAAAAGAATTTCAGATTTGGCTTAAAAAGATGGGTTGGCGGCCGTAAACTGATGTCTCTAAGGAGACACCATGACCCGCATTACCGTGAGCCCGGAAGATCAGCTTAAAGAAATTAAGCGTGGAGCTTTTGATATTATCCCTGAAGCTGAACTCTTAAAAAAACTCAAAAAATCTTTTGAGAAGCAAAAACCACTCGTGATTAAATTCGGTGCCGATCCATCGAGACCAGATATTCATTTGGGCCACACTGTTGTTTTACAAAAATTAAAACTTCTTCAAGATTTTGGTCATGAAATATATTTTCTGATTGGAGATTACACCGCCCAAATCGGAGACCCGACGGGAAAAAATAAAACTCGTCCGATCTTGACTGCGGCCGATGTAGCCGAGAACGCAAAGACTTATAAAGAGCAAGTTGGGAAAGTTCTCGACATGACTAAGACTAATGTGGTTTTCAATAGCCACTGGCTCGGAAAGTTTTCGGGCCTTGATCTCATTCAGTTGATGGCAAAAGCAACAGTGGGCGCCATGCTCCAGCGGGATGATTTCAATAAACGCTACACTGGAGCTGAGGCCATCTACCTTCACGAATTTGTTTACCCTGTTCTTCAGGGATATGATTCGGTTCACTTGAAGGCTGACCTTGAGCTTGGTGGCACCGATCAGACTTTTAATCTCATGATGGGAAGACACCTTCAAGGAGCCTATGAACAAGAGGCTCAGTGTATTCTCACCATGCCTTTGATCGAGGGGACAGATGGCGTAAATAAAATGTCGAAGTCGATGGATAACTACATCTCACTGACGGATACGCCGACCAACATGTTTGGGAAGCTGATGTCTATTTCGGATGAGCTCATGAAAAAATACTACAATCTCTTAAGCCGAAAAAATTCTGTTGAAGTTGAAACGTATATTGCTGGCATTAATTCAGGCTCTATCCATCCCATGGATGCGAAGAAAACGATCGCGGCCGAGATCACTGGGTATTATCATGGTGAAAGTGCTGGGCTTGAGGAACGAGAAAAATTTGAAGCCCGTTTTTCAAAAAAACAGGTCTCGGATGATTTAGTTGTGGTGGAAAGACCTGCGGGACAGATTAAGCTTTTGGATCTTTTAACAGAGCTCAAGTTTATTGAAAGTAATGGTGAAGGTAGACGGCTGATCAAGCAAAATGCCGTGAAGTTTGATAATCAATCGGTGACGACCGAAGTGATTGAACTCAAGACAGGGCAGGAAGCGATTTTAAAATGTGGAAAATTGAGAATGGTGAAGCTTAGAGGGATTTAAGATATTCGAGCCGTTTAGCAAGGTTCTCTTTTACATCCTCAACGTTGCAGTTTCCATCATCAGGTCGAGGGGTAAAAAAAATGAGATCATGAGTCTTGTTATCATCCCTGTCTTCGAACTTCGGGAGACGTTGATACACGTCTGGTAGCTCTTGCTCTAGATATTCTCTTGAATATTTATCATCTGATAAATCCCACAAAAGATCCTGGCCTTTATTTTCTGCATTTTTCCTTTTATTTGCGATGATGATCATCGCCTTGATGAAATCGACTTTGGATATTTCTTGAAGCTCTTCAATTTCGTAGAGACGAGGTTCCGGGATAAAGTACGTTGCTGTGGTCATGATCGCGACCATGGCACTAAGAATATCGGTCCCCGCTGCTTTCATTATTTCAAGACGATATCTAGGGATATACGATTCGTAGCTTCCAGATTGGACTGCATCACGAAGAACTTTCTGTGCCTCGGCTATTTTTCCCCGTCGTTTCAAAACATAGGCATAAAAAAGTGCTGGATAGAGATTCTTGGGATCTTCTCGCATTATTTCAGCGAGCATTTTTTCTGCTTTAGCTAAATCTTTTTTCGGTATTAAGTTTGGAGTGAAATTTATTTCTGCACTAGAGACAGCAATGTATAAACGTCCAAGCCTACTTTTGGCCTCTCCCTTCCTGTTAAAATAAGTCCATTTCTCTAGAACAAAGTCGGAAAGATCTTTATGGTGAGTTAAAAGTTTTTTGGCAAAACATTCTTCGTTACATTTATCAAATCCCAAAAGGACTTTTAAATGACCTTCGCACGAAGGTTTCATATTGATGACTGTGGCTTTCGGGGAAGGTAACTTGTTTGGAGCCTTGATGGATGGTGTTTGATGAGATTGGGGTGGAGGAGGCGTCACCGACTTTAGCTCTGGGGAACTATTTCCCTGCAACCAAAGCGTAAGCATGATTAGGCCGACGACTCCGATAATTAAAAAAACGAACAGATGCGAACGACGAGTTTTCAATAACTACCCACGCCTGTGAGCCCCTTTACAATTTCCACACTCGCACTTGTCCCTAACCGTGTGGCCCCAGCATCCATCATAATCTTCGCAGTCGCGGCATCGCGAATTCCACCACTCGCCTTAACTCCGATATTCTTTCCAACTATTGAGCGCATGAGTTTCACGTCTGCCTCAGTTGCTCCAGCAGTCGAAAAACCTGTCGACGTTTTTACAAAATCAACCCCGGCCTTCACAGCGAGTTCACAAGCTTTTTTCTTTTCTTCTTCACTCAGGAGTGCGGTTTCTAAAATCACTTTGAGCAGTTTCCCTTGTGCATGACAAACCTGTGCCAGCGAAGACATATCATCAAGCACATACTGCCAATCTGCTGATTTCGCAGCTGAAATATTCATCACCATATCAATCTCTGAAGCGCCATCAGCAATTGCCTTCATCGCCTCAAACCGCTTTGTCTCCATCGTCGAGGCTCCCAAAGGAAAACCGACGACAGTACAGATTTTGACTCCAGAACCAGAAAGTAGGGCCGCAGCTTTTTTCACAAAGTAGGAATTGATACAAACCGAAAAAAACTTATTCTCTCGGGCCTCGAGGCAGAGTTTTTCAACTTGGGCAGAAGTCGCTTCAGGTTTAAGGAGGGTATGATCAATGTATTGATTTATTTCCATACTAAACCTTAGGGAGTTGGGTGAGTTTGACGATCGGTCTGGTCGCATGAATCTCTAGGAAGCGACGACACTCAGGCCTTTGATCAATTGAAATGACTTTTCTGAAAAGGGCCCAGTCTAAAAATGAGTAAATGGTCATGTTCACAATATTCCATTCTTCACCGGAATCATTGGCCATATGATTTTTAAGATAATCAAGGATCGAGGCCATTCGTTCTTTTTGACGATCGAAATACATGACCGGATCTTCAGTCTTGAGCCCGGATCTTTTTGAAAGGAGTAGTGTGACTCCTGAATTAATGGCGCCATCGACAGCAGTGAGAAGATTTTCTTTCTCCCAGCTCATCGATTCAAGTTTATGCTTTTGATTGAGGTAATTAAAAATAACTCGAGAATCCCAGATAGTTTTCTCAGCATCTATAAGAACAGGGATCTGATGCACCGGAGATACTTTGTGAAGATAAGCAGCACCTTCAGCGCCATCGTAGATATCAAGCTCCTTCAGCTCATACTGAAGATCTTCCATTAACATCCGTGTACGGCGAACAAAAGGGGAGGTAGCAGAGCCAATAAGTAAGTAAGACATGATCGTTCTCCTGAATGGAAAAACGATACAAACGAGCAAGGGCAATGGCCAGAGGATTTAACTAAAGACCTTCAGCGAGTTTTTGATTGCCCTTTTTTTGTGCAGCGAGGATCTTTGAACGTGCAATCCCGCGCAATAGCCCCGGAACTTTAGGGCCCCTGACATAGGCCAAGGTATGGGTCATAGTTTCATTTCCAACTTCATGAAAGCTTGTATAAGTGCTTCGGTAAAAAACGGTAGCACTTGCTATTTCTGTTGGCGCATTTGTGACATTTTGAGTGAAGAGAAAGTTTTCATCTTCCGTATCTAAAGTGGTTGAGACGTAGCAATAGTCAGAATTTCCCAACCCAATGACACTTGTTTGCTCGCAAGTCAGACCATTGATGAGTTTTGAGCTTTTGAGTTCGGCAATCGTACTAAGTTTAAAACTCGTGTTATTAAATTTTTTCATCCCTGGTAAACCTTGATGAGCACTAAGGCAGCCAACGGATTCAATCTTAATGATTCCATTCTCAAATTCGTCAACTGCATCCTGCTCAACTCTTGGAAAACTGCTCTTACCAAAAAGATCACCGGATTTCAAAAAGGTTACCTCGGCCCGGAGCTCGCAGGCCTTATCTGGTTTGAGGCCTGAGATAAAGGCCCTTTTATCTTGAAACATTTTTTTTAGCATCTGTTGGGGAAATGAAGTGATGTAATTGTCTGGTAACTTTTCACCTTTGTTTTCGAATTTCTTCATTTCCGTAGGTACTCGGTGGTCAATCCCAATCCTCGATTGGAAGCTTGCAACACTTGTTGCAAACGAGCTCAAAGGTAGAAGTAGAATCATTGCGTAGTAAGGTCTCATTTAGGTCCTTTCATATATAATGAAACGATATTAACGGAAGATTCTCCTTTTCTTAGGGCCGAAGAAGTTTTTATGTAGTGGTGTATAGAGACTGGCCACTGTCAAAACTTTAGACAATACGCCCTCATAACCTATCAAATTTTCATTTAGAAACTTGGCACGAAACTTGGAATACAATAGCTAAGAAAACATTTAGTTTTGTAATTTCATGGGGGTATTTATGAAAACGTCTTTTAAACATTTGGTCTTCTCTACGATGCTTTTAGCGCTTGCCGTAAGTTGCGGTGGTTCTAAGAGTGGTGGCGGGGGATCGAGCTCTGATCCTTATTCTAACTTCAATTATGGTTCGAGCCTAACCTCGGGTTCTGCGGCCTATACTAGCTTCTTAAACTGGGGGGATGCTGTTGAAAATCAGGTCATCAATTTACCAGCAGTACAAATTTTAAAAAGTTCCTATAATCTTTCATCTTGTTCTAGTAAAACGTTCATCGGAATTCCGTACCAGGTATGTACAGCGGGTAGTTCAACTCCGACTCAGTTGCCTCCTACTTACATCACGATCGTAAATGGACAGGCTAGAAAGCTGTACCCAAATATTGCTAAAATTTTGACCCCTGCAGCTGGCTTCGTGTTGATCAACGTTGAAACTCAAAATAACTTGATCATGGTTTACCATGTGGAAACAGCGTCTAGCAAAATTATCAAATATACAATTGATACGACACTTCATGCTGCTCTCAATCCTAGAATTGAGGAAAACAATGTGACTGGTAAAGCAACTGTGTTGACCAATTACTAAAATCTTTCACTTATCCAAAAAAGGCAGCTTCGGCTGCCTTTTTTTATTGTTTTAGTCGGATATCTTTTCCCTCCCAAATCGTAAATTTCCGTTATTCTATATTCATTAATACTTTCTTCATGATGAGGGATTCTATGGGTAGCTATAAAGCAGACATTCGTGACGTTGAATTTAACTTAGTTGAACTTTTAAAAGTACAGGACTGGAAACAATACGGACTCGAAGAGCAAGACGTTAAGGGTATCGTTGCTGAATATAACAAATTTGTAGAGAACGAAGTTTTTCCAAGCCGTGAGCCTTCGGACAAGCAAGGTGTTCGTCATGAAAATGGAAAAGTCTTAGTTCCTGATGCTTTGAAATCGGTGAATAAAAATTTCTACGATAATGGTTGGTTTGCTCTTGGTCTTCCAGCAGAAGCTGGAGGAACAGAAGTTCCTGAGGCCCTCTATGTAGCGTGTATGTCCCTTGCGACTGGTGCAAACTGTGCATGGACTATGTACCCGGGACTTTCTCGCGCGGCCTTGAACGTCCTTTGGCTCAAAGGCAATGAGATTGATAAGAGCATTGCAGTTTCAAAAATCATGTCAGGCGAGTGGGGCGGAACGATGTGTCTCACTGAAGCTGGAGCAGGATCTGACGTAGGTGCCCTTCGTACGACTGCAAAGCCTCTTGCGAATGGAAAATATGCGATCAAAGGAACAAAGATTTTCATCTCTTCAGGAGAGTCTGACCTTTACCAAAATAATATTCACTTAGTTTTGGCCCGTACTCCGGGCGGAGCGGAAGGCACGAAAGGGATTTCTCTTTTTGTCGTTCCACGTTTTAAATATAAAGATGACGGGACTCTGATTGGTTCGAACAATGTTGTTTGCTCAAAGATCGAACACAAAATGGGAATCCACGCTTCGGCGACTTGCGAATTACAATTCGGGATGGATGGCGAATCAGAAGGCTGGCTCATTGGTGGCGAATTCCACGGTATGGAGACTATGTTCATTATGATGAACGAAGCACGTTTGTACTGCGGACTGCAAGGTGAAGGTCAGGGAAATCTGGCCTATATGATGACAAAAAAATACATCAATGAGCGCGTTCAGTTCGGAAAAGAAATTGCTCATCACCCTGACATTCGTCGTACGATGCTCAGAATGCGGGCGATGTCGCGCGGAATGCGTGCTCTTTGCCTTCATACAGCGAATCTTTTCAATAAAGCCAAAGAAGATCCTCACTATGAACATATCATTGGTCTCTTAACTCCAATCTGTAAGGCGTACTGTTCAGAGCAGGGGTTCGCCGTCTCCGTTGATGCCGTCCAATGTTTCGGTGGTTACGGTTACTGTAGCGAGTACGGGATTGAGCAATTTGTTCGTGATACAAAAATTGCGACGATCTACGAGGGAACAAACGCGATTCAGGCGATTGATTTTGTGATGAGAAAAATTTTGAAAGATGGCGGCAAAACCATCAACGCTTTTGTTCAAGAAATTGCAGTGACCGTTCAATCTCTGGATGAGACGAAATTTAAAAAAGAAAAAGATCTCTTTCAAAAAGTATTGGCGAGTGCACAAACACTCATGCAACACATTGCTGGGTTTGCGAAAAATAATCAGTACAATATGGTTTTGCAAAACTGTACAGATTTTCTCCAGTTTGCTTCGCAAATGGTGATCGCTTGGAAACTGATGGAATCAGCTATTCTCGCAGATCAAAAAATGGCTGCTGCAAGTGCCGAAGATAAGAAATACTACGAGACAAAAATGGTAGATTTCAAAGTGTATTGCGCGCATTATTTGATGCACAACCCTTCACTTGCTCGGACCATCATTGAATTCACGGATGATGTTTCCGCACTAGAGATTTAAGCACGGTCGTGATAGCCTTGATCTAATTTAGTTTAAAAGGTTACGCCGTGTTAAAAAATAAAGTCTATGAGCTCTCCCAGAAGTTTTCTGGGACGACTCATGGCAGTTCCGATTATGACAAAGATACAATCTATGTCAGAGGATCGTCTGATCAGGAATATGTTCCCTTCAGCTTTCTCACAAAGGAATTGCCCGAGATCCAAAATCTCAATCAATTAAAGGCCGAAGGTTTTGTTTTCAGTTCATATGATTTCTTAGAGATCAATGAATTCGATCAATGGTACCAAACGCAATTCAATAAGCGCCTTTCAAGCAAGGTGATGAAGAATATTGGTATTCTTCACCTGCCTGACCAGAAAGCGATTTTTGATACGGTCGAGGTTGTTCATCAGACCTTTCAAATTTTAAAAGATCACAAAGTCTTGATGAACGGTAAGAATCTTCCGATTCAGCTCGGTGAGTGGTACGCCAAAATCATTTTTGGTCTTCATCAGATCAAGTCTTCATCGCAACGTGGTTTTGATTTCAAAACGGAGAACGGCAGCACGGTTGAGGTGAAAGTTCACTGGCATGATGCGACTTCGCCCAAGGGTGTAAAAATCAAAAAGTCCTTAGCGGAGCTCTCTGACTACTGCATCATCATGTACATCTCAAAAAATTTCACCATCCGAGATGTCTTGTTTCTAGATTCCGAATTCATCCTTCGAAAGTTCGATACCAAAGGTCATACGATTTTCCTCAAAGATCAGGACGTCACTGGCTATTTTTTCAGCAAGTCTGATAAGCACTTTGATAAAGTGGTTAATAAAACTGCGTTAATGAAATTCGCAAGCCCGGCCCTGGCGATAAAACTTGAAGATCGTTTGAAATAACTTTCTATCGGAGTCCCCCTTGTTGACTGAAGTGGGTTATTTAGATGATACAGTTTCTAACTTAGAGTGCATCGAACTCGTCTTGAAAGACGAATTTAAAGTCGTGTCTTTTCATCACCCAGAAAAATTTTTAGAGAGCCTCGCTTCTCATTCTTACTCCGCCATTTTGCTCGATGTGAATATGCCGATTTTGGACGGTTTTGAAGTTTTTGAGAAAGTTGTTCAGCATCCGTCTTATAATGGTTGTCCGATTATCTTTTTATCTTCCGATGTGTCGGCCGATAACCGCATAAAATCTTTTACCCTTGGTGCAGTGGATTTTATGAGTAGAGACATTTCACCGGAAGAAATGCTTTTGCGAATTAAATCAAAAATTCAATTTTTCAAAAAGCATCGAAGCATCATTGAATTCGGGCCACTGAATGTGAACCTCACACTCCTGAAGGCCCGGCTCAATGGAAAAGACGTTCCTCTTACATTCATTGAACTTAAAATTCTTTGCAAAGTTCTTCGCGCTTATCCGGAACCGGTTCCAAGAGACGTCCTGATTGATAATGTCTGGCGAGGGGCCCATGTTTTAGATGCCACGATTCATACTCATGTTTTTAATTTGAATACAAAGCTCGAGGAATTTGATCACGAGATTCAGATGTACCGCAATGTCGGTATTCAGCTCGTGCCGCGGGAGTCATAATCATGAAGTGGACCGTGCTTTATTTCGATGATCAAATCCAGAACATTGAGGTTTATAAAGAACTCCTTGAAGAAGAGTTTGAAGTCATTGGCTGCAACGATGCCTTAAGATACGACTCCCTTCTCCTAGAAAATAATCCTCATGCTATTTTATTAGATGTTCACATGCCCATTCTCGATGGTCATGAGCTTTACAAAAAAATCATCGCTCATCCTCGTTATAATGATTGCCCTGTTTTTTTCATCTCGGGCGATATCTCAGATGAAAATATAGTTCGGTCGTATAAGAGTGGGGGAATTGACTTTCTTTCGCGTGACATGCGGAGTGATGAACTCATTTTAAGGCTCAGCAGCCGAATAAAATTGAATCAGAAGATGTCGACACGCTTGGGACTTGGAAATCTTTTTTTAGATATGGAATCGCTGGAGCTCACTATCGGCAATGAAGTTCAGAGCATCACGATGCTCGAGATGCGCATTCTCGGAGTCCTTCTAAGGAGTTTTCCTGCCATCCTTTCAAGAAGCAACATGATCAAAAAAATTTGGGGTGAAGAGATAGTGAAACCCGGGACGGTCAATACCCATCTGACCAACCTTAAACCTAAGATTGAAAGATGGGATCACCAAATACGTATCAAGGATGATCAGATTCTTATTCTAAAAAAAGACTTATTCTAATAGAGACTATATTCGGCCAGACGACACTCGATATCACCATTCATGAGAATGTGACGCTTGGATGTTTTAAGCCCGACTGACTTGAGCATCTCTAAGTTGCCCGTAAAAATTCCGGCCCGATGACCTTTGAAATTTTGCTTCCAGTGATCTCCAAGACCTTTATAGAGAGTTTTCAATTTTTCTTCTTCACCAAATTCTAATCGCTCTCCGTACGGAGGATTTGAAATAAAGAGAACTTTGTCAGTTGGTGGCAGACTTTCAAGAGCGTCCATCTTTTTGATCTCAATCGCCTCATCCAGGCCTGCTTTACGAAGATTGTCTCTAGCGGCGCCAACCGCATACTCATGCACATCACTTCCAATGATTTTTCCACGCATGGATTTAAGTTGCTTCAATCCTGCTTCAGCTTCACTCGTCACTTGCTTGATAAGTTCTTCGAAGTGTCCTTGGAGCTCTTTATCTTGCGTGAGCCACGGATAGTTTTGAAACGTCCAAAGATGATACTCTGGTTTCTCTAAGAATTTTTTCACCCGTAGGTAACTCGGTGGAATTTTCCCGGCGATCAAGGCCGCTTCAATCACCAGAGTCCCTGATCCGCACATCGGATCAATGAGGCCCTCAATTTCGGGATTCCAGTTCATAATTTTTAGCAGACCAGCGGCGAGATTTTCTTTCATCGGTGCTTCAAATTTTGAAACACGATACCCACGCATGTGGAGAGGCTCTCCCACCAGATCGTACATAAGAGTACAAGCATAAGGCTTAGTCGCCCCACGATCGATTCGGGCGAGGAAGGTCACCTGAGGGTAGTCCCGATCAATACTCGGTCTCTCACCCTCAAAATGTCGAAAATAATCAACGATGGCGTCTTTTAGTTTTAAGTTCGCAAATTGCGAGTTGCGAAACTCTTCGCGCTCACCTGGCAGATCACCAAAGATTGTTGTGAGCCTGAAAGTATGGCCCACATCCATGAGGTCTTCCCACTTCACTTCCGTTGCTTCGAGGTAGTATTCTTTCTCGTTAAGCATTTCAAATTGGCATATATATTTAAAAACTCGACTGGCCAGGCGTGAGTAGAGGATCACTTTGAGAGTGGTCTCATGGAAAGCCTCGAATTGGACTCCACCTCTCACAACCTTGGCCGTTTTGGCGCCCAAAGTCAGGATTTCTTGAGAGAGAAGGTCTTCTAGTCCTGACGGACAAGAAGCAAAGTATTCGTATCTATATTTTTTCATGAACAGACCTCGGGTTTCACTCGCCCTCTAATACAAAGAGTGCTAATTTGATGCCCAATATTAATTGTAAGTTCATTTACCAGACCTCTTGTGGTTTAGGAAAGGATTTGTCATGAAAGCAACTTATTCACAGGCTACTTACGGAAATTCCACTCGTCTTAAATACAAAGTGAAAGATATTTCTCTCGCTGACTGGGGACGAAAAGAAATCAAGCTCGCTGAAGCAGAAATGCCAGGGCTTATGTCCCTTCGCGAGGAGTTCGGAAAATCAAAACCACTCAAAGGTTCTCGTATAGCTGGTTGTCTCCATATGACGATCCAAACGGCCGTCTTGATCGAGACTTTGGTTGAGCTCGGAGCAGACGTGACATGGTCATCTTGTAACATCTTCTCAACTCAAGACCACGCAGCTGCTGCCATTGCAGCTGCTGGAATTCCAGTTTTTGCCTGGAAGGGCATGACTGAAGAAGAGTTCAACTGGTGTATAGATGAAACAATCTTCTTTGGTGAGAAAAAAGAGCCTTTGAACATGATCCTCGATGACGGTGGGGATTTAACGGAGATGGTTCTTTCTAAGTACCCTGAGCTCTACAAGGGTATCAAAGGGATTTCTGAAGAAACAACAACTGGTGTTCACCGTCTTTATGAACTCGAGAAAGTTGGAAAACTTCCCGTTCCTTGTATTAACGTTAACGATTCAGTTACAAAATCAAAGTTTGACAACAAGTACGGCTGCCGCGAATCGTGTGTGGATGCTATCCGCCGCGCGACTGATACAATGATGGCCGGAAAAGTTGCTGTAGTTGCTGGTTTCGGGGACGTTGGTAAGGGATCAGCTGATTCTCTCAAGGGTGCCGGAGCACGAGTTATCGTCACTGAAATCGATCCTATCTGCGCCCTCCAGGCCGCGATGGAAGGATATGAAGTGAAGAAGATGGATGATGCTGTTAAAGAAGCAGACATCGTTGTGACGACGACAGGCTGTAAAGACATCATCAACGGGAAGCACTTCCTTGCGATGAAAGATAAGACGATTGTTTGTAACATTGGTCACTTTGATATCGAAATCGACATGGCATGGTTGAACAAGAACTACGGCCACACAAAAGATACAGTGAAGCCACAAGTTGATCTCTATACTCTTGAGAACAACAAACAGGTGATCGTTCTTGCTGAAGGCCGACTTGTAAACCTTGGATGTGCTACTGGTCACCCAAGCTTTGTAATGTCAGCTTCATTCACAAACCAAGTCCTCGCTCAATTAGAACTTTGGAACAATACTTCTAATTACCAGAAGAAAGTGTATATGCTTCCTAAGCACCTCGATGAGAAAGTGGCCCGTTTGCACTTGAAGAAAATCGGTGTTGAACTTGATATTCTGACTCCGGCGCAATCCGAGTATCTCTCAGTTTCGGCTTCCGGCCCTTACAAACCTGAATACTACCGCTACTAACTCACAGGGGCCTTCGGGCCCCTTCCTTTTTTTTGGAGATCTATGAAACGTTTTCTTTCTGTTCTTGCTCTTATGAGCATAATGTCCGCTTCTGCTCAAACTTATGACTACGCTAAAAGAATAGGTATCGGTGGAGGAGTTGGCTTTGAGGTTCCAACTTTTAAAACGGGCACAGATACGGGTGATAAAGCTGGGGGAACCTTTAACCTTCACGCTCGTTACGGTTTGACTTCAGCAGACTCGTTATCTCTTGGTTGGGACCGCACTGATCTCGCTAAAGCAAGTCCTATGGCCGATCAGTATAGCGTATTGTGGTTACGTCGTATGATGCCCACGAGCCGCATGACTCCAACTTTTGGAGCTGGTCTTGGTCTGGTGAATTATACAAAACTTCAAGGCAATGCTGACTATCTTCGTTTGATGGCCCAGCTTCGTGCTGGTCTTGAGTATTCATTCACTCAGAACCTCGTTGGGTCATTTGATGTGGCGGTTAAATACGTGAACAATGCTATCCAAGATCGTGGTGATGGATCTGGGAATCTCGTGGCGATCGTTCCTCAAATAAACCTTACTTGGTTTTTTGGTTGTGGAGCTGCTTGCGAGAAAAAAGCTGCTCCTATGGCAGCTGCTGCTGTAGTTGCCGCCAAGGCAATTGACGGTGATGCTGATAAAGATGGTGTTTCTGATTCAAAAGATAAGTGTCCTAATTCTGCGGCCGGTGCAACTGTTAATGCTTACGGTTGTGTTGCTAAAGAAAAAGCTCATATTGAAGTCGAAGTTCTCTTCGCAACTTCAAGTGCAGTTGTTCCTGCTGCTTCTCATGCAAAGATTCAGGAGCTCGCTGATTTCTTGAAAGAGCATTCTAAAACAAAAGCTGAGATTCAAGGTCACACTGACAGCTCTGGAGCTCCTGCGAAGAACAAAGTTCTTTCTCAGAAACGTGCTGATGCTGTGAAGGCTTATCTTGTCACAAAACTTGGTGTTGATGCTTCTCGTATCTCATCAATCGGTCACGGTTCTGAACAACCTGTGGCTGATAATAAGACGGTTGAGGGTCGCGCTGAAAACCGCCGAGTCATGGCCGTTATCGAAGAATAATTTGAGAGGGCCTGGAAGGGCCCTTTTGTTTTGAGGAGAGTCTTATGAAAATTTTTATTGCTTCTGATCATGCAGCATTCAATGAAAAAAATGAACTCGTTGAATACCTAAAATCAAAATTTGAAGTGATCGATCTTGGAACTCACTCTATTGACAGTACCAACTATCCCGAATGGGCGAAAACTCTTGTTCACAATGTCCTCAAAGACAACGTTCCTGGCATTCTCTTGTGTGGTTCGGGTATTGGGGTTTCGATGACTGCAAATCGTTTTAAAGGCATCCGTGCGGCCTTGTGCCGTGATGAAGACGATGCCAAGATGAGCCGCCTTCATAACGATGCCAACGTGCTCTGCCTCGCTGGACGAAAAACTCCAATTGATCAGATGAAAAAGATGGCCGATGTTTTTTTATCCACTGCTTTTGAAGGTGGGAGACATAAAACTCGTGTCGATATGTTCAATCAACTCGGCTGCTAGGGAGTCGCGACGGGTTCAATCTGAACCTTGTTCCAGCCTGATGAACGGTACCGATTAGAGATGATATCAAAGATGGGAGTCTGAGCGTCTTTGGTGAAATCAGCTCCCTCTACTGCTCTTTGAGCAAAGCTCACAACCTCTGAACCATCCCCCGAACTTTCTTCGCCACCAGCTTTAGGGAAAGTGAAGGCCGCCTCTTCCGGGGCCGTGTTTGCATTTCCTGATCCACCTTTCGATGAATAACCACCACTGACTTCCGCCTGCAATTTCTTTTTAAATGAGTCCGGAATCTTTGCTAGAGCTGCGTTTGAATCATGATTCATGAGCCCACCAGAGGATGGAGATCCACCTTGTGCTGATGCTACATTGGCGGCCACAGCTGAAGGCATGAACTCGCTCAAGGCCGCTGCATTTTTTTTCTGATCGTCAGTCAGATTCGGGATGGGAACATTGCTCGTATTTAATTTGTCTTTGAGCTTATTGAAAGCCGCATTCGTCGCTGTCGTAAAGGATCCGATGGCCGCCGTATCAAAGGGCTTACCGCTCAAGAGATCAAAACCTTTGTTGGCCTGGCTTGCCCAGTTTGCCCCTTGGGCCAGGCTTGGATTGTAAGTTAAGAGAGCACCAGAGACACACGTTTTAGTTGATTTACAACTGCAGCTTGCATCGTAAGATACTGCACCGTTATTCACGGCCGCACATCCTGCGGACGCGAGAGTTCCATCTGCGTTCCCTTTATTTAAAACACAAACTTCCTGATACTGAGAAGCGTAGAGAGTGGCAGAAGTCTTCTCGTTACAAAAACAAGCAGTTCCTGTGTAAGGGTTGCAATCTCCCGCTTTTGGAAGTGAATCGATGACCGCCTGAACTTTCTTAGCGGAGTTAGCTTCTTTATCCGCCTTTGCCTTATAGAGCATGGCGATCCCGGCCGCTGCTCCCATTCTCAGAATATATCCAGCATCGAGGGCCACTCCACCGATAGCTGCCTGAGCGACATAGCAAGCTGTCACTCCTGTGTAGACTCCGGCCTGAAGTGAAGCCGTCTTCTTTCTTGTGTTATGAGTTTCTTTCAAGCTTACGAGCGCGGCGACTTGAGGATCAAGATTGGCCGTACCTTGTTGAACTGAATTTTGTCCTGCTTTCTGCATCGCTTGGGCGAGAAATTCTCCGGCCATGGCGCCGTACATGCAGTAATCGGTTTTTTTCTTCTTATCAGCTTTGGGAGCATTTGCTTCAGGCTTAACTGCAGGATCAGGTTTTGCGACTTTCGCATTCACCTTCGGACCGCCACCACCAGTGAGAAACCCCATCCCGCCAAAAAACACAGTGTAGAGTTTGGAAATATTATTTTCAAGAGCAGCACCAATTCCTCCCCCTAAGAGCACACCTTTTTCTTGAGGGCTTGGATTACAGTTATCTAAATCTTTATCGGCGCAGCCTTTTTTAATGGCCGCATCTTCTTTACCTTGGTGAACGAAGTTCAAGGCCTCTGTTGCCTGAGCATCAGTCAATGCCTTTCCGCTCGTTGTGAAAGAGGAATCAACGGAATCTTGTCCCATCACGGTGGATGAAATAAGTAAGAAACTAAGGGCCGCAATCATTGTGTTTTTCATAATTTATTCTCTTGGTCTGATGATTTTACCATTGTCTTGAGAGAGAGAAACAAAGAGAAAAGCTTTCCCTCTAGGGAGATTGTAATATCATGGAGTTACACTTCGCCTAAGAGGCCTTGTCCCAAGGTATACGCCTCAAATATTTATCGTTTGACTGGTATGAGGGGGATAAGTACCTTATAGGCATGTTAGAAAAAAAGCTCAGTGTCCAGCACACTCATGACAATGATCTCACTCATTCGATGGTTCACTACCTGCTCGCCATTCATAAATTGAAAGAAGCGAAAGGGTATGCTCGTGTCACTGACATCGCTCATGAGATGGGTCTCACCAAAGGGTCAGTTTCTACGGCCCTCACAAATCTTAAAAAACGCGAATTGGTTCTTGAAGACGAGAGCAAGTTTTTATCTCTCTCTCACTCTGGTCATGAAGCGGTTCACGGAATTTTATCTTCCCGCACGCTTCTTTATTATTTTCTAAAAGACATCATTGGAGTGAGTGATGAAATCGCTCACAAAGATTCGTGTCTGATGGAGCATCTCATGAGCTCCGATACACGTGAGCGTTTTTTCAATTTCATGAAGACTCTTTGTGGTGACAGCCTTAAAGATACCAAGTTCTCTACCTCGTTTGACTTCTCTCAGTTTGAGCATCAGCACGATTTTGAAGAAATCCAAAAAGGTGACTCTTACTTAAAGTCTGAATGAAATTACTCTCGGCTTTTCAAGGCCGCGATTCTGTTTTTAAAAAAAATCTTTGGTTTTTCCTCGTCGCCTATTTCATGGTGCTCTTTAACTATTCGATGGTGAGAGCTGCTTCAACGACTCTTTTCTTTGAAGCCTTCGGTGCCAAATCTTCTCCCATCGCTCTCTTCTGGTCTGTCCTTTTTCTCTCGGCCGCCATTTTTGGATCAAGCCAACTTCAGAAAAAATATTCCGTTCAAAAGGTTTTTCTCTGGTCTTCAATCTTTTCTGGTTTGGTGTTTCTCCTTTCAGGCCTCGGTTTTTATTTTGGAGTTAAAGAATTTGCTTACGTAACTTTCATTTGGAAAGAAATCTACATCGTGCTTCAGGTTCATCTTCTTTTGGCGTATGCCAATGTGTATTTTTCGAAAGATGATTTCAAACTTCTCGTGGGCCCAGTGGGGGCCGTCGGAAGTCTTGGTGGTATTCTCGGAGGCCTTGCGACGTCTGGCTTAAGTTCTCGCGTGGGAACATTTCCTGTTTTATGGACGGGACTCATCTTTGTCATTCTTCCAGCTGCTTTTTTCTTTTTTACCAAGGCAGTACTGAAAAAAACGGAGGAGAAGGCGATCTCGCCGCTCGGAAGTTTAGGCGACGATAAAGTCAGACAGTATGTTATTTGCATAGCTATGATCGTGGCCCTGACTCAATTTATGATTAATATTCTGGACTTCAAGTTTAACCTCGCTTTCGAGGCCGCTATTCCCGATTCGTCTTCAAGAACTGCTTACTTGGGTTCAATTTATACTTGGACCAATCTTGCGACTTTTTTTCTTCAGGTTTTTGTCTTGCCCTTTTTGCTTCCAAGAGTTTCACAAAGAAATTATCACCTTTTTATTCCGATCTCTTATTTAGTGAGCATTCTCATTATGATGATGACGGGAACCACAGGTGGGGCCGGCTTCGTCTTGCTTTCGGTTGCCATGGTTTATATCTACGTGAAGGCCTCTGATTATTCTTTGTTTAGCGCGGGCAAGGAGATTCTCTATCAGCCTCTCAAAAATGCACAAAAATACGGGGCAAAATATTTAACTGATATGCTCGTCTATCGGACTTCGAAAGCTTTGGTGGCCGCGGTCTTGATTTATCTCCAAACCAGTACCATCCTTAATGTGATGATGATTGGCCTTATCTTCCTTTGGATGATGATGGTCATCAGATTATTTAGACTTCAACGCAATCTCTAAGAGGCACCCATGAAAAATCCATTACTCGAAACCCCAACTGCTGTTCATGGGGCCTACCCCTTTGATCTGGTGAAACCGGAACATTTTCTTCCTGCACTCAATGCTGCCATTGAGACAGCAAAGACTAATCTTGAGAAATTTAAAAACGATCCTCGCACAGATTTTTTGCACGTCATCGCTGAAAAGAATGACCTCACTGAGCAGGTCGATTACGTAGCGGGAATTTTCTTTAACCTTCACTCCGCAGAATGCTCGGAAGAGTTAGAAAAAGTTTCCCAGGAACTTTCAGAGATCCTCACAAAGTTTGGGAATGACATCTCTCTTGATCCGAAAATATTCGCCAAAGTGAAAACTTGCTACGACACCCGTCTCGATCAAAAATTAAATAAAGAAGAAATCCAAATCATTGAGAAAACCTATAAGGGTTTTGTCCGCAACGGTGCTCTTCTTTCAGATAGCGAAAAAAACCGTGTACGCGAAATCGATGAAAAAATGTCCAAGCTTACTCTGACTTTTTCTCAAAACGTTTTAAAGGCCACAAACGATTACATGCTCGAGATCACTGATAAAAAAGACCTCGATGGTTTGCCGGATGCGGTTATTGAATCTGCTGCTGAAACAGCAGAGAAGAAAGACAAGAAGGGTTCATGGGTCTTTGGGCTAGATGCTCCTTCGTGGCTTCCGTTCATGACCTATTCAAAAAATCGAGAGCTTCGAAAAACCATGTCTCTTGCCAATGGATCAAAAACTTACAATTCCAAATACGATAACCAAGAAACCCTCAAAGAGATTCTTCTGCTTCGTACAGAACGAGCAAAAATTCTTGGGTTCAATACTCATGCTGACTACGTATTAGAAGAGCGTATGGCAATGTCTCCAAAAAAGGTGATGGATTTCTTGCATGAGCTTTTAGTGAAGGCAAAGCCTCACGCGGTAAAAGACATCGAGCGTTTGAAAAAATTGGCCCTCGAGGACGGCATCACCGACTTCATGCCTTATGATTCGGCTTACTACTCTGAAATCTTGAAGAAGCGCGAGCTGTCGATGGATGATGAAATGCTTCGTCCCTTTTTTAAATTAGAAAATGTGGTGGACGGAGTTTTTAAAGTGGCGGGTCTTCTTTACGGCCTTGAGTTCAAAGAAGTTTTTAACGTCCCTAAATATCACGAAGACGTTCGAACCTTTGAAGTCTTTGATGAGGCGAAAAAGTTTGTGGGTCTTTTCTACACGGATTTTTTCCCTCGAGCGACAAAACGTCCGGGCGCCTGGATGTCAGGCATCCGCGAGCAGGGGATGTATCACGGAAAGATTGAGCGACCACATATCATGATTGTGTGTAATTTCACGAAACCGACAAAGACCAAGCCTTCCCTTTTAACTCTAGATGAAGTGCTGACTCTCTATCATGAATTTGGACATGCTCTTCATGGCCTTCTCTCCAACGTTAAGTACCGCGATCTATCGGGTACGAATGTGTTCTGGGATTTCGTTGAGCTTCCGTCACAAATTATGGAAAATTGGGTTCTTGAAAAAGAATGTCTTGATCTCTTTGCTGTTCACTACGAAACAGGCGAAAAAATTTCTGCGGATCTGGTTAAGAAAATCAAAGAAAGTGGGAAGTTCCTTGAGGGGCTTGGAACAATGAGACAGCTTTCATTTTCATTCCTCGATATGGGATACCATTCGGTTGATCCGAAAACGATCACCGATGTCGCTGCCTTTGAGGGAAAACTTGTGGACCCAACTTCTCTTCTTCCAAAACTTCCAGGAACGAGTATTTCGACTTCCTTCTCGCACATTTTTGCGGGCGGATATTCCGCGGGCTACTATTCATATAAATGGGCCGAAGTGCTTGATGCAGATGCCTTTGAATTCTTTCAGACCTCAGGAATATTTAACCGAGAAGTGGCGAAAAAGTTTCGCGAAAATATCCTTGAGAAAGGCGGAACCGAGCACCCGATGGAGCTCTACAAACGCTTTCGTGGTCAGGAACCAGACGTTGGTGCCCTCTTGAGAAGAGCAGGACTCCACTAATCCAATTCTTTCGACCCGTAACTCTAGTTTTATTAAGTTTACGGGGATAACGGGTCGAAGTTAGAATTAGTGTTGGAGAATATTCTGTCATGATCGAAAAACTTCAACGATATCATAATGCGCAAAGCTGGTTCGCAACGAACCCAGAACTCTACAATAGTAGTCGGCATCATTCTTTGAAACTCATCGCAAAAAAAATCTCGGAGACGATGGACATCCAGCGAGTTGGCGTCTGGTTTTATACTCTTGATCAAGAGGCGATGTACGAAGAGATGACATTCTGTCGCGATGGCAAAGACACTCACGGCATGATCATTAAGAAGCATGATTATCCGACCTATTTTAAAAGCCTAGAAACAGAACGCGTGCTCTCTGTTAAAGATACCATGGATAGTTCTCTCACGAGTGAACTCATCAAATCCTACATGGCGCCTCTTAATGTCCAGGCCCTCGTTGATTCCTCCATTTATTCCGATGGAGAACTCATGGGTATTCTTTGTTGTGAATCAACTCAAACTAAAAAAGATGATTGGGATCTGATGGATCGCTCTTTCGTGGCGAACTGTGCAGACTTGATTGGGCGCTTGATTGAATCAGAAAAAAGACACACTTACGAAAAAGAACTTCGTCACCGGATTAATTATCTTGAGAATGATCTTAAAAGAAAACTTGATGATTTGAATGAAGCAAAACTCAGTCTCGATCTCGCTCTTGAATCTGCTCAGGTAGGGAAGTGGGATTGGGACATGCAGACGAATAAACTCATCCTGAATAAGACTTGGTATACCAAACTTGGCTACGAATTCAACGAACTTCCCCAAAACCTTGAAACCTTCAAGGGGCGTTTGCATCCCGAAGATGTGGCCCGTGTTTTCGAAGAGCTTGAAAAACACATGCGAGGCGAATCTTTGTTTTATGAATGTCGTTACCGCATGATCACAAAGTCAGGCGAGATCCAGTGGTGTCTTGATAGAGGTTGTATCATTTACCGAACAACCGAAGGCAAGCCTTTGACTTTTACCGGAGTGAACGTCAACGTCACTCCGATGATTAAGTGGGAGCAAAGTCTTATCACCTCTGAGCAGCAGCTTAAGACCATGATCCAATCTCTCCCAACTCCCGTAGCGATGCTTGATAGAAACTTCAGCACTCTTGCGACCAGCACTCGATGGGCGGAGCAGTGGCAGATGTTTTCAAACGTTGAGGGAAAAACCGCGCGTGAAATTTTTAGAAGTGAATGGATCAGCGATATGGATGAGGCCTTAAAAGGTAAAACCATCAGTCGCGATGAGGCCCTGATCGAACTCTCTCCGGGCCAGGAAATGTGGCTTCGTTGGGTTATCCAACCGTGGAAAGATGCGAACCAAGAAATCGGTGGTGTCGTCATCATGGCAGAAAATATTACTCCTAGAAAAGAAGCGGAGATGCGCCTCACTCAGGCATCTAAACTTTCTGCACTTGGAGAAATGGCCGGAGGAATTGCTCACGAGATTAATAATCCTTTGTCGATTATCAAAGGCTATATCGATCTTCTGCGTCGGCACTCTGGACGACAGTCTCTTTCTTCTGAGCTCCTAATTCAGTACATCGATAAGATGGATCAAACGGTCGGAAGAATTTCCCGTATCGTCAACGGGATGAGACGCTTTTCCCGAGAGAGTTCATCAGATGAAAAGGTGAGGTATTCACTGAAAAAAATTATCGAAGAGACGTTAGATATTTGTCAGGAAAAGATTAATAACAACGGTACGGCGATGGATGTAAAGTTGCTCGATCACGATGCCTTTGTTAATTGTAGGCCGGTTGAGATTTCTCAGGTTCTCCTGAACCTCATTAATAATTCTTACCAGGCCACGATGGCCTTTGAGCACCCATGGATACGCATCCGTACTGAGGAAGAAGGCACTAATTATAAAATTACTGTGAGCGATTGCGGGGAAGGAATTTCTCCGGCCGTTCGTCGAAAACTTTTCCAGCCGTTCTTCACGACAAAGGATGTCGGTGTTGGAACAGGTCTAGGCCTCAGTATTTCTCGGGGAATTGTGGAGAGTCATTTAGGGAAATTATTTTACTTAGAAGACGCACCCAACACAACGTTTGTGATTGAACTGCCTAAGGCGAGCACGGAAGATATTCAAAGTTAGCATTAAAATCCCAATCACTCTGATCAAGGCGCGTTTCTGAATCGCTCTGTTGAGTAGAAGTTAAGAAAGGGAAGAAATCAATCCCAGATTCTTTTTCCACTTGATCAATACTAACAGCGTAGGCAATTGGTGTGGCCCAGGGCAGATTGGTTTTCACTAGAAATCCAATTCCCTTGTAAGACGATCCGACTTTACGAAGAATCACTTTATAGAATTCTTCAGGCACAGAGATAAGGTTTTGCTTACCAATGTGAGAAAGCCCTGGATGCAGAATTGGACCTGTGACGATCCAAATTTTTTCATACTTCAAGGCCCAGGCACGAACGAGAGCTTCGAGATGTGCCCAGAATCCGCGGTTAAACGATGGCGGCTGTGGTGACATGTTACTAAGGAAGAAAGTATCGCTCATCGCTTCAGCATCAAACTTCATATCACCAGCAGGCAACATGTGGCCGCGGTCAAACCCGCTTCCCTTGTAGTCAGCGAGCTGAGGGGATCCCGTTAAGATGAGAGGATCTGGCTTGAAAGCATTGCTGCGCTTAACACAATCTTTTAATTGAGATGTCTCAAGCGAATAAGAAACCCAGTTCGCGACTTTATGATCTGTATTGAAACTCAGATCGTAGAACTTTCTTTTAATCACGAACTCGGAAGCAGAAGTTGAGTCAACAGGCGAAGGATTGGCCCCGTGAGCGCAGCTCAGTGAGAGGAAAAAGAAAAATGGGAGAACTTTTAAAAGTGGACTCATTGGATTTAGGTTAACTGAAAAGAGTTAAAGGGACTATGTGTGTAAGGTTAAGATTGAGATTTTCCATAGGGGCGATTTCACCAATTTCCTATTGGCAAATAAGGGGTTGTTTGATATACCAAACTCCTCATGACACTGAATGAAGCTGCTCTCAATCAAAGACTCAAGGTTTTATCGTTCTCGGATGAAGAGCAAATTGAGCTTAATGACCTTGAATCCCGTCTCATTCATCTTGGCTTTCATTTCGGATCAATGATTCGCATCGTTAGGCGCGCACCGTTATTCCAGGAACCGTTACTCGTTGAAGTGAGAGGCCGATTGGTTGCCATGACTCTTTCTGAATCCCAACTCATCAAAGTTGAGGCCCTGTGATGCAAAAAATTGCCATCGTCGGCATGCCTAACGTGGGGAAGACCGCACTTTTTAATCGTCTCACGGGAAGCTTTCAAAAAGTGGCGAACTTTCCCGGTGTCACAGTCGAAAAAAAATCGGGCTGGATTTCTGAGCACGGAAATAAAATTATTGAAGTCATTGATCTGCCAGGTATCTATTCGCTCGATGCAACCACTCTTGATGAGAAGGTCACGAAAGATTTTCTCATGCAGAAAGAAAAAGAACCTCTCGCGGATTTATTTGTTTTAGTTTTAGATGCGACGAATTTGGATAAATCTCTTTTTCTTGCTCTTCAATTAAAAAATCTTGGTTATCCTTTGGTCATCGCACTCAACCTCTCTGATGAAGCCAAAAAAAGAAAGTTTAAGATCGACCTTCCTAAATTTGCGGGCTTTCTCGGTGCTGAAGTGATTGCGACAAGTGCTTCTACTGGTGAAGGTATTCCTGATCTCGTCCTCAGAGTGAAGGAGCGCCTCTCAACTCAGCAAAAAATTAAAATCCAGCTTCCCGAAAATCCACAAAAGACGTTCCGTACTGCCGCCTATGTGAATGGAATTTTCAGAGACATCGATCTTTTATTAAAGGATGTTGTCCTTTCACCTCTCGCCCCTGATTCATTCAGCGAGAGAATTGATCGATATCTCTTAAGCCCCGTCATGGGACCCATTATTCTTTTTGCGGTTCTCCTTCTTATGTTTCAAACTCTTTTTGCCTGGGCACAACCTTTGATGGATGGAATTGAAGCTATCTTTCAGTTTTTGGGAGAAAACGCCGCTTATTATATTGATCACCACCTCCTGAGAAGTTTTATTGTAGATGGCCTGATCAATGGAGTGGGAGGAGTTATCGTATTCTTGCCACAGATTCTATTGCTCTTTTTATTCATTCAATTTCTGGAAGATCTTGGTTATTTAGGTCGGGCAGCTTTTTTGATGGATTCACTGATGAGGAGAATGGGTTTGCCGGGAAAATCAATGATCCCCCTCTTGTCGTCTCATGCATGTGCGATTCCAGGAATTCTCTCAACTCGGATGATTGATAACAGGAAAGAGCGGCTGATTACGATGCTCGTGATTCCGCTCACGACTTGTTCCGCCAGGTTGCCAGTCTACGCCCTTTTAATTGGGGCCATGATCCCGAATAGCTCCCTTGGATTTCTGGGTTTGAAGCTTCAGGGAATTGTCCTCTTTGGCCTTTATTTCTTAGGCTTCGCTTCTGCCTTAATCGTGTCTTTGATCTTAAAGAAAACACTTCCGTCCGCGTCACCTTCCATGCTTTTAATGGAATTGCCTCCTTACCGGATTCCTAAAATTCGAAATCTTGCGACCTCACTTTTAAATAAGGCCAAAATCTTTTTAAAAAAAGCGGGAGGAACCATTCTTGTTTTGAGTCTCGTGATTTGGGTTCTTGTGACCTTTCCGCAACAGGAAAATGGCTCATCAATTGAACACTCTTATGCGGCCACATTGGGAAGAGCGATGGAGCCCGTTTTTAGACCGCTTGGTTTTGATTGGCGGATTACGACGGCCCTGGTTCCAACGATTCTCGCCCGAGAAGTGATGGTGAGTTCCCTGTCTCTCGTACTTTCTGTAAAAGATGGATCGAAAGGATTTGAAACTGATCTCTCAAAAATTCTCTCTCATCAGTTTCAACTTGGAACACTGATCGCACTTTTGATTTGGTTTGTCTTTGCTCCGCAGTGTGTATCAACTTTTGCCGTCATGAAACGTGAGAGTGGCTCTTACAAGTGGCCCGTCATTATGGTGATTTATACTCTGGGGATGGCGTATTTCTTCGCGTGGATCTCGCGCATTCTTATCATTTCGTTTTAACTTGTTCCCAATTCTTTAACTGCCAGGTCGTCGTGACAACGGCGACTTCTTTTCCATTTGTATCTGAAATTTTTGTTACGAGAGTTTGAACGTATTTACCTTCGGTCTCCAGAGCTTTTTGGAGTGACTCGCGATCAATTTGCGTTGGCGAACAAATGCCTTCAAGATTAACTCTTCCCTGGAAAGTATACGTCACGTGCATCTCTGACATGATCAAACGATACTTACTGATACCAAAACAGGACAGAAGCGACAGGCCCGCACAAAATTCTCCCACAGTCGCCATGGCACAAGCATGGATCCCACCAATGTGATTATGGTTGAGGGTGCGGTTCGGTAAACTGATCCGTACTCTCTCAGCGTTCATCTCAAGAATCTTAAAACCGTGGGGAGCATTAAAGGGAATGCCAACTTTTAAAACCTTATCGAGTGCCATGAGGTTTAATGGGGTTGGATTAGCGATTAATTTGTCTATGAGTTTGTAGCCGAGTTTCATAAAGTCCCCAGGTTTTGAAGCGAGCTCTTCGCATCTTGAAATTCTTTTTTTAGTCGAGAGACCAGATCCTGGACGGACTCTATTTTATGGCTGAATTCAATCGAGCTTCCAGCTACCCAGACAGAATTGTAGTTGGCAGAGAAGGCCGCTTTTTCGAGCAGCTTCATGCCCTTATAATAAGTGATCATCTTAGCATATTTTTTTAATTGCTTATTGTGATTGAGAAAGCTCTCCACCATATTTTGTTCAGTCCCAATCTTCTGCATGTAGGGTGTATTGATGACAGTACAATCTGTTCCGGAAATTTTATTGGTGACAACAATATCTTCAGCTCCATACGTAATGCAGGCCTCTTTATACGCTTGGCTTACTCCGGATTCGTAAGTGGGAATAAAAGAAGATCCCATGGAAACTCCATCAGCTCCTAAAACGAGCATCGAAAGTATTCCTGCGCCCGTACCTACTCCGCCCGCCGAGATGACCGGGATTTTACAGATGGATTTTAAGGCAGGGATGAGGACACTCGCAGGAAGTTCTCCCCGATGTCCACCAGCTCCAGAGTTCACAGCAATGACAGCATCTGCACCAAGACCTTCGACTTTGACTGCGTATTTCTCGTCTACTACATCACAAAAAACTTTCACCTTTTGCTTCTGTGACTCTCGGATGACTTCTTCAGGCGAACCAAGGGAAGTAATAAAGTAGTCGATACCTGAGTCGAGACAAACGTGGAGTTGTTTTTTCCAGTGGACATTTGATTTATTTACTATGAGATTGACCCCGATTGGGGCCTTGTTTTTATTTTTGATGCTTTTTAAGGCCGTTGCTAGGTCATCGGTAGAGCGATAATTCAGTGCAGGAACACAGCCAGAAATTCCCGATTCCCCTGCAGCGATCATCATTTTTTCATTGGTCACCAAAAACATAGGCGCCATAATCACCGGAAACTCGATACCCAAAAGTTTTGTTAACCCAGTACTCATTCAATCTCTCCGGTTGTAAGGCAAAGTCACAACCTTTTGCCTTTCCAAGTCCTTTCTCTCTGTGGGTTAATTGTAACAGTAATTTACACCAAGGATGGAAAAAATGAAAAAACTCATGGCACTTACAGTGCTAACTCTCACGGCATCAGTTTATGCTGCTCCCAGAATGCAATGGCTGACGGTCGACAATCAAGTTCTTGCAAAACTTCAAAGCAAAAATAAGATGGCTTCACCGGTTCTATTTTCAAGCAAGCACGCTTCAGTGGTAAAGCTCGATCAGACTCAAGTCGAACAACTCTCTGGTCTAATCCATAATGAACTTCACCGTTGCGGTGGATTCATTGCTCACGATACTTACCAGGAAGCTGAACTTGCTCTGACTGCTCAAGGTGATTCAACTTTTGCTCAGAAAACTCTTTTTGATTCATACTCAATTGACCAGGCGACAATTGTGCGTCCGATGATGGCAGCTGTGAGTGAACAGAATATTCGCAATACGATCATTAAGCTCTCTGAGTTTAACAACCGCTACTACACGGCCGACACAGGAGTTAAATCTTCTGAAAGTATCCGTGATATGTGGGCAGCTATGACCAAGGGGCGCACAGATATTAAAGTCGAGCTCTTTAAGCACTCAAGATTTCCTCAATCATCGATCATCATGACGATCACGGGATCTGAAAAACCTGAAGAAATCGTGATCCTTGGCGGTCATGCTGATTCAATCAACGCTGGTTATTTCGGTGGTGGAAGTAACAGTGGCCGTGCTCCGGGATCTGATGATAACGCTTCAGGAATTGCAACCATCACGGAAGTTATTCGAATCGTCATGGATCAAAACTTCAAACCAAAACGTACAATTCAATTTATGGGTTATGCTGCTGAAGAAGTTGGTCTCTTAGGATCAAAAGATGTTGCTGCGGATTACAAAAAGAACTCAAAGAAAGTTGTTGGAGTTATGCAGTTTGATATGACTTTGTTTAAAGGAACCGCTGAGAAAGACATCGTTTTGATGAATGACTTCACGAATACGGCGCAAAATGAATTCATCGGTAAAATCATCGATGAATACGTGAAAGTTCCTTGGGGAACTTCACAGTGTGGTTACGGTTGTTCAGACCACGCGTCTTGGACAGCAAACGGATACCCAGCTTCGTTTCCTTTTGAATCGACAATGGACGATCATAATCATAAAATTCACACTGACAAAGACACTTTGCAAACATCCGGTGGAGACGCCGCGCATGCTGCAAAATTTGCCAAGCTCGGAGCGGCCTTTATCGTGGAGTTGGCGAACTAACCAGGAAGTTGGAAAAAGTTGAATATTGAATTGAAGTCCCTTTATCAGGACATCCGCACAAACCTAGAATTATCCCGCAAAGCTTTAAATTCGACCACACTTTCGGAGGACGCTGAGTCC
Source organism: Bacteriovoracales bacterium (assembly GCA_038322885.1). GTDB lineage: Bacteria > Bdellovibrionota > Bacteriovoracia > Bacteriovoracales > Bacteriovoracaceae > Peredibacter. The sequence goes on along the minus strand of JBBQGK010000040.1, from coordinate 1,549 downwards.
TCCGAAAGTCGGAGTCTGGTTCATGCCCACATCGTTCTCAATACTCTCGAGAGTATCGCCCTCGATACGAAGACCCTTCTGGATGCCCATCCATCTCTTGAAGTTCTTTTTGAAAAACAATTCGGAAAAGTCCGCGAAGTCTATGACCGCGAGGCGATAACTGAAACTGCACTGATTGAAGATTTTATTTTTCCCATCACGGGCTCTTACTCACTTCTCGTTGATGGAGTTTTTAGTACAGAACTAGCGGAATCTTATAAAGATGTTTATAAGGCCTGGGCCGACGACAAGAATAAAAAACACGTTGAGACTCAAGATCTCCTTAAAACAAGATTCGATTTAAAAATCAGTGACCGTGATCTCACCTGTCAATGCGCTCAGTGCCTCGGTGACTACCGCACGCAAGTTCGCGAAGCGGTCTTTGGGACTCAAGCGAAGCTCATCGACATCACTGAAGAGAAACTCTTTGAATTGATCCTGACCCGAAAAATTACAGATATATCAAACGTTGTTTTCGATTTGAAAAAAAATCTAGATAAGAATTTTCATCAAATGCGCAATAAGCTTAAGCGCTCGTCGGTAAATAAGCTTGAAAACGAAGTGAAGCAGCACTATCGAACGAAGTTTGGAACAAAGTCCGAACTTGGAAAAATGTATAAAGAAAAACTCAATGTCTTTTTCAATACACTTTTAGTTGAGCAAGGTTTTAAGCCTGAGCTCGTATCCCACGAAGAGTACGATCGGTTTTACACTCAGCTTGAGACAAACATCTGGAAAGGGGAGCTCTTCCTCCGCAAAGAGTTCGAGCGCTTTACCATGGCGATTCTGGCGTTGAAGCGTAAGGATGTCTCTTCAACCATTCTTCGTGATTATCTTGGACAATTCTGGATTCACGCTGAGGCCCGTCGTCTCAACCGAAAAATTGTTTATCACATGGGTCCAACCAACTCAGGTAAAACATATCATGCCATAGAGGCCTTGGTTCAAGCGAAGAAGGGCTGCTACCTCGCTCCACTCAGGCTCCTGGCTTCAGAGCTCTACGATACGATGAACCAGAAGGGTGCAAAGACCACCTTGCTCACTGGGGAAGAGGTCATTGAGATACCTGGTGCGACACATTTTTCTTCGACCATCGAAATGGCGAAGCTGCAAACGAAATTTGATATCGCCGTCATTGATGAAATTCAGATGCTCACAGATACTCAGCGTGGATGGGCCTGGACCCGGGCCCTGGTGAATCTACAGGCCGATGAAGTTCACATTTGCGGAGATCATTCAGTTCTTGAACTCGTGAAGAAAATCCTCGCTCTCTGTGGTGACACACTTGAAATTCGTGAATACACACGCATGACTGAGCTCAATGTGCTCGATCACCAGATCCCTCTGACTGAGTTGCAAAAAAATGATGCTTTAATTGTGTTCTCTCGAAGAAATGCTTTGAAGTATAAAGCTGACCTTGAAGAACTTGATTTTAAAGTGTCGATTGTATACGGCAGACTTTCTCCAGAAGTTCGTCGCGAGCAGGCTCGAAAGTTTGATGAAGGTGAAA
>JBBQGK010000039.1:0-31384 GCA_038322885.1 Bacteriovoracales bacterium | reverse complement strand
ATTTTTCAGCGTTGTTGACCACGTGCATGGCCGCGAGAACTTTTGGAACATAGTTAATGGTTTCACTCGGAAGCTGTTTATTTCGAGACAGAGAATAGAAGTCGCGTGTGCCGAACTTCAAGATTCTTCTGATCATGCCGTATTCACCAGCATTGTAAGCGGCAAGGGAGAGCTCCCAGCTTGAAAAAATGTTGTGAAGGTCACGGAAGTAAGCAGCTGCCGCCTTCGTTGCCTTAAATAAATCCTGGCGTTCATCGAGCTCATTGTTAAATTTAAGGCCGTAACGTTTCCCAGTGCCTTTGATAAACTGCCAAGGTCCAACTGCGGCCGCATGAGAGCGTGCACCCAGGTAGTAACCTGATTCAATCAGACCAACAAAATAAAGTTCTTTCGGAAGTCCTGCCTGAACAAAAATATCTTCAATGTGGTGACGATATTCTTCACCGTTGTTAATGAAGCGCTGGAAGCGCTCACGCTGAGCACGGGTGAAATAATCTACCCAGAACTGAACACGCTTGGTGTTTCTGGCCTTCAGAAAACGAGGTGCATACGGAATTTCATTTTCCGTTTGTGCAGCGAGGTCTTCATCGATCTCTGAAACACCAACGGCCTGCTTGATCGAGAGATCATCGGCATCGGCCTCGGCGAGTTCGTGGAGATATTCACCTGTCTTCGGTGTTTTCTCAAAAATGTCTTCATCCTCAAGTCCGACAGATTCCGTAGTCTTTACGACCTTGGTCTGGGAATTTTCGGGATGATTTCTTTTGATCGAACAGCTGAATAAAACGAGCGAGCTGAGAGCGAGAGACGTAGAAATACGGAACTTCATCATGAAATAACCTTCTGGCTTTAGGTTTCGACATCCTGTCGTTTTTACTTATTTTACCACTCACTGCGAGCAATGCAACATTTCCTAACGGGAAAAATCGGCCGATCAACAAAAGAGCGAATTTCTTTTTATACTGGTCCTATGGAAACTGAAGTTAAATCAAACACCATCATTGGTTGGCGTGAATGGGCCACACTCCCGGCCCTAGGTCTGATGGCGATCAAAGGTAAGATCGATACAGGTGCAAAGACCTCGAGTCTTCACGCTTTTGACATCATGCTGGATGAGGAGGGTGAAAAGACTTACGTTCTCTTCAAGGTTCATCCACTTCAGAATAATTTGAAGCTCGTTGTTTCTTGCCGAGCACTCTTAGTTGATCGCAGAACTGTGACAGATTCTGGAGGACACAAAGAAGAGCGCTACGTGATTCGCACGACCATCTCGCTGGCGGGGATTAAGAAAAAAATTGAGCTCACTCTCACCAACCGCGAGAGCATGAAGTATCGCATGCTGATCGGACGCGCGGCCTTGAAGCAGTTCTACATTGACCCGAGCCAGTCCTATCTCGCGGGAAAAACTTTGAAGCAAAGAAGATTTTTAAGAGAGCTTAAACTGTTGATGGGAAAAGTCGATCATAGCTCTCGTCAATCTTAGCCGCGAGAATAAAGTCGTTATCAACTAAGTTTTGATTTGTGTGAGTCCAGATTTCAATATCACAATGACCCCAACCGAGATGGATTTCGGGATGATGTTTCTCGAGTTCCGCGATTCGTCCTACTTCATTGGCAAATTCCAGAGCACGACGAAAGTTTTTAAAGCTAAATTTTCGAAGGAGACGAGCGGTCTCATGAGTCAGTTGCCACTGACTATTGAGACCCTTCATATTCTGCGCTTTCTCTTCGCTTGAGAGAGGGGGAACATAGGTTGAGCAAGGGACACACTTTTTGTCTTTCAGATCCATCTTTTTTCTCCTAGACTCGAAAAGTATCCATGAATTCTCAGGAGTCGTAAATGCAAGTTCTTGCTTTGTTGATTGTATTGCTCGGTTGTTCTCACGAGGTGAGAATTGTCGCACCAACGATTACTCGTCCCCGAGTCGCCCACGAAGCGATTTCAAAAAATCAAATGGTCACTACCCAAGGTGGAGGCACAACACGTGCGGCCCTCTCTATGTTTGAACAGGGGGGAAATATTATCGATGCATTTGTGGCGGCCTCTTTTGCTATTTCGGTCGAGCGTCCTCATTCAACAGGTCTTGGAGGCGGTGGCTTTCTCCTTTTTTATAGCAAAAAAGATCAAAAAGTTTACTCTTTCGATTTCCGCGAAATGGCCCCACTCCTCGCGCATAAAGATATGTACCTCACAAAAAAAGGGGACACCCAGCCTCTCTTATCCCAAGAAGGAGTTCTCGCTATTGCAACACCCGGACTTGTTCGAGGTCTCTTTGATATTCATTCGCGGTTCGGAAAACTTCCCTGGAAAGAGACCATCGCACCTGCCATTAAACTCGCGCGCTTTGGCTTCCCACTCTATGACCAGCTCCAGGACGCTATCGATGATCGTCAGGAGCTTTTAAAGGTTGACCCGACTGCTAAAAATATCTTCTTCACGGGAGAAGGAAAAGTTCCTCTTTTGGGTTCTATGATCATCAATGAAGACCTCGCCAAAACGCTGGACTTGATTGCCGCTCAAGGGGCGAAAGGATTCTACGAAGGAAGAGTGGCGGAGGCCATCGTGAAAACGGTGACGGGGAAACGCGGGATCATGTCCCTTAAAGATTTACGCAACTATAAAATGAAAGAGCGCGATCCCGTGACCGGAGACTACAATGGAATTAAAATATTTTCCATGCCGCCACCAAGCTCGGGCGGCATTCATGTGATTCAGATCCTGAAAATGCTCGAGCCCCATCACTTAAAAGAATTTGGGCCTCAGAGCACTGAGGCCGTTCACCTCGAATCCCTCGCGATGCAGAGAGCTTTTCTCGATCGTGCTCAGTATTTAGGTGATCCAGACTTTACAACCGTTCCGGTGAAATCTCTTTTAAGTCCAGAGTACTTAAAAAAAATGTCAGAAAGTTTGAACACCAAAAATGCCATTAAGGCCGGGGACATTAAACCCATCCCACTCCCTTATGAATCAAGTGATACGACTCACTTTAGTATCGCCGATCACGAGGGAAATCTCATTGCTTCGACCCAAACGATTAATGGTTGGTTTGGATCTGGAGTGATCGCTCAGGGGACTGGTATTATCTTAAACAATGAGATGGATGATTTCGCTCAAAAAGTAGGAGCACAGAATCTCTTCGGTGCCGTTGGGGGAACAAATAATCTCGTTGAACCTCAGAAGCGTCCACTCTCGAGCATGTCCCCGACGATTCTTTTAAAAAACAATGAGCCCTTCATGGCAGTAGGATCTCCGTCTGGAACAAGAATCATCACCTGCGTTGCTCAGACGATTCTCAACACAATCGAGTTCGGCATGCCTCTTTACGAGGCCGTCGCTGCCACTCGCATTCATCAACAGTGGCAACCCGATGTCTTGAAAGTTGAGTCTCCGTTTCTTCGGCCTGAAGTTGAGAAGGAGCTGACAGAGAAAGGGCACAAAATAGTTCACGATCGTTTGGGTTGCTCAATCCAAGCGATTAAGCGTGAAAAGAATGGCTGGATTGGGGTGAGTGATCCGCGCGGAGAAGGGCTCGCTCAAGGGCTATAATTTTTCCACGATTTCATTTTCTCCACGGCCTTATTAACATTGTCGCAATGTCTCTTAATCATGCCGTCTGCGCAAATCGGTTTTTTGTTCTGCTCAAACTCTCTTTGATAAACTTCGAGCCAATCTTTTCTGAGGGTTTCATCATCCACCATGTCAGTGGCGGGGAGGCCATCGTAATATTTGATTTTCGATCTCGAGAGAGTCGGCACCCGAGTTTGTAAAAACTTAAAAATAGGAAGGAAGCGTTTGTCTTTTTTTCCTGTACCGAGCTCGATAATCTTAAAGGCCGTCGTTGTGCAATTGTGCAACAGTGTATCGTAGAAAGTATGAAGTCCTTCACGCTCACTCAATTTAAAACCCTCATTTAATACTTTATCGGGATCACTTATTTTTCCAAATTCAATTTGTACCTGAGGATTTCCGCTTGAGAAGAAATCCCACATTCTCGTTTGAACAGATTCAAAGCGAGTGATCTGCACGTAGGCGGCATTTTCTCCGCGAACCAGATCGTAGGCAGCTTTCGGATCATCTTTTGTCCACTGGGCCTCAGCACTTAAGGCCACGTCCCGCAGAATATATTTTGGATCATCTGAGAAAGGCTCAGGCAACTCACTCAGGGCATCTTCTGCGTGCATTGAATTCAAGCGTGCTAGTTCTTTTTGATCGGGCATGGGTGCTACGATCTCAATGGGAGTTGATTCATCAAAGCGAAAACGTAAAAGAGTGTGGGCCGCGATATATTTTCCGAGAACGATCGGAGGAAAATACGAGATGTGCATGTAAATGTTTTTGACACCAACCGAAGGCACGCGAACAATCCAAAACTGTTTGAGGTGATAGAAATTTCCGATAACCTGGAAACCATCTTTAGCGTATTTTTGGCCAAAAATTGAATGATTTAAATTCACCGAGGGACGACGTTGACTGAGATCTAGTTCTTTCCCAAAATGATCTTCATCGAAGGGACGATTTTTACGTTTATGTAAGTCGAAGTTGCCTTCTAAAAAAAGGTCTTTAGCAGTCAGTGTTTTGAGTGAATCCACTGACGCCAATTTGCGCGAGGGAGTCGTGCACGAATATAAAAGGGAGAGAGCTGCGATTATGAGGACAGATCGGTTCATGGAGAACTCCTTATCCCACTATTTTAAATCAAGAACACGCCCTGATCAAAGCTGGCAAATACTGTCTCATCCCTAAGGTTTTTTTGGTGTTTTCCAATATATAGGATCCGTACTTTGCTTCCAAAAACTTCCCTTGGGTGCAATCTTTGAACTCACATCGATACAGATTCCTTTCTTTTGATCTGGACAAAGGTTTCTTTGGGCGAAGATCTCTTGGCCAATCCAGGTATAAATTTTTTCGGAGTCAAAAAAAACTAAAGCGCGGGACTTTTCTTTGCCGCTGGCCCAGTGATCTGCTCCGTACAAGAATTTTAAAAAACTCACGTTATCATTGGTGACCGGAGGCCCCGAAAACTCCAAAGGCAACTGCACCCCTCGAGTCCATGCTTCTTTTTGAATTTCACTAAGAACACCCGCGACCTCTAGAAAACTCACTCCAAAAGCGGCACTCGATCCTCCCTCTCCAAAAAGAGGCCTGTGGGGAAGTCCCCACGAGCGGCCGACTCGAAGGGCCTGGTAAGCTTTACTGTATTCGATTGTCCGCTCACATTGATCGGGATTTAACGTATAGGTGATTGATAAAATTTTTCCGTCTTTTTTTCTTCCTTCTAATTCATCGCGAGGCAAGGGCCCTGCTTCAAGTTCACCCTCGAAAGTGTGGTAGAGAATCCCAAGTCCGCGTCCCCCAAAAAGAACTTCAGAGATGGGATTTAACTCTTTGGCACTCATCGACATCATGAGGATGCGCTTCTCGCATTGCAGATCAACCCAAACGTGCCCAAATGGCCGCTTAGAATCATCCCAACGGTTTTTAAGGGCAGTCTTTAGGAGTGTTCGCGGAGTTGTCCAGTCGATGCCCATGGGTGAGGGAAGGACATGGAGCGTGATCGAATTTTGCGCCCACGAACTAAAAGAAATAAGGAAGAGGAAAATAAATTTTTTCATAGTTTTATTTTAAAGGAGGAGAGTCCTGCCTCCTAGGGAAAAATCTTTACATAAATGATCTCTCGCGTTTTTATTAAGGGATGAACCTAGAGCTCTTAGGAATTTCAGCGTACGTCCTCTCCATGTTGGTGGTGGGCTACGTCGTGTCTAAAAATATTAAAACGGACGAAGACTATTTCCTAGCGGGCCGCTCGCTAGGACCTTATCTCGCTACTTTTTCAATTTTTGCCACATGGTTTGGCGCTGAGAGCTGCATCGGAAGTGCTGGAGCCGTTTACCGAATGGGTCTGGGAAGTGTTCATGCTGATCCGGTTGGGTACACGATTTGCATTTTTCTTATGGGGTTTCTTTTCTCTAAAATCCTTTGGCATAAAAAAATTACGACCATTCCCGACCTCTACCGAGAACGTTTCTCAGTCACAACTGAAAAATTTGCTGCTCTTATCATGATTCCTTCTTCAATTATTTGGTCCGGTGCTCAGATCCGCGCTTTCGGACAGATTCTTCAGGCCACCACAAATTATGGATTTACCGTCTCTGTCACTGTCGCTGCCTTGGTAGTTGTTACTTACACTATCTTTGGCGGACTCTTGGCAGATGCGTATAACGATCTCATTCAAGGCTTCACGATGATCGCGGGCCTTATTTTTCTCCTGGTCGCTGTGGTCTGGGATCTTGGAGGGATATCGGGTGCACTCTCGCACATTGATGCTTCTCAACTTAACGTCTTTCACGCTGATCCGAATGTGAGTTTTTTAGGAAAAGTTGAACTGTGGATGGTTCCGATTTTGGGCTCTTTGATGGCGCAGGAACTTGTGAGCCGAGTGGTGGCGAGCCGTTCACCGGATATTGCTTTTAACTCGTGCATGCGTGCAGGAATGATTTATCTCGCCGTCGGTGCGATCCCTGTTTTGATCGGGCTTTTGGGCCCGCACTACTTCCCGAACCTGCATGACACTGAGACCATCATGCCGCTTTTAGCGAAAACGCATTTGAATTCTTTTTTCTATATTCTTTTTGTTGGAGCGCTCGTGTCGGCGATCTTATCCACCATCGACTCAACTTTGCTTTCAGTCTCGGCCCTCGTGAGTCACAACATCATCGACACAAGAAAGAGAAGTGAAAAACAAAAAGTTATTATCGCTCGTGGTGGAGTTCTTGTTTCGGGGATCATCGCTTACGGAATCGCTTTTACTTCGGACTCAATTGTAGGCCTTGTTGAGCTTGCAAGTTCACTCGGTGGACCTTCCATTCTTGTGATCACGACGATCGCTCTTTTTGTGAAGAGAGGCTCAGCCATCAATGCCATTATTGCGATCATTTTAAGTTTGGTGGCATGGATTGTTTTCCACTTCATTATCAAGGTTGATTATCCAGTGATTATTACGATCACGTTCTGTACTCTTGGTTATTTCTTGAGTTTGCCTTTCACTAAAAATCAGTTACCAGTTAAGACATGAAAATTTTTATTCTTACTCTGCTTTTCCTTTTTTCTTGTTCTGAGGCCCGTCTTAAACCACAGAGTGCTCTCAATTATTCTAAGAATAAAAAAGCGACCCTAGAGATTTTGTCATCAAAAGGTGAGAAGGGAAATTTTAACGATGCCGTTTTAAAAGCAAAGATCACAAATTTAGGCGAAAAAGATCTGACTCTCGATTTAAAAAAATCCTACAACTGGTCGGCCTGGTACCGCTGGCAAAGGCGACCAAAAAAAGTCAGCGATTCACCGGTTGTTCTAAAACCTCATGAATCAACCGAGGTGAGTTGGACTTTTATGAGACGGGAATATGGTGTGATGCTCATTCCGTTTGTGGTGGGGGATGAGGAGGATGAGATTCAAGTGAAGTTTGAGTATTGTTCGCCGTGGGATAAAGTCTGCAAAAATAACGGGCCCTGAATTTCTTCAAGGCCCTTCAACGAGATAAATTAAGTTAAAGAAGTCGGGGCCGTGAAATCACGATCCATCACCGTTTTACGCTTATCTGCTTTCGCATTCTCAACGGCCTTATTACAAGCGGCCTGAACACGAACGGTGAGTTGATCAATCGCCTGAGAAGACGTTGAGAGAGTCGCCTCATCCTTGATCATTTTTTTTACTTTTGACGCAACTACCAAGGCTTCATCCGTTTCGTTTTTCTCGACGTAGAGGTTGAAATCCTTACCCATGACAGTTTTGCGACCAAGCTTTTGGGCATGGGCTATAGCATCACGACACGCTTTTACAATATCTTCATTCAAAGGCTCGAAAAATCCTGCTGAGGTATTCATATCGGCTTTTTCTTTGATGTATTTTTTAACTTTAGAGATGACGATCAAGCTTTCCATCGAAGGCTCCTTCTACCATATGTTTATTTAGAGGTTTTAACTATCCTCGAAAGTCCCTTCTTGGGCAAGACGAAATCGGGCCCTCCAATCTAAATTGTTAGCTATACAAATAATGTAGGTTAAGTTATTTTTTTGCCTCTGTTTTGACTCTAGGAACTAGTATGAATGACACACAACGTATAGTGATGACAGGCATCGGCTTAACCGCTCCCAATGGAAATAACCTCACAGAATTTCGTGAGGCGCTCTTAACGTGTAAATCTGGAGTGGCCCACACAGAGATTCGTTACATGGGAAAACAGGCCGCAGGTTTGTGTCACTTTGACGAAGTTAAATACCAATCAAAAAAACTCAGACGTCGCGGAACTCGCGCCGGCAGCATTTCTATTTATTGCGCTAATGAGGCCCTTCAAGACTCTGGTCTCGATTGGGCGAACACCGACAAGTCTCGCGTGGGAGTTTATCTAGGTATCACGGAACACGGAAACGTAGAAACTGAAGAAGAAATTTTTCAGATGCACCAAAATAATCTCGATTGGAAACTCTGGTCTCCTCATCATAATCCCCGCACGGTTGCTAATTCCCCAGCGGGAGAAGTGACTCTGAATTTAAATATCACGGGCCCTCACTACACGTTGGGCTCGGCCTGTGCTGGTGGGAACGTAGGGATCATTCAAGGCGTGCAACAGCTGCTCTTAGATGAAGTGGACGTTGCTTTTGCTGGCGGAATTTCTGAATCAGCTCAGACTTTTGGCATCTTTGCTGCCTTCGCGGCCCAAGGTGCACTTGCTCACCATGAAGACGCGACCAAAGCTTCGCGCCCGCTTGATAAGAATCGCAATGGTATTGCAATCTCTGAAGGTGGTTGCATTTATATTTTAGAACGCCTCTCTGACGCCAAGAAGAGGGGAGCAAAAATCTATGCGGAGATTGTTGGTTACGCCATCAATTCAGATGCAACAGATTTTGTGAACCCAAACTCTGAGCGGCAGATTGAGTGCATGCAGAAGGCGATGAAAAGAGCAGGCCTCACGGTCTCTGATATCGATATCGTGAACATGCACGCCACTGGAACTGGTGCCGGCGACGTAAATGAAACGCTTGCCGTCCGCCGAGCATTTTCGGATTCAAACAAGACGTACGTGAACTTCACGAAAGGCCACATCGGGCACTGCATGGGTGCGGCCGGATCCCTTGAACTTGCGGGAAACATTCCGAGCTTCAACGATGGCCTTGTTCATCCCGGAATGAACTGCACGGACATTGATCCCCAGTGTGAGATTAAGAATCTTGTCTTGGACACTCCAAAAAATATTGGGACGGTGAATATCATCCTGAACAATTCATTCGGAATGCTCGGAATTAATTCTGCCCTCATCGTAAAAAAATACATCTCTTAAGGAGACCTATATGAAAGACGTTCGCCAAATTGTTCTCGACATCATCGCCGACATTGCTCCAGACGAGAGTGTGGATTCTATCGACGATACGAAATCTCTGCGTGAGCAACTCGATCTCGATTCAATGGACTTCCTTGACATCGTGATGGAGCTTCGTAAGCGCCATAAAGTCGAAGTGCCACAAGAAGATTATCCGAAACTTGCGACCCTTGAGAGCTGTGTGACTTATCTCTCTCCAAAATTTGCCTAAGCTCCTATGAACTACGACGCCATTGTCATTGGAGCAGGAATGTCGGGGCTCGCTGCCGGCATTCGACTTGCGATGTTTGACAAACGCGTCGTCATCCTAGAAAAGCATTCGATCTCTGGGGGACTCAACTCCTACTACCAAAGAAAAAATTCAGACGCTGGTGGAATCCGCCAGTTTGATGTGGGCCTTCATGCTCTGACAAATTTCATCAAGAAAGGCGAGAAGGGAAAACCCTTCAGCAAACTCTTAAAGCAGCTCCGGCTCTCTTACGATGATTTCAAATTACATCCTCAAACGTATTCAAAGATTCAGTTCCCGCAGACTGCGCTCAAGTTCTCAAACGAGTTTGAGCTCTTAGAAACGGAAGTGCGTGAAAAATTTCCTCGCGACTTCGATCATTTTTTGAAGCTTGTGGAGGAAGTAAAAACCTTCAATGAACTATCCTTGGATCTTGGGTATTCATCTTCTCGTGAAGTCTTAAGAAAATTCCTAAAAGACGAGCTCTTAATAGAGATGATCCTCTGCCCACTCTTGATCTACGGATCAGCATGGGAAGACGACATGGATTTCGCTCAATTTGTGATCATGTTTAAATCTCTCTATTTTGAAGGCTTCTCTCGTCCTGAAGGTGGAGTTCGCACCATCATTGGGCTCCTCTTAAAAAAATTCGAAGACGCTGGCGGAGAAATTCGCTTTCGCTCACCGGTTGAAGAAATTTTGGTGAATGAAAAGAAAGAAGTGATTGGTGTGAGGACGGATAAAGAAGAGCTTCACGCAAAGATCATCCTCTCAAGCATGGGCTATCCTGAAACAGTGAAGGTCACTCCCGCGCTCAAGACGTTGATCAATCCAGGAACCGGTCACATGACTTTTCTGGAGAGTATTTTTGTTTTCAATAAAAAAATTCCTCTCACTCAAAATGATTCAACGATCATCTTTTATAACAATGCTCCAACGTATTCTTACCGCCGCGCTCAGAATTTTTTTGATGCAACGTCGGCCGTGGTCTGCTTCCCAGATAACTACGAAACTCAAAATCTAAATGGAGAAGGGACAGTTCGCGTGACCTATATGGCGAACTATCCACAGTGGAAGGAACTCTCACGCGAGGCCTACCTTGAGATGAAAGAGAAAGTGGGGATGAGTGCCCTGAATCTCGTTAAGTCTATAACTCCAAACTTTGAAGGAGACCTCATCTTTAAAGATATTTTTTCTCCTACCACTATCGAGCGCTACACTTGGCATTTAAATGGCACGGTCTACGGTTCAGTGGATAAGACCCGCGACGGACGAACTCCTCTTAAGAATCTCTTTATCATCGGCACTGACCAAGGATTCTTAGGGATCGTGGGATCGATCCTCTCCGGAATCTCGATGGCAAATCTCCATGGTCTGATGCAAGGAAGTGAGGCATGAAGTTTGATTTCCTGCGACTCCATTCTTTTGCCTATGAAGAGCCAGAGATTTTTTTAACCTCTGATCAAATTGAAGAACGCCTGCGTCCCTTATATGAGCGCGCGAAACTTCCTGAAGGACGTCTTGAACTTCAAACTGGTATCAAGCGCCGTGGTTTTTGGCCGAAGGGAACACGTCCATCAACGATTGCTTCCAAGGCCGCTGAAAAAATTCTTAAAAATTTTCCACGTGAAAAAATTGATCTGCTCTTGCACGCTTCCGTTTGTCGCGATTTCTTAGAACCTGCTACGGCCGCTCAGGTTCATCATAATTTAAAGCTCTCCGCTCACTGTATGATCTCGGATCTCTCAAACGCTTGCCTCGGTGTGCTTTCAAGCATCATGATGGCGGGACAGATGATTGAGCGAGGAGTGATTAAAACGGCCTTGATCGTCTCTGGAGAAAACTCAGGTCCCTTGATTGAAGAAACGCTAAACTTTCTCTGCACCGATCCAGAGATGAATAGAAAAAAAATTAAGCCCTTCATGGCAAACCTCACCATTGGTTCTGCTGGAGTTGCCTTCTTAATTACGCACGCTGATCTTGCACCAAATGCCCCGAAAATCTTAGGAGGAACAACCCTCACTGATTCAAGTGCAGTGGAACTCTGCCAGGGTGATGGATCAACCGAAGGTCTCATGATGCAAACTGATTCTGAGACCCTGATGCATGCGGGAGTCAAACTTGCCCGTGAGAATTGGCAGCTCACGATGAAAGAGCTCAACTGGAAAAACAGTGACGTCGATAAAATTATTCCTCACCAAGTGGGAGTTGCCCACCGTTTGCTGATGCTAAACGAACTAGGTCTTCCGCTCGACCGTGATTATCAAACATTTGAGCAATTCGGAAATACTGGCTCTGCGGCCTTGCCTCTCACGTTAGTTAAAGCGGCCGAACATCATTTTTTTAAACCTGGCGATAAAATCGCTCTCTTAGGGATCGGCAGTGGACTCACCAGTACGATGCTTGGAGTGGAGTGGACATGAAAGACCTTCGATCAGAAATAAAACTCAAGGGTCTTGATACTCTTTATCCCTTTCGGTCTCATTTTTTGCAATTGGGTGCCAATAACTTACACTACGTCGATGAAGGCAAGGGGCAGCCGATCCTCATGCTTCATGGAAATCCGACCTGGTCATTTTACTATCGAAATTTGGTACAAACTTTTTCTCCGAAGTTTAGAACCGTTGTTCCGGATCACATGGGTTGTGGCCTCTCTGATAAGCCCCAAGATTACAATTATACTCTTGAGCAACACATTCAGAACGCTTACCAGTTGATCCGCTTTCTTGATTTAAAAAATATTATTCTTGTTGTTCACGACTGGGGTGGGGCAATTGGTTTTGGGCTTGTGACTCGTTACCCTGAGCTCTTTAACCGGATCGTGATTCTCAATACCGCAGCTTTTCCTGATATTCATATCCCTGCACGAATCAATCTTTTGCGTCAGGGTAAGTTTGGAGAGTTTTTATCTCGGAAGTTTAATCTCTTCGCGTGGCCCGCGACTTTCATGACTACCAAAAAAACTCTGCCGAAGAAAGTGAAGGAAGGCTATCTTCTTCCGTATAACTCTTGGGATAACCGGATCGCAGTCGCGCGTTTCGTGCAAGATATTCCGATGGAGAAAGATCACCCAACTTTTAAAACTCTTGCCGATATTGAATCAAGGCTCAAATCCTTGCCTCAGCCCAAGCTCATCCTCTGGGGTGGTAGAGACTTCTGCTTTGATCGTCATTTCTTTGAGCGCTTTTTGGAAATCTTTCCTGATGCCTCTGCCCACTGGTATGCGAATGCTGGACACTACGTGCTTGAGGATGAACTCGAAGATGTGAGTCTTCGCATCTGGGAATTTATCAAGTGAATATTTCTCTTCGAATCACGGAGATCTCGAAGAGATTTCCGAATAAAAAATCTGTGGTCTTCGGTGATACCTTCTACACATTTTCGGAATTTGAAGAACGCTCCAATCAAATGGCGAATTTTTTTACTCACATTGGAATCAAAAGAGGCATGCGCACTCTTTTGTTTGTGACTCCGAGGCTCGACTTTTCAATTCTCACTTTCGCCCTTTTTAAGATTGGTGCTGTGCCGGTTCTCATCGATCCCGGTATGGGAATAAAAAATCTTCTTCATTCAATTAAACAGGTAAGACCTGAGGCCTTGGTTTCAATCGGAAAGGTTCACTGGCTCAGACGGATCTTTCGTGATTCATTTAAGACGATTAAAATCAAAGTGAGTCTTGATCCTGTTGGCGGAAAGACCCACCACCTTTATGAAAACCTAAAAAGTTTTGATAAAAATTTTGAGGCGATAGAGCTAACCGTCGATGATCCTTCGGCGATTCTCTTCACCAGTGGAGGAACTGGCATTCCTAAAGGAGTGCTCTACACTCATGGGATCATGAATGCTCAGACCGATGCACTCAAGACAATGTTTAACCTGACTGAGAAAGAAACCGATCTTCCGGCGTTCCCGCTTTTTGCGTTGTTCACTCTCGCCATGGGTATGACTTCGGTCATTCCCGATATGGATCCAACAAAACCCGCTCAGTGTGATCCAAAAAAACTTGTTCATACTATCTTAAAGCACCAGGCAAGTTTTGTCGCAGGATCTCCAGCGATCTGGGAGAGAGTTGGACTCTATTGCCTGAAGCATAACATCCAACTTCCGAGTGTGAAGTTTGTCGTGATGTTCGGAGCACCCGTGAGGCTTGAGATTCACCGGATGTTCAAAAAGATTTTAACCAATGGTGATACCTTTACCCCGTACGGAGCAACTGAGTGTTTGCCGGTGAGTTTGATCTCGGGTTCAGAAGTTTTGAAGTCAAAAAGTGAGCAGGGACTCGGCACTTGTGTGGGTAAGGCCGTACCCGGAATTGTAATTAAAATCATTAATATTTCGGATATTCCGGAAAGTTCTTTGGTTGAAATTGGAAATAACCAGCGCGGAGAAATTGTTGTTTCCGGGCCACAGGTCACTTCTTTATATTTCGATATGCCTCTGGAGACGTCCAAGGCAAAAATTTATGATGATGGAGTTCTTTGGCATAGAATGGGAGATCTCGGTTATCTCGATCAAGAAAATCGCTTATGGTTTCTTGGGAGAAAGTCCCATCGGGTCCAGACGGAGAAAGAAATTTTTTATCCTCTCGAAGTAGAGGCACCATTTAACAGGCATCCACTTGTTCGTCGGGTGGCCTTAGTGAAACTTAATTCTCAAGGGACTATTCGTCCTGGTCTTGTCATTGAGAGGTGGGACGGGGAGACTCATAGATCGGTTGAATTTTTTCAAGAGTTGAAAAATATGGCCTTGAGAGATTCATCTTCCGGTCATATTCACGATTTTTTCTTGCACTCTAGTTTTCCCGTGGATGTTCGTCACAACATTAAAGTCGATCAAATAAAGCTCGGAAACTGGGCAAGTAGAAAAAAGGGATTTCATGTCTAAAAAAGCTGAGCAAAAAGCTGCTAAAATTGCCTATATCGTTCTCTTTGTTTTTTTAGGGATATTTTTCATCTCACCTTTTTTTATGTCGATTTTTTTTGCGGCGACTATTGCTCTCGCACTTTATCCTGTTTTACTCATGCTTGAGGCCCGCGGTCTTGGGCGCAAGAAAGCGTCCTTACTTCTCACAAGTCTTTTCACCTTTCTTATTTCCATTCCACTTTTGTTTTTTATTGTAAAAGGGACAGTGGCGATCACAAAGCAGCTTGAAAGAGTGTCGAACAGCCCTAAACTCAAAGGACAGGACGTTCAACAACTGGCCGTGACGTTTCGGCATGAATTGGTAAGCTATATCCACCGATTTACCTCGCATATAAATCACGCGGACTTTTTGACGGTGGATAAGATTGACCACTACGTAGAGACAGTGACGAATTTTTTACTAAATTTTTTCAAAGGGTTTGCCGCGACTCTTCCAGAGTTGCTGCTTTTATTCCTGGTTATGGTCCTCTGTCTTCATACTTTTCTTTGTCACGCTCAGGACCTGCGGGACTTTTTTAAAAATCTTTTTGGGTTCTCAGAAGAACGAATGAAGCAGTTCGTTCGGATCTACATCGATGACTCCCGGCAGATTTATATTTCAAATCTCGCAACAGGAGTTTTACAGGCGACGATTGTCGCGAGCACGGTATCAATTGCGGGTTACGGTGAGTTCTTTCTCGTCTTTTTCATCACTCTGGTCCTTTCGTTTATTCCAGTGATCGGAGCTGCTCCTGTGATTGTTCTTTTCTCTCTCTTTGCCTACATGCAAGGTGATACGACTTCGGCGATTGCGTTTTTTGTCATTGGTTGCTTTACGGGAGTGATCGATAACATCCTAAGGCCATGGCTTGCTGGTTTAGGTGAATCGAGATGTCCTGCCATTGTGAGCTTCATTACCGTCCTCTCTGGGGCCCTCATCCTCGGATTTCCGGGACTCTTCATCGGCATCTTGGTTGGCTCCCTGGTTTTTGATACTCTTCCCTTATTCTGGGATGAGCTTAAAAAGTCAGACTCACTTTTCTAATTTTTAGGATATGATTCACGTATGCGTATTCTCGTGACCGGTGGTGGGGGCTTTCTTGGCACTCACATCATTCAAGAACTTTTAAAAAATCCCACATACCTCGTGACGAATTTTTCTCGCCATACTTATGCTCATTTGGAAGACATTGCCGTCCCGACCATTAAGGGTGATCTGACCAATAAGGCCGATATTGATCGCGCTCTCGTTCAGGGTTTTGATGTAGTTTTTCACGTAGCTGCTCTGGCAGGAGTCTGGGGAAAATATGAGACTTATGAAAATATAAACGTTAAAGGAACTGAAAATCTTTTAGAGATAGCGCAAAAATACGGAGTAAAAAAGTTTATCTATACCTCAAGTCCATCGGTCGTGTTTGGTAAAGATGATCTTCTCGGAGTTGATGAAACAACTCCGTACCCGGAAGAGTATCTGACTCCTTATGCGGAAACTAAGGCCCAAGCTGAGAAGTTAGTCCTCGCCACAAATTCTGAAGCCTTTTTAACCTGTGCTCTTCGTCCCCATCTGATCTGGGGACCGGGAGATCCACATCTCTTTCCCCGAGTTATCCAAAAAGGCAGAGAAGGGAAGCTTCGCATCGTTGGTGATGGAGAAAATCTTGTGGATATCATTTACGTTGAGAATGCGGCCGTTGCACATGTTCAGGCGTTTGAGAAATTAACAGTAGGATCTGCGGTGTGTGGACAGGCCTATTTTATTGGGCAGGAGCGTCCCGTGAAACTTTGGGATTTCATAAATCAAATTCTTGGTTACGTGAAAGTTGAACCCGTGATGAATTCAATCGACGTTTCTCGCGCTTACCGTTTGGGCTGGGTTCTTGAGAAAGTCTGGAAGATCCTGGGTGTGCAAAAACCAGAACCGCCAATGACGAGATTTGTGGCGCTTAATCTGGGTAAGTCTCACTATTTTTCTCACGCGAAGGCAAAGAGGGATTTCGGATACAATCCTAAGATCTCAATTGAAGAGGGGCTTAAGCGGACTTTTTCGAATAGAACCGTTTAAGTTTCAGGCAGAATAATTATTTCGATTTCGCAAAGCTCTTCACGACATCTTGGTCATAATAATTGCAGCTAATTCCTGCATCTACGAGAACAGTCGTTGCGTTGATGCCTGAGCTTCTCTCAGAGAGAAGAAACGCGACTGTGTTGGCGACTTCCTGAGTTTCAAGAGCACTCTTTCTGAGTGTCAGTGCCTCAGCAAAAAGATAGTTATCAATGTAATCAGGGATCCCCGCAGAGGCCGAAGTCTTAAGTGGCCCAGCTCCAACTGCATTCACGCGAACCGAAGAATTCTCGGATAAAGATTTCGCGAGAAAAGGAACTGTGGCATCAAGCATCGCCTTAATGGGGCCAAGGTATCCGTAAGAAGTTGCCCGGGTGTTTGAGATGGATATTGTGACGATACTAGCATCTTTGGTGAAGAGATCTCTGAGAGAGTTTGCGACTTCCACTAACGAGAACGATGAGATTTGGGCGGCTTGAAGAAAGTCTTCGCGCTTAGTTTCATGAAAGGGTTTAAGTCCCTCGGAGAAATTGGCAAAGGCCAAAGAATGCAGAAATCCGTTGAGTGAGTTTGTATGTTTTTTAATTTCGTCTGAGAGTTTTGCGAGGTCTTCTTTTTTTTCTACATCCAGGATGATGACGGGAGAGTCGGGAAAGATTTTTTTTACCGTTTCGCTTTGAGTTTCTGACTGAACAGAGAAAATACACTTTGCCCCCGCCTCAATTAAAGTCTTGGCAGAAAAGGTTGCGACACTTTTTTTATTAGCAGCTCCTGCGATGAAAAATGTCTTTCCACTTAATCCCAGAAAATCCATGCTTAAACCTCTGCCTTTGGAACAAGAGTCGCGGCGAACTCGATGGTCATGATCGTCTTGCCCGCACTAGTTATCTTGCCTTTCATAAAGGCGGCGTTGGCGAGCATCTCTATAAAATCAACCGTGATGTGAAGAAGATCTCCAGGGCGCGCCATGTTTTTAAACTTCGCTCCCTGAACCCGGGTCACAAGGGCGGTTTTATCACTGCTTCCTTCCCCCCGCAGACTCATGAGTAGAGCACCTGTTTGAAAAACCGCTTCGCACATCAGCACTCCAGGAAAAACGGGTTGTCCTGGAAAATGTCCACGGAAAAAATCTTCATGGCCCGTGAGTTGTTTTGACGTTGTGATGGAGTCTGGTGAGCGGTCCACGATGTCTTCGATAAAAAGAAAGGGATCGCGCTGAGGAATATTGTCGAGGATCGTTTGGTTCATTAGAGACCCCCGGAGACATCAAGGGTCGTTCCAGAAATATAGGATGAGCCTTTTGAGGCAAAAAAGAGAACCGCATGGGCGACTTCTTCGACTTTTCCAAAACGCTTCATGGGAACCTGAGATTTGTATTCTTTGACTTGCTCTTCAGGAAGATCAGCGAGGAGTTCTGTTTCAATAAAACCGGGGCAAACATTGTTGATGGTGATGTTACGTTTAGCGACTTCTTTAGCAACCGAGAGGGAGAGGGCGATTTGGCCCGCTTTTGAAGCGGCGTAGTTTGCCTGTCCAGGGAGACCAAGCTTACCGCCGACACTACTCATGTTCACAATTCGGCCGTAGCGATTTTTCATCATCATGAGAACCGCAAAACGAGTCATGTTGTAGGTTCCCTTGAGGTTGGTATCGATCACGGCATCCCAATCAGATTCCATCATGCTCGGAATGATGCTGTCGCGGCGGATACCGGCGTTGTTGACTAAGACTTCTAGGCTCGGAATGAGAGGCTCAATTTCTTTAAAAAATGTTTCGACCTCAAGAGTTGAGGCGACGTTGAATTTTTTCAAGATGAGCCGTTCACCGAATTGAATATTTTTTTCTTTGAAGGCGAGAGCGGCGTGATCATTTCCTGAATACGTCGCTACAACTGTCGCTCCAGCTTTGAGAAAAGATTCTGTAATGCCCGCACCAATCCCGCGAGTCCCGCCTGTTACGATGACATTCTGTCCATTAAAGTCGTGCATGATTTTCCTCACTGAGTAAATAGCTTTCAATCGCATTGGCCTGGATCACACCGTAGTTCGCGGCCCCAAGCCAGCCAGACATAATAATACCGACCGATCCTGCGTGGTAGAGGCCCGGGAGATTTTTATGAAGATTCATCGACACATCAAGGCCCTCGAACTTAGTTCCGAAAGAGGCACCCTGCGGATGAAGAGTATAGCGTTCAACCGTAAGAGGTGTGGCCGCTTCGATGGTTTCAATTTTTGCTCGAATGTCTGGGATAAATTTCTCTAAACCCTTCAAGGTCTCTTCGATCATGAATTCTTTTTCTGAATCATACTCAGCAGGGGAGAGCTTTTTCCAATCTACGAAGCGGCAGTTCGTGGAGGACACGATCGCTACTCGGGCCGCTTTATCCTGGGGACGAGAGATGTCGGGATAATAAACGGAGAACGTGCGCGAGGAAACTTTAAGGTCAAGGAGGCGCTCGGGATCATAGACCGGGTAGCTGGAGGTGAAGACGAGCTCGCCAATGTAAGGGATTTTTTCGTTTTCTTTCAGACCAATATAGACCTGACAGCTTGAAGAGTTTAAACGAACAGCTTTTGTTTGTTCAACAAATGCAGCAGAAAAATTTTCTTCGCCGGCAAGGTTTAAAACCGTAGAGCGAATGTTGGCATTACTTAAAATTGTTTTGGCCTTGATTTTTTTTCCGTTCAAGAAGATGCCTTGGGCCTTACCGTCTTCAACGATGATTTTTTCGACCTTGGTCTGCATCTTGATATCAACATTGTTTTTCAAGAGTTCTTCTTTCATCTTCTCGATCAGCACATCCGTTCCACCCCGGAATGTGTAGACACCCTTGCTCATAAAATTTGAGAAGACAATTCCGTAGGAGATGGCCGGATCTTCAAGAGTCGAGCCATTGGCGTAGGTGATGGGCTCCATTAAAAAACGTACCACATCATTTCTGCCCGGAAAAAAACGTTCAAACATCTGGCCGTTTGTTTCCTGCGAATTATCATAAAAATTCATACTCGCTAAGTGAGCGAAGAAACCATCAACGACATCTTTGGGAACCTTGAAATGCTCCACCATGATCTGAGTGTAATTTTCTTTGGTGAAGGTCGTCTGCAAAGTGAACTGCGGATTCACAAAGCGCACGTCGTGAAGCTGAACGATCGATTCGGCGATCTCTTTACTCCAGTATTTGCGACAGGTTTTAATCATACCGACGGGAAAGCCGTGGAGAGAAATATCAAAAACATGCTTTCGATCATCGCGGTAAAACCAGGTCGCGAAGCCTCCAAGCTTGTTGTGAGACTCGAGAAGAAGAACCTTATGCCCATTGCGGCCCAAGATATTGGCGGCGGTCATTCCAGCAAGACCAGATCCGATGACGATGATGTCATAGTCCTGATTGATTTCATCGCGAATCTTGTAGAGCATGCATGGCCTTTGCAGCGCAAAAGTAAAAGTGTTTGTGAGAGGAAAACTTTAGTCGAAAGACTCGAAAAAGTCATGATTTACGTTACAATTATAGGAGTTGTTCAGCTTTTTCAGGAGAGTCCATGGTCTTCTTTCGCTTAGTTAAAAAAACTCTCGCTCTCGATTACCGCTCACTCGCTCTTTACCGTGCTCTGATTGGTGTCATCCTCCTGGTGGATTCGATCTATCGCATGACTGATCTCACGAGCTTTTACACCGACATTGGACTCGTTCCGCGGAATCTCTTTTTGAACGAGCTCACCATGCCGTGGTCATTCTCCATTCTGCTCGCTAACGGAAGTACCATCTTTGCGGCGATCTTTTTTATCATCAACTGTCTCTTTGCGGTGATGATCATGTTGGGATACAAAACTCGTTGGGCGATGATTGGGGCCTATATTTTTAACGTGTCTATTCACAACCGTAACTGGCTCATCAATAACGGAGGAGACGACATCCTGCGTGCTTTGCTTTTGATTTCCATCTTCTTACCTCTTAATAAATTTTTCTCAATCGATTCGGCCTTGGAGAGAAAAAAAGAAATACCTCATGAGGAAGAATGGTTTTCAACTTGGGGACTAACTTTTTTTCTTCAGGTTTTTTGTATTTATTTTGTGAGTTACCTCTTAAAAGACCATGCGATCTGGCGCGTGGACTTCACGGCCCTTTTTTTTGCTTCGAGGCTTGATATCTTTGCCACAGGATTTGGCACATGGATCAGACAGTTCACGGGGCTGCAAAAAGTCATGACGATTGTGACGATTCTTTTGGAGTGGGGTGCTCCACTTCTCCTCATCGGTTCCGCCGCCTTCGGAAGATTTTGGTGGATGGTCAGGATGTTTGTGGTGCTGTCGATGATTGGTCTTCATCTCGGAATTATTCTTACGATGTGGATCGGGGTTTTTCCTTATACGTGTATTGTGATGTGGCTTATTTTTCTTCCGGGACCTTTTTGGGATAGGCTGATTGGCCATTTCAGAAAGAAGGGTTACGGCAACCTCACTATCTACTTTGATGGAGAGTGTAGGTTCTGTGAAAAATCTGCGCGCATTATTCGTGAATTTTTTCTTTTACCAGAAGCGAAAGTAGAAATTGCTCAGGATCATGCGGCGATTTATAAACTGATGCAAAAAAATAATTCATGGGTAGTAGAAGATCAGCAGGGAGAAAAGCATTTTCATGAGAATGGATTTATAGCGATCTTAAAACAATCTCCCTTTCACAGAATTCTTTTACCGATTTTTTCTCCCCTCAAAAGTCTCATGCACCCGATTTATGTTTGGGTGGCGGGCCACAGGCCCCTCATGTCTCACTTCTCTCAGTTTTTGAATTTTACGGAACATAAAAAAACTTTTCGCTCAAGCATTTGGTTTTTTGAGATTGCGGGAGGGGTCTTATTTCTCACCGTTCTCATGTGGAACCTCACAACAATTAAGCGCTGGAACATTCAGGCACCTTTTTTCCAGACCATCTCGAGGAACCTTCACATCTATCAGGAATGGAACATGTTTGCTCCTTTTCCAAAACTCGACAACATCTGGGTCGAAGTTCCGGCGGTGCTGACAGATAACTCAGAGATTGATCTGATTACCGGTGACCGTGATATTTTTAAAGTAAAAGACAAAGATTTTCCGGGAGCCGTTGGCAACGAGCACTGGAGAAAGTTTTATTTGAACCTCGGGGACAAAGTGGATAATGCTCGCTACTACGGCGGCTTTTTCTGTCGTTTGTGGAATGATAGAAAGCTCGGATTTGTTAAGGACGTGAAGCTTAAAAAGCTTGAAATCATCGTTTACTCGCAGATGAATCATCTCGATGGGAGCAAAGGCGAGGCCCTGAGAAAACTTTCCTGGAAACATTGGTGTTTTGATGAGGATTATAAAAAAGAGTCTAAAGATACAAAGTAATATGATACAATTTCTTAGTTGATAAACACGACAAGGAGATTTTATGGCTCGCGGAGAAGGTGGACAGGATAAAGGAAAGCTTAAAGGCAAACCTAAACTGACAACAAAAGAAAAACAAGACAAGAAGAAAGAGAAAGCGAAAACGAAGTCAAAAGATTAGTGACGATATTTCCGCTTACTCATTCTTGAGTGAGCGGAAATATGTTTATGGTATTTTTTTAATTTCTCGAGTGAATTAATGGTAGCTCGACAAAAAAGTGTGCACCTTTATTGAATTCGCTCTCGACCCAGATTCGACCGCCGTGAGCTTCCAAAATTTGTTCAGTAATATAAAGACCGAGCCCTAGACCACTCACTTCATTTCGATCTACGGCCCTCTCAAAACGTTTGAAAATTCTTTCTAAAGAATCCTTTGGAATACCAATCCCAGAATCTTTCACGGATAAAAGTGCTTTATCTCCTAAATTCTTCACCTCTACAGAAACAGGTCCTTTGTTTCCATATTTAATCGCATTGGTTAAAAGATTTTGAACCACTTGCTCCATCCTCATAGTATCCCAGGTCCCTCTGACTGCTTCACCTCGGAAACTGGGTGACTTGTAGCCGGCCATTTCAAATTGGCGATTCATTCTCGCCAAGGTGCTCTCGACAATTGCAGACAAATCGGATTCTTCTTTTGAAATATTAAGGTTTCCAGACCTGATTCTAGAAATATCCAACATATCGTCTACAATTCGAACGAGCTTATTTACCATGGAATCAATTTCATCAACATATTGATTGATCCGTTCTTTTTCATAGGCCTTCTCATCTTGCGTCTCTACTAATCTTTTCTGCCACTGAGATTGCAGCTTTATGGTTGTCAGGGGAGTCTTTAGCTCATGAGAAGCGATGGATAAGAATTCGTCGCGAGATATGAGGGCCTGTTTTAGAATATCGGCAAGGTTTTTTAGCTTGATCTGATTATTTCTCTGATCTTCGATGTCGGTATTTGTTCCGAACCAGCGAAGAATTTTTCCATGTTCATCTTTGATCGGCATCGCCCTTGATAAAAACCACCGAAACTTGCCGTCTTTTCCTTTTAAGGGAAAAGTATCTTCCCAGACCTGTCCTGTGGCGAGTGAATGGCCCCAACTCTTGATCACGCGCTTTAATTCTATGGGGTCGTGAACTTTCTCCCATCCCCAACCGGCCATTTCCTCAAGATTAGATCCTGTGTAATCGTACCACCGTTGGTTGTACCAAAAGATATGTCCCGTCTGATCGGCCATCCATGAAAGCTGAGAAATGTGATCTGCCATGGTCGCAAATTCATCTCTTACTCTAAGAAGTTCAGCACTGTTGGTTTGGTGGAGTTTTTCTAATTCTAAACCTCTCTCTTCAGAAATTTTGGCCGAGAGGGCAATCTCTACAAGTGAATGTCTCATTTTATAAAGATATATTCCTGTACCGACTGAAGCGATGGCCGTGATGACCTTGATAAATCCCGCCAACCAGTAGTCGGCATACCAGAGATTCCAAATTTCCATAAAGTGAGTTAGCCCACAGGCACCGATGAAAACGCCAAAACAAAGGACGATACGATTAAATGATATATTCGCTTTTTTGACTAAACTATACAGGGTCAATGAAATAGATACGTAGGCCAAACCGATCAACGCATCCGAAGCAACATGAATGGAAATCAAAAGAGGTTTCCAAAGGTAACAGTGTCCATGTGGCATGAATCCATATTGAGAAAAGAGATCTTGGATTGATTCAGTTAAAGACGTGCTAGAATTGTTTATATCTGCTTTATGTACATGATGGTTCATGTCAGAACTCCTTCATCTCCACAGTTTAGATAAATGATAGCTACTTGTCTTGAAGATGGGTTCTGGAGGTAAACATATTAAGGATAAAAAAAATTGCCGCGTTTATTTCTCCGTCATCTTGGTCACATCGAAACCTTCAATCACTAATTCCGGGTGCTCAACAAACTTCGTGCAAAGCTCTTTTAATCTTTTACTCGGCTTATCATCTTCGATACTTCCAAACAATTCCTTGGCCCCACCAAAATCTTTTCGCAAGAAAAGTTCATGTGCCAATTTATATTTTTCAAGCAGAGCTGGATCCTGGGCCATTTTGTGAAGAGGATATATCACTTCAAAGATCGACACCGGATGCGTTTTTCCCTTCACAATGACCTTATCAATCGGTCTTGTCTTAATGGTCTGATCAAGTCGAGCGAGAGTGTATTCAGAGATTAAAATTTGAGTTCCATAATATTTGCAGAGGCCTTCGAGCCTGGCACCGAGGTTCATGTTATCACCAAGGGCGGTGTATGAGAAAATTCTGGTGGAACCCATGTTTCCGACTGAACACTCTCCGGAGTTGAGACCGATGCCCACAAAAAATTGTGGACGACCCAAGCGTTTAAACTCTTCATTAATCTCAGGCAATTGATTCATCATCTTGATCGCGCCTTCAACGGCGTGTTGGGCGTGATTTCCGATTGGAAGGGGCGCTCCCCATAGTGCCACGATGGCGTCTCCAATATACTTATCCAGTGTCCCCTTCGTATCGAAAACGATATCCGTCATTTTACCCATGTAGAGATTCAGCGAGTGAGCGAGCTCTGTTGCCGTCATGCTTTCAGAGATGCTCGTAAAATCTCTCACATCAGAAAACAAGCACGTGATATCTAACTTTGTTCCTCCGACATGAATGTTGTCCGGATCCTTCAACATCTCATCCACGACGGTCGGAGAAACATAGCGAGCGAAGGTTCCGCGGATTTGTTTTTTCTCTTTATTGACTCTGTAGAATTCGATGAAAGTGTTCCAGGAGTAGCAGGCGATAAAGCAAAAATAGCAATAAAACAGTTTGAGCTCATAGCCCTTCGGCATTAAGTAATAGCGGTCAATGTAATAGCTGCTTGCAATGATAATCACAATGGATAAAGCATCGAAGAGCGCATTCCCAAAATGTTGAACGATGATGAAGATAATCATTCCGAGAATCAGATAATAAATTGAATAGAGAACCGAGTCCTCGTTATCTTGAAAAAAATATTTCGTGAGGAGCATGTGGGTCATGTTCATGTGCGAATAGACCCCAGGCATTTTGGGATCGATGGGAGAAGGTCTGAAGTCGTGGGCACCAACTGCGGTCGATCCTACAAAGATCAATTTCCCGCCCAGAAGCTCTTTCATCTTTAGATCATCATCCCGGGCCTTGATCACGTCATAGAGCGAGACATTTGTAAATTGTTGTTCAGATCCTACATAGCGAATCTTAGTTTCTCCACTGGCGGAAATCTCAAGTTTGGTATCACCAAGCTTGAGCTCCCCGGTCTGATCTGCCGAGACCGTGATCGTATTTTTTTCACCCGTGAAGGCCTCAAACGAATTGAAGGAAAGGGAGCCGTAATAAATGGTATCAACGTTTGAGATCAACATGTACTGGCGAAAGATTCCATCGCCATCTTCCTGGGTAGTGATGCTTCCAAACCCTGCTTCGCTTTGGACGAGCTCAGGAATAGGAAACGTAAATTTACCAATATAAGACGGATAAATATCTTTATCTGGAACCGTGCGTGTTTGAAGAGCATCATTGAGCATCTCGATAGGGGCCTCCTCAAGATGATCCTCTTGCTCGGGCACAAGATAAAAGGCGAGGTAAACACGTTTTCCATCGTGCTGAAAATCCTTGATCGATTTTGCGAAAATTGAGTCTGGAGAGATCCCGCCTTTGAGTTCTGGGGATTTTTCTGGAAAAAGCACGTCGAAGGCGACAACTTTGGCGCCAAAGGTATCTAGCTTGTTGAGCATCAAAGCGTAGTTGTTCCGAGGAAGAGGAAATGATCCAATTTTCTGCAAAGAGTAGTCATCAATCTTCACCAGAACAATGTCTTTACTTCGAAAGTCCGGGTCGATCAGTGCTTTGGAGCGAAAATCATAAAACCTGTTCTCAAAAGAAATGGTGTACTCGATAAACTTTTGTAGAAACTGGTATTTAAAGGTATCCCGGGTAAAGATGGAGCAGATGACACAAAGGGCAGCGAAGGAAAAAATAAGGAACATTCCTAGAGGACGGATCGATTTTATGATAAGTTTTTGGTACACTCTTTCGCCTTAAAAATAATGAAGATGTATTCATTGTATGAGGCCAATGGAAAGCTAGCAACATGAACCTTGTCGATCTTAAAAACCAGTTCCATTTGCACGTTAAAAAACTGCAGGATCAAATCACTCAAGAACTAAATTCTTTAGATCAGAAGCTTAACCTGAAAGAAGATCCCTGGACCCGGGTTGATCACAAAGGAAATCCGGGGGGCGGAGGGATCACGCGTGCTTTTGAAGGGGATCTCTTTGAGAACGCAGGCGTAAACACATCCTGCGTTTTTGGCGCGATCGATCCTCAGTTTGCGAAGGTTCTCACGGGAACGGGTGAAGAAATGTGGGCGGCAGGGATCTCACTTATCATTCACCCCAGAAACCCTCGCATCCCGACGGTTCACGCAAATTTCCGCATGATTCATCAGGGTGAAAAATTCTGGTTCGGGGGTGGAGCTGATCTCACTCCATATTATCCTCACGAAGAAGATTTTGCGCATTTTCACGGAACGTGGAGAAAAGCACTTACTCCGTACGGGAAGTACGATGAGTGGAAAAAAAATTGTGATGAGTATTTTAATAATCCCCACCGCGGGATTGAGATGCGCGGGATCGGTGGTTTTTTCTACGATCATTATTCAAGTGGGGATGTCGAAAAAGATTTTGCGATGGTTAAAGATATCTCCGAAAAGTTTATTGAATCTTATTTTCCGATTGTGAGAAAGAGAATGAGTGAGTCTTGGACTCCGGAGGATGAAGATTTCATGCTTCATCGTCATGGCCGATATGTTGAGTTTAATTTATTGCATGATCGTGGGACGCATTTTGGTTTGAAGACCAATGGTCGCACAGACTCGATTTTGATTTCTCTGCCGGCCCGTTGTAAGTTTTCGTATCAGTATCGTCCGCCGAAGGGGAGTGTGCATGAGAAGATGTGGGGTTATTACACTCCATATCCTTGGTCATAAGATTTAATGCGTAAGTGATGTTGTCGCTTTAACTATTTCAACTTCCTTACCATAATGCATAAGATTTTTTTCTTTAAGCAGGACTTTCTTTTGACGATCGATTTTATTTAAATCGTCATTTTTTGAAACGCTTGCCTTCATTTTTTCAGTTTGTTTTCTCATGACATCTAGATCATGAATTTTGGATTCGATGTCGGAGAGATATTTTGCTTTAATTTTTTTATCGACCGCAAATTCGATAAATGATCGTACCCGTGAAACAGTATCTGCGATTTCAGATTCAGGCGTCGCTAGGACGAGAGCTAGGAAACGGATCTTTTCTTGTTGTGTTGAAAAATTACCGATGGTATCAAAAATCCGATGATAGACTCCCTCATCTTTCCATTTAACTAAATGCGACTCAAACTCAGACTCACGAAGATCGACTTCGCTGAGGCAATTTTCTAAAACTTCTGGGCCACAAAAAAGTTTTCCTTCCTCAAGTCCAACTCGTCTTAAACTTTCCGCAGATTCTTTGCTTAATTTCATCTTTGTAGACGTTGAAGTTTTATCCACCAAAGTATCAGCGTTTGCAAAAGTGTTAAAAGATAAGACAAAAACAATGATGGAAAAAAGACCCATATAAAACTCCATATTTCCTTATTCTTCGGAAACTAGGTGTAATACATGAGAATTAAATACATTAGGCTGGTAACAGCTTAGATAATCGAATCAAAAGCGGCATGAGCAAATCACTCAAAGAAAGTTTGTCGGTGGTAGTTGAAATTACTCATTCGTCTCAGGGAGAAAATTTTTAAAACAGACGCACGACTTGTCTCTGAGTATAAAACCCACGGCCAGAGGTTCCCGAGCTTCATATCGGGGAGTGTGCACGAGAAAATGTGGGGTTATTACACTCCACGTCCTTGGTAGTTATTGAGCTGGTATTGTTGACGGGTCAAAGTAATTTTGCGTCCGCCAGTTCTTCATCCAGGGTTTCATCGGCATGTCGGGATAACTTTTTTCCACCCAATCCATCCATTGTTGGAAGTTTCGTCGAGCTCTAGGATCACGAGAAACACTGTAAAGACTATCCCGCTCGATTGCTATCATAAGATCATTTACGGCCTGAGATCCGCCACGAGTTCCTATTTCTCTTACAATTTCTTTAGCAACACTTCCATCTCCCAAAAAACTCTGAGTAAAGGCTAGTTGGAGTTCTCGGCTTGAATTCTCTAATCTAAAGTAATTTGGGTCTCCCGCATAAGTATTTCGTGCACGTCTTTTAAATTCATCAACAAAAGCTGCGCGATTTTTCTGGAAGTATTTTTCACTTTCTATGCTCGCGTTTCCACTCACTACAGTGAAAACTGGAGATCCATCAGCAACTTCTAAAACTTCTATCTGAGGAGCTACAGGTTGGGGCTCCTGAGGTGTAGGAACTGTTGCCGACGGAGTTCTGGTTGCTGTTGTAGAGATCGGGGGTTGTACAGTTGTAGAAGTTATAGGTCGAGTTATTGCACCAGAACTAGGGGTACTATCTACCACAAGGCTAGCTGTAGGTGACGGTGGAGCCGCAGGACGAACCCAACCAACTGGGAAATCACGGTTAAGTTTTGCTTGTAATTCAGTCAGGCCCATTCTTTCAGCACCAGCAAGTGCATTTCGTGGTCTTTCAATTTCGATAGCTCGGGCAGCCTCAATTTTTGAACTAATAAAAGCACGCATATCATCTGGACTTGCTCCATTTCTTATTGCTCCTCGGAGCATGTCGAAAGCTTCGGGGCTAGAGGCGCGATTAAGATCGAGCATCGCCGTTTTAAAGAGTTCTGGATTTCCTGAGGCACGAGCGAGTTCAGAAGTACGTTGTCCAATATTTCGAGATTCTGTAATCACTGTGGCCATAAGTGATGAATTACCACCCGGTGCTGTATTATTAAGACCAAGATTATTAAAATCATTATTAGAATGCGCGCGCACAACTTCGAGTTCTCGCCGAACAACATCTTGAGCAGGAGAAAGTGGAACTGATTTTGGAACTGGACCGACCACTGCTGCAGGGACAGAACTCGTTTGAGGAAATTCATCATTAAATCGTCTTAAGAGATTCTCCTCACTCACACGCTGTGCTAGGTAGTCAGGGTTACGTGGAAAATCCATAACTAGTTTTCTAGTCGACTCAATTTCTGATTCTATTTTTGCTCGGACTGCCGCTGGGGTTGATCTCTGAGCAGCTTCTTTTACCATGAGTAGTGCATCGCCATTATTACCACTTCGGCTATAGGCCGAAGCTGCTGCCATGAAATCATCAACACGCTGAGATTGTAATGCTGTGGCCTTGTATCCTGTGGCCGCCTGGAACAACTGGAGGTGGGCCTCTCGTAAGTTACGGGTGATTTCAGCTGGAGTCGTGTCAACATAACTTAAGTTAGAAATTTTTCTTTCCGCAATTACTTCTGTCTGTCTTGCAAGGCTTGACGGCATTGCAAAACTTCCGGTGACTCCACTTTCAATCAGATTGCGAATTTCTGGGGCCGAGAAACCGGCCTCTCTTAAGATTAAACCTTTTTGAGCAATCTCTTCAGGAGTGTAGGTGAAATATCCGCGACCTGTTCCTGCTCCAACATCATGCGAACGACTCACAGCAGTTTGTTGAGCTGGAGTGAGTGGTCTCCGGAGAACCGTAGAGGCTTCTTCCAGACGCGCTTGAGGGGTGAGAGCACTAGATCTCTCTAATGTTGCGATCCGTGCTGGACTTGTTGCTGCAGGAATTGCAGATTCTACCAAAGGAACTCTCGTTGCAGCAGCACTAACATCTGGGGTGATGGGTGCAGGGATGACTGAAACTTCTGCTCGAGAAACGGGAACTCTTGGGAGAGCGAGACCATTTTGTTGAGCGTCTCTGACGAGGTTTTGAGCATATCGTTCAAGTTCTGCTCTCTGTGCCGAACTTAAGTTTTCAGCTAACTTTACTGCTCCACCAGTTTTATAATCAAGGGCCTTAAACGCCAAGGCCACATCTTCTTCTCGATCAGCTCGAACATTTAATTGATACAGTAGTTCAGCGCGCTCACTTGGAGTGAGAGTCTGTGTGCGGAGACGCTCCATCCCTGCGCGGATAAATTCCTGATTCGCGCGGTGTTCACGCAAGATAGGAGAGCCTTCAATTTCTGCACGGAAAGCGGCTTTCGCACCGGCAATGTCACCAGTACCCAAGGCCCCTAGCCGATCCTGAAGTCTCTTTCCTATGTTGTCGGCGCTCTCAGTAAGATCTCGCGCCAAACGCGCCTCTGAATCTAAACCAATTTTTCCACCATTCGCAGCGAGAGCAGCTTCTCGCTTTAACTCGGCCTCTCGTTTCACTGTGAAAGTTGATCTTAAGTCAGGAAAGTCACTTCGGAAGCGATTGAAGTCAGTGTAATTTCCTGCTTTCGCTGCTTGTGTATATTCATTTATGCGTGGTTCAAGTTCTTTTACACGTATATTAAGCTGGCGCTCTTCATGTTGAATGAAGCGAACCGGATCACTTTCACTGGCGAGTCGTCCTGGGCGCAGTGATTCTTGAATGGAATAAATTCCTTCGCAATTTGATCGCGGGCACGTAGGAATGCGAACTGATCCTTCGAGTTTATCGAGAGAAATAGGATTCTTTTTTGAGCGATAAACAAAAAGTTCAATCCCTCCACCCTGGCCACCTGTTCCTAGAGTTTCTTCTGCTGTATATTTCACAGGACCATTGAGGCCCAACGAGAGTTCATCTTTATTTTTTAAACCAAAACGGTTAAATCTCTCATAACCAGCAACAGACGTTCCTGATCTTAGAGCATCGCCTGGTGCCGCTAGATAGCGACCGAGAGCTCCTCGACTGATGTAGCCGTCACCTCTACATAATGTTAAAAAACTACCCGCGAGGGCAGAGAAAGCGGAGCCCGAACCAGCATAACTCCCGCGACAAACTGAAACATTATCTGTCTTAATTCGAAGGTCTACTGAGAAGGAGTCATTCAAACTGTGGGGGATTTTTTTCGCATCTTTATAATCAGCATTACTCGCGTTTGCTGAAAAAATACTTCTAATTTCAATATCTCTTCCGTACTCACTGATCGTTCTCTCTTGAAGAAGGGCGCTTCGTTTTGCACTCAGCTCAGCAATCTTTGTGCTATTTCCTGCGGCCGTGGCCTGTTCGAGTTGATCCGTCACCCCTGATATTTTTCGATCGAGATTTTTGAAATAAGCAAGTTCTCCGGCTTCACTAGCGCCAGCTAGGCCCCTCAGACGAGTAATGGTTTCTCGCATTTCCGAAGCTGTTCTTGGTAGACTATTGAGGAAAATAGCAAGGTACCTTTTCTTTTCATCGCTCGATCCCAATCGATTGAGGACACCGAAGATGTCATCATAGACTCCTTG